>JALGVA010000007.1 GCA_029820295.1 Candidatus Zipacnadia bacterium
CGAAGTTAAGCAGAAGCCCCAGGAATCGCTGCAACTCGACGAACAGATGCGCTGTCACGAGGTCCTTCTCATCGAGTTCAACGGTTCCACAACCTGGCCCCCTTATCGCCAGCACTCCCCCCCTTTGCTGGGCTCTGGCCAAGCTCCCCGCCGCAGCGGCGTAGCTTGCGCGTGCCGTTGTCTCGAACTGCTGATACTTCTCACATACGGTCATCTTGTGCCCTTCCGACGCATCATTTGGTTGCTGCAACCTTCACCCGCAGGGCGATCTTGCCGTCGGCTGCATCGATCACCACCGTGTCGCCCTCGGCGAACTGGCCGCGCAGTATGCCGCCGGCAATCGGCGTCTCGACCTCCCGCTGGATCACTCGGCGCAACGGCCGCGCGCCGAACTGCGGGTCGTAGCCCTGCTCGGCCAGCAGGTCCCTGGCGGCGTCGGTGGCCTCGAGCGTAATCGCGCGCTCGCCCAGCCGCTCGCTCACGCGCGCGAGCATCAGGTCCACGATCTGACGGATCTCCTCGCTGGTGAGCGCGTGGAAGACGATGACCTCGTCGATGCGGTTGAGCAGCTCGGGGCGGAAGACGCCCTGCAGCTCGGTCGTGACCATCTGCCGCATCTCCTCGTAGTGTTCGGCGGCCTGCTCCTCCGTTGCGCCGTGCGGCGGCGGGGTGATGTACTGGCTGCCGATGTTGCTGGTCATGATGATGACCGTGTTCTTGAAGTCTACGATGCGGCCGGCGTTGTCGGTGAGTCGGCCATCCTCGAGGATCTGCAGCAGGATATTGAACACGTCCGGATGGGCCTTCTCGATCTCGTCGAGCAGGATGACGCGGTAGGGACGCCGGCGCACCGCCTCGGTGAGCTGGCCGCCCTCCTCGTAGCCGATGTAGCCCGGGGGGGCGCCGATGAGCCGCGACACCGCGTGGCGCTCCATGTACTCGCTCATGTCAATGCGCACCATCGCGTCCTCGTCATCGAACATGAACTCCGCCAGCGCCCGCGCCAGCTCCGTCTTGCCCACGCCGGTGGGGCCCAGGAAGATGAAGCTGCCGATGGGGCGGCGTGGGTCCTTGAGGCCGGTGCGCGCGCGGCGGATCGCCTCCGCCACCGCGACCACGGCTTCGTGCTGGCCCTTGACGCGCTCGTGCAGCCGCTCCTCCATGCGCAGCAGCTTCTCGGCCTCCTCCTCGAACATGCGCGAGACCGGGATGCCGGTCCAGTCGGCCACGATCTCGGCCACGTCCTCGCCGTTGACGGTGTTGTCCATCTCCTCCACGCCCGCCCACTGCTCCTCGGCCTCGGGGAGCTTCGCATTCAGCTCGTCGAGCTGGCGTTTGATGCGCTCGGCTTCGGCGTAGTCACCCGAGGAGGCCGCCTGCTGACCCCGCCGGGTCAGCTCGGCGATCTGCGCGCGCAGCGCGTCCGGGCGCGGCGGCAGCTCGACGGTGTCGATGCGCAGCTTGCTCGCCGCCTCGTCGATGAGGTCGATGGCCTTGTCCGGAAGCTTGCGGTCGGAGATATAGCGGCTGGACAGCTCGGCGGCGGCCTCGAGCGCGTCGTCGCTGATCTGCACGCCGTGGTGCTCCTCGTAGCGGTCGCGCAGCCCGGCCAGAATCTCGATGGTGTCCTCGATGCTCGGCTCCTCGATGAAGACCGGCTGGAAGCGCCGCTCCAGCGCGGGGTCCTTCTCGATGTTCTCGCGATACTCGTCGAGTGTGGTGGCGCCGATGGCCTGCAGCTCGCCGCGTGCGAGCGCGGGCTTGAGCATGTTTGAGGCGTCCATCGCGCCCTCGGCGGCCCCGGCGCCGACGACGGTGTGCAGCTCGTCGATGAAGACGATGATCTCGCCCCGCGCGGCGCGGATCTCGTCGATGACCGCCTTGAGACGCTCCTCGAACTCGCCGCGGTACTTGCTGCCCGCGATCATGCCCGCGAGGTCGAGCGCCAGCACGCGCTTGTTGCCCAGCACCTGCGTGGCCTCACCCGACGCGATCTTCTGCGCCAGGCCCTCGACGATCGCGGTCTTGCCCACGCCCGCCTCGCCGATGAGCACCGGGTTGTTCTTGGTGCGCCGCGACAGCACCTGGATGACCCGACGGATCTCGCGCTCGCGGCCAATGACCGGGTCCAGCCGGCCCTCGCGCGCCAGCTCGGTGAGGTCGCGCGAGTAGCGCTCCAGCGCCTCATAGCCCGCCTCGGCGCTGGCATCGTCCACCGTCTGGCTGCCGCGCACGTCGCGCAGCGCGCCCAGCAGCGCCTCCTCGGTCACACCCGACGCGGCCAGCAACCGCTGGGCGTCCGAAGTCACGTCGAGCATCGCCAGCAGCAGATGCTCGCTCGCGACGAAGCTGTCGCCGAAGGCCTGCGCGCGCTGCCACGCCGCGTCGAAGAGCCGGTTGGCCTGCGGGGTGACGTAGATCTGGCCGGTGTCGGCGCCGCCGCCAGAGACCTGCGGACGCTGGCCCAGCTCGCGCTCGAGGTTGCGGCGCATGGCGTCCATGTCCACGCCCAGCCGCCCCAGCACGCGCGCGGGCACGCCGCCCTCATGCTCGAGCATGGCGAGCAGGATGTGCTCGATGTCGAGCTGGTTGTGCCGGTAGCGGCGCAGGATCTGCTGACTCTGCGCCAGCGTCTCTTTCGCCTGGTTGGTGAACTTCTCGAAGTCCATCGCTCCACCCACTTACCGCGTCTCGGCGGCCCCATCGCCGCCGATCATGTCGTCGGCCTGCTCATCTCCGTCCGGCTCGTCCGCCGGCTCCTCGAGGCCCAGCGCCGCACGCAACACCTGGCGCACCCGCTCCATGGCGTCGATGGCCTGAGTGGCAAGGAGATCGTCTGCCCACGCGTCCGGGTAGCGCATGTCCACCGCAAACTGGGTGAGCATCTCCAGCTCGTGCTGCAAAGCGTCGAGGTCCGGCACCCAATCGGCCGCCAATTGGCCCAAGACCACGAGATCGTGCGTCCGCGGCGGGACGACCTCGTGCGCCGAGAGTAGGGCCTTGAGGTGTTTCTCCACGCACTGTTGACAGTGGAAGCAGACGATCTCACTGAGAGTCGATCGGTCAAGCTGGTAGACGGTGATGTAGTCGAGGCGGGCGATCCGGAGCCACGCCCTGACGTCATGCCCGTGCTCAGGCCGACTCCCGGTCATAGGCAGCCACCCCCTCCTCGATGACGGTCCGCATGAACAGGCTGCGATCCTTCAGCAGTTCCTCAACTTCCGCCGGCGTTCTCACCAGGATGTCCATCGGCAGCAATCGGGGCCGACAGAGGCTGGACACCTCGACCACGCGGTCAATCCATCGGTCATCGGTGTCCTTGATGACCAGCACATCGAGGTCGCTGTCGGGCGAGGCGTCGCCGCGGGCGTACGAGCCGAAGATGATGATCTTGTCCGGGTCGTAGCCCTCGACGATGCGGTCGATGATGTCCCGCACCGCCTGAGGAAGCTCCACCGAACCCGCCGGCCTGGGCATCAGTTGTCTACCTCCCGCGCCTCCTCGATGCGCACCTCGATGCGGCGGCCACGCGGGCGCGTGCGACCCGGGCCCAGCGCCTTGGGGCCCTGCTGGATGTACGCGCGCATGCGGTCGATCTCGCCCTGCATGTCCTCAATCTGCTCCAGCAGCCGCAGAATGATCGCCACGCCCGCCAGGTTCACGCCCAGCTCCTGGGTGAAGCGCTGGATGCGCTGCAGCAGCTCAATGTCGGCATCGCAGTACATGCGCACACCGCTGGCGGAACGGGACGGCTCAATGAGCCCCTCGCGCTCGTACATGCGCAGCGTCTGCGGGTGGCAGTCGAGCATGCGCGCCGCCACGCCGATCTGGTATCGCGGCTCGTCTCGAGTGTGTCTCACGACTCTCACCTGCCAGGACCCGCCCCGCGCGGAGTCCGCGCTATCTCCTCATGGACTTGCGTGGGTCCTCGTCCCAGGTCTCGTCGAACTGCTCGAGCAGCTTGCGCTGCTGTCCCGTAAGCTTCTCGGGGACCGTGATCTCCACGTGCACGTACTGGTCGCCGCGGCCCCCCTCGCCCAGGTGGCGCACGCCCTTGCCCTTGAGGCGGAGCTGGTCGCCGGTCTGCGTGCCCGGCGGGATGGTCATGGTCACGTTGCCATCGATGGTCGGCACCGTGACCTTGTCGCCCAGCGCCGCCTCGACGAAGGTGACCGGCAGGTCCAGATGGATATCGTCGCCCCGGCGCCGGAAGAGCCGGTGCGGCTGCACCTGCATGGTCAGAATCAGGTCGCCGGCCGGACCGCCGGCCACGCCGCGCCCGCCCTCGCCCGCCACGCGCACCTTGCTGCCCGTCTCCACGCCGGGCGGGATCTTGACCCTGATGTGCCGGCGGCGCGTCGCCTCGCCCGAGCCGCGGCAGGTGGCGCAGCGGCTGGTCACCACCTGCCCGGTCCCGTGGCACTGCGGGCAGGGGGCGCCCAGGTTGAAGAACCCCCCGCCGCTCTGCGCCTGGCCTGTGCCCCCGCAGGCGGGGCAGCTCTGCGTCTCCCCGCCCATGCCCTCGCACTCGGGGCAACGGTCGGCCAGCGTCAACGAGATCTCCTTCTCGCCGCCGTGCACCGCCTCGTCGAAGCTGATGGGCAGCTCGTACTCCACGTCATGGCCGCGGGTCGGCCCCGGCTCGGGACGCCTGCGGCTGCGGCCTGTGGTGAACTGCACGCCGCCGGGCCCCATGTCGCCGAACAGGTCGCCGAAGATGTCGCGGAACGAGCCGGCGCCGAAGTTGGTGTACACGAACTGGCCGAAGTCGCCGTTCTGCCACTGCCCACCCTCACGCGCCTGCTCCCACGCCTCACCGAACTGATCGTACTTGGCGCGCTTCTCCGGATCCTTGAGCGTCTGGTAGGCCTGGCTGATCTCCTTAAAGCGCTGCTCGGCCTGGTCATCGCCCGGGTTGACGTCCGGGTGATGCTGGCGCGCCAGCCGCCGGTAGGCCTTCGTGATCTCCTCCTGGGAGGCGTTGCGATCCACCCCCAGGATGTCGTAGAAGTCAGGCTTGGAGTCAACCCGCACGATGGCTCACTGTCCGATCTCTATCCTGACGCGCCCGCCCGCCTGCCGCCGGCCCACACGGACCGTCAACACGCCGTCGGCGAGCGTGGCGCTGATCTCACTCATGGCCGCATCCGAGGGCAGCCGTACCGAGCGCGCGAAGCGTCCCAGCGAGCGCTCGCCGCGCAGCCGTCGGGCCTCCGCCATCTCACCGGGCATGCCCGTCTCCCCGCGCACGTGCAGCACCCCGTCCTCGGCGACCGCCTCCACGTCCTCGCGCCGGACCCCGGGCAGGTCCAGGCGCACGACGTAGGCGTCGTCGCTCGCCTGCAGGTCCATCGGCGGGCGCCACGCGACGGACGGCGCCATCGGCCGGCGGCGCTGAAGCTGCATGGCTTCGTGCATCCGGCGCATCAGCCGCCGCATCTCGTTGAACGGATGGTTGGTCGGTCTGCGCACTGCTCTCCGTCTCCTCCACTCATGTTGCGGCCGCGTCGGGACGGGCCTCCCCTGCCGACCGCTCCGCGGTCGTCTGCCCCCTCCGTTCCGGAGGGGGCTTGGGGCACGCGAAGACCATGGCTCTCTCAACCGTCGCCATGGCGCGCCGTTGTCGTTGCCCTCTCCGGAACGGAGAGGGCGCCCCCGAGCAAGGCTCGGGGCGGGGGTGGCCCGCACATCGCCATCCGCACTGCGGGCTGGAAGCCCACCCCACAGATAAGCCTGCAGTCAAGCTACTGCTCCTGCGTCCCGCTGACCTCAATCTCCCGCGTGCCCGCGCGCCGCCGCACGCTCACCTCCAGCAGCCCGTCCTCGAGCCGCGCATCGATCGTGTCGGGGTCGAGGTGCCAGGCCAGGGAGAACGAGCGGCTGAAGCTGCCCACCGGGCGCTCGCGCAGGTAGTACTGCCCGCCATCCTCGTCCGCGCGTTCGCCGCGGATGGTCACGACGTTGTCGTCCACGCTGACCGCGATCTGCTCCCGGCTCATCCCGGGCGCCTCCACCAGGATCACCACGCGGTCGTCGGTGGCGAGGATGTCCACGGGTGGGCTGAAGTCCGGCGCGCGCTCGGCCTGCTCGGGCACGAAGCTCTCGTCGAGCAGCCGGTAGAGCCGGTCCCTCAGCTCCAGAAACTGTTGTGTCGGGTCAGCCCATGTCGGACGCATCTGGTGCCTCCGTCTGACGATTGCCTATCCGGGCCCCGGGCGGGCGGCGCAGGTCCTCGCCCGCCCGGGTATCTCAGGGCCGAGGCGCTATTCCTCGTCCTCGGCCTCGAACTCGGCGTCGATAACCTCGCCCTGGTCGGGACCGGGCGCGCCGGTCTCAGGGCCACCGGGCCCGGCGCCCGGGCCGGGGCCCGCCTGCGCGCCGCCCTCCGCCGCGGCCGCAGCCTCATAGGCCTGCTGGGAGATGCGCGCGAATTCGCTCTGCACCTCGTCGATGGCCGAGCGGATGCGGGCCACATCGTCGCCCTTGGCGGCCTCGCGCAGCGTCTCGATCTTGCCGCGCACCGTCTCCTTGTCGGAGTCGGAGACCTGGTCGCCCAGCTCGTTGAGCGTCGTCTCGAGCTGGTGCGAGAGCTGGTCGGCCTGGTTGCGCGCCTGGGCCAGCTCCTCGAACCGCTTGTCCTCCTCGGCGTGTTGCTCGGCCTCCTCGACCATGCGACGCACGTCATCGTCGGAGAGCTGCCCCGAGCCGGTGATGGTGATGTCCTGCTCGCGGCCGGTGGCCTTGTCGCGCGCGGTCACGTTCAGGATGCCGTTGGCATCGATGTCGAAGGTCACCTCGATCTGCGGCACGCCGCGCGGCGCGGGCGGGATGCCGGTCAGGTGGAAGCGCCCCAGCGACTTGTTCGCGCTCGCCTGCTTGCGCTCGCCCTGCAGCACGTGCACCTCAACCGTGCTCTGCATGTCCGAGGCGGTCGTGTAGGTGCGCTGCACGCGTGTGGGAATCGAGGTGTTGCGCTCGATCAGCACGTCGAACACATCGCCCAGGGTCTCGATGCCCAGCGACAGCGGGGTGACGTCCACCAGGACCATGTCCTGCATTTCGTCGCCCAGCACCGCCGCCTGGATGGCCGCGCCCACGGCCACCACCTCGTCGGGGTTAATGCCCTTGCGCGGCGGCTTGCCCGCAAGCTCCTCCACCAGCGCCTGCACCGCCGGGATGCGGGTCGAGCCGCCCACCAGGATCACGTCGGCCAGGTCGCCCTGGCTCACGCCCGCGTCCTTCATCGCGCGCTCAACGCTCGCCGCGGTCTTGCGGATCAGGTCGCCGATCAGCTCTTCGAACTTGGCGCGCGTGAGCGTCATCTCTAGGTGCTTGGGGCCCTCGCCCTCCACATTGGTGATGAAGGGCAGCGAGATCTGCGTCTGGATGGCGCTGGACAGCTCGATCTTGGCCTTCTCGGCGGCCTCCTTGAGCCGCTGCAGGGCCTGGCGGTCGTTGCGCAGGTCGAAGCCGACCTGCTTCTGGAAGTCCTCGGCCATCCAGTCGATGATGCGCTGGTCGAAGTCGTCGCCGCCCAGATGGGTGTCGCCGGCGGTGGCGCGCACCTCGAAGTAGTCGCGCTCGGGGCTGGACTTGTCCACTTCGACGTCGAGGATCGAGACGTCGAAGGTGCCGCCGCCGAGGTCGTAGACCATGATGGTGCCCTCGAGCTTCTGCATCTGGTGGCCGTAGGCCAGCGCGGCGGCGGTCGGCTCGTTGATGATGCGCATGACCTCCAGGCCGGCGATCTCGCCCGCCTGCTTGGTCGCGGTGCGCTGGTTGTCGTCGAAGTACGCGGGCACGGTGATGACCGCCTGGGTGATCTCGGTGCCCAGGTAATCGGCCGCGTCCTCCTTGAGCTTGCGCAGGATCATCCCCGAGATCTGCTCGGGCGAGTAGTCCTTGCCGTCGATGGTAATGCGATCGCGCGTGCCCATCCTGCGCTTGATGGACGCGATGGTGCGGTCGGGGTTGAGGACCGCCTGGCGCTTGGCCGGCTGCCCCACCAGCCGCTCACCCTCCTTGGAGATGGCGACCACGGACGGCGTGGTGCGCCCGCCCTCGGAGTTGGGGATCACCTGCGGGTCCCCGGCCTCCACGACCGCGACGCACGAGTTCGTGGTGCCCAGGTCAATGCCCACCACTTTCGCCACTGTCTGTCACACCTTTCTGGTGATGTCACCGCCCGTCGCGTGGCCGGGATGGCCCGATACGGCGCGGCCTGTCGTCTCAGATGTATCCCCGGCGCCAGGCCCGGGCCGCCGGGGTCGATTTCGCTTTGATAGCCCTACACGCCCCGATTCGGGGCGTTTCCGGCTTGTATCGAGCGTTAGTATATCACTTGAGCGCAATGCTGTCAACCCATCTGCAGCAGGAATCTGAAGGTGGTCGCCGCTCCTGTGAACGGCCAGGCCTGGCCGACGGGCGGACGCTCAAGCGCCATCCGGCGGGCAGGCCACTTGCCGGGCACGAAGGACCATCCCGCCCCGGCGCGGAACCCCTCCGCCGCAGACTACGCCTGCGCCCGCGAGAGGAGAGCATCGTGAACGTCGTCACCATCGTCCTCGACACCTTCCGCAACGACATCGTCGGGCCCGGCAAGAAGCTCAGCCACTGCCGCACGCCCTACCTCGATGACTTCTATGCGCGCTCGGTGGCCTTCGAGGGCGCCTACGGCGAGGGCCAGCCCACGCTGCAGATGCGCCGCGCGTTCTTCACCGGCCGGCGCACCTTCCCGTGGGTCTACAACTTCGACCGCCGCGGCCACTGGCATCACCAGCCCGGCTGGCACGAGATCCCGCCCCACCAGGACACGCTCGCGGAGATCCTCACCAGGCGCGGCGTCTACACCGGCCTGGTCGCAGATGTGTATCACATGTTCAAGCCCACCATGAACTACTCGCGCGGCTTCGCGACGCTGGACTTCATCCGCGGCCAGGAGTCCGACAACTGGAAGCCCTGCCGCCCGGAGCTGATCGAGGACGAGATGCGCAGGCGCGTGCGCGAGCCCATCTCCTGGAAGCGCCACGCGACGCTGGTGCAGTATCTGTCCAACATGGTCGGGCGCGAGACCGAGGACGACTACCTGTGCGCGCGCGTGGCCACCAGCGCCTGCGAGTGGCTCGATGCCGCCCACCGCAATGCCCCGTTCCTCCTGTGGGTCGAGATGTTCGACCCGCACGAGCCCTGGGACCCGCCCAGGCGCTATGCCGACGAGTACACTCCCGGCTACGAGGGCATCGACCCGGTCTTCCCCGGCGCGGCCTGGGAGGGCGGTGACCCCAGCGACGAGGAGATCGAGCGCATCAAGGCGCTCTACCTCGGCGAGGTGACCTTCGTTGACAGGCAGGTCGGGCGCATCTTCGAGAAGCTCGATGAGCTGAAGCTGTGGGATGACACCGTCGTGCTGGTGCTGTCGGACCACGGCACCGAGCTGCTCGACCACACCGGCTTCGGCAAGGGTGGCGGCAACATGCGCACCTACAACACCGGCTTCGTCTGGTACATGCGCCATCCCGACGGCCCCGAGGGCGTGGTGGTCGATGCCTACGTGCAGAGCCACGACGTGATGCCCACGCTGCTGACCATGCTGGATGTGCCGCACCGCTGCGAGGGCATGGACATCTGGCCGCTGGCGACCGGCGAGGCGGAGGTATTGCGGCCCTTCATAGTGAACGGATGGGCCGGCGCGGCGACCGGCAACGCGGCGGGCTGGGCGTCGGTGATGGACGACGCGTGGCTCTACTCGTGCCCGGTCGGCCGCGATGACCCCGAACCGATGCTGTTCGCACTGCCGGATCAGGACACGAACGTGCACGACGCGCACCCGGACGTGGTCGCGCTGCAGCGGCGGCGCATCGAGGGCGTGGTCAATCAGCCGCTGGACAAGCTGCGCTTCAACGAGGTCTGCGACCCGGCGCCGCCTCCCTTCCATCAGTGGCTGGACGCGGGCGGGTGGGATTGACGACCGGGCGGCTCTGTTCGGGCCTCCCCCGCCCTCGCGCTTACGCTGGCCGATGCTTCGCATCGGGCGTTGCGCACTCGGGCACCCCCTCCGTTCCGGAGGGGGTCGGCGACGGGCTATCGGGCTGGCCGCGCCCTTCTCGCTGAGCCGAGAATGGTGGTGGGCTCCCCCTCTCCGGGACGGAGAGGGGGCCGGGGGGTGAGGCCCGGCCCACCTCTCAACTTGCGGGCGGTTTCGCAACCTGGTACTCGAACGGCGGGCGCGCCCGATGCTCTGTATCGGCGGGAAGCGCGCCCCTCCGTACGGCAAGGCACAACCGTCGGCACCAATCAGGAGGATGACGAATGAGCCATAAGGTGGCGTTTCTGGGCTGTGGCGGGCGTGCGAACGCGCACGCGTGGGTCTACGACCGCATCACCCGCGGCACACCGGTCGCCTGCTGCGACCTCGTCGAGGAGAAAGCGATCGCCTTCGCGGAGAAGTATGGCATCCCCAACTGGTATCTCGACCTCGACGAGATGGTCGAGCAGGAGCGGCCCGACCTGGTCCACATGTCGATGCCGCCCACCATCCGCCACTCGCTGATGAAGCGGCTGTCGGACCACGGCGTGCCCGCGGTCATTGTCGAGAAGCCCATCGCCATCGGCGCGGCCGACTACAAGCGCCTGCGCGAGCTGGAGGCGTCCTCGGCGACCAAGTTCACGGTCAACCACCAGCTCCGCTACCACGAGCGCATCCTCGAGATGCTCGACCACGTGGCCGCCGGCGAGATCGGCGCGGTGCGCTGCCTTGACGCCTCGGCGCGGCTGCCGCTCAACGGGCAGGGCGTGCACGTGCTCGACCTGCTCTTCGCCTTCGCCGACTACACGCCGGTGCGCGCGGTGCACGCGGCCTGTTCGGGCTTCGATGACATCAACGGCACTCACCCGAGCCCCGAGAGCCTGTCGGCGCTGATCACCTTTGCCGACGAGAAGCGCGGCGTGCTGCAGTCGGGCGCGGGCGTGCCGGAGATGGCGCCGGACGTGGCGCGGCATATGCACAAGCGCATCGCCTGCTACGGCGAGACCGGCTTCGTGCACTGGACCATGTTCGGTTGGGAGAAGGGCATCGGCGGGAAGGTCGAGCGCGGCGAGCACGAGTACCGCGTGGTCGATGACGTGGGGGAGATCAACCTGATCAACGCGGTCTTCGACTGGATCGAGGACGACTCGGCGGTCACGCCCACGAACCTGGCGACCTCGCTCGATGAGTGGCTGGTGCTGCTGGCGTGCTACGCGAGCACGGTGCACCAGACGCCGATCGAGTTCCCGTTCGAGCCCGAGGACGATCTGCTGGAGCGCTACATCGAGTTGGCCGGTGCGAAGTGGACCAACCCGCACGGGGGATAGGGCTGGCCTCCTCCGTCCCGCAGGGGGCTGAGGCGGGTCGCCGTGCCGTTCCCCCCTCTCCGGAACGGAAAGGGGAAGGAGGGCGCGCAGCGCCCTCAGGGGAGAGGCCCGATCCGCAGCCAGCTTCGCCGTTGGCGCGCGGCGGCGACAGACCGGGTGGGCCGCCACGACTGAGCCGATTGACGCAACGCCACTCCAGAACACACCGAGGGAGCCCATGGCGACAGCGGACGCGATCCAGAGCCAGAGCAGCGAAGAGCAGGCGGCGATGCCCGGGGGCCAGCGCGTGCGCTTCGTCACCATCATCGTCGCGCTCATCCTCGCCTACGCCTCGGTGATCTGGACGCGCGAGGCCGAGTTGATGGCCTTCGCCTGCCAGATCAGCGAGTCGGTGCCGCCGATGACCTCGCTGGGCTGGCTGCTGCTGCTCACCGCCATCGCGGTGGTCTTCGGCGGGCTGGCGCGGCGCGCCGGCGAGCGCAGCCTGCTCGGGCGCCTGCTCGCCCACTTCGCCATGCCCGGGCGGCAGATGATGTACGTCTACGCGTTTATCACCATCGCGACCATCATCTTCTCGGTGGGCGTGATGTGCACCATCCTGCCCGAGCTGGCCACGCTGACCTACTACTCCGACGCCAGCAACGACTTCGCCGAGGCGTCGGAGTACGTCAACGGGGCGCTGCAGGTCACCGACGTCGAGGTGGTGCGCCAGCTCTACGAGGGCTCGGATGAGTCGCTCACCGGCGCGGGCGCGGGCAGCGGCCTGCGTGGCTTCCTCAACGGCCCCGTCTGGCGTACGAAGCTGGTCCCGTGGGGCGCGTGGCTGCCGCCGGTGCTCACCTGGTCGCTCTTCCTGCTGGTGATGTTCGGCACCATGCAGTGCATCGCCGCCATGGCCGAGCGCGAGTGGACTCTCTCCGAGCGCCTGCCCTACCCGCTGGTGGAGATCCCGCTGGGCATCACCGAGCAGCGCAGCTTCGCCTCGGGCATCCCCTTCCTGCGCGACCCGGTCATGTGGGTAGGCTTCATCGTCGGTGCCAGCTACGGCATCCACGAGATGATCGCCGCGACTACCTTCGCGTTCCCGCAGATGGGGCGCCAATACCCCATCAGCCGGCTGCTCACCGAGTACCCGTGGAGCGTGATCGGCGGCGGCTTCAACGTCTTCTTGATGCCCGAGGCCTACGGGCTGGCGTTCTTCGCCCCGCAGGACGTGCTGCTCACCGCGACGCTGGCGTGGATCTGCTACAATCTGTTCAAGGTTGCGGTCGCGGCCGGGGGCGGGCAGATCCGCGCCGAGATCTACCGCGACACCGCCGCGGGCACCTTCGTGGGCGTGCTCCTCGCGGCGCTGTGGGTGGCGCGCCGGCCGATCTGGCAGGCGCTGCGTGGCGCCTTCGGCGTGCGCCATGACAGCGACGAGCTGCCGCCCGGCCACGTCTGGCTGATGCGCGGCGCCATCCTGGGCATCCTGTTCATCTGCGGCTTCTGGTACTGGATGGGCCTGCCCGGCCACTACATCGTGGTCGCCATGTTCATCTTCATGGCCGGGGCCATCGGCCATGCGCGGGTGCGCGCGGTGGCGGGCGCGGCCACGCCCTGGATCTTCCCCCACAGCGCCATGACCGAGACTTACGTGCGCCTGTTCGGTGCCAACAGCATCGGCGGCGAGGGCAACTTCCGGCCGTTCGCGGCGCTGTTCAACGTGCGCTGGATCGACCGCGGCTACGTGCACTCGGGGCTGGCGGCGCAGCTTGAGAGCTACAACATGGCGCGGCGCGGCGGCATGGACTCCCGCGATATGTCCATGATGCTGGCCATCGCGGTGCCCATCGGCCTGGCGCTGGGATGGTGGATGTACCTGGGCACCTACTACGACCACGGCGCCAACATCCTCGGCGGCAGCACCGGCGCGGGCGGCGTGCGCGTGCGCTACGCCGAGCAGGATGCCACCTGGGCCATCGGCCTGGTGACCGCGCCCATGCCCGTCGAGCCCGCCTCGTGGTGGGGTTTCGGCATCGGCGTGCTCCTCGCCCTGGGCGGGCTGATCGTGCGCAACATCGTGCTGCGCTTCCCCTTCCACCCGGTGGGCTTCCTGGTCGCGCTCACCTACGGCCAGCGCTTCTGGGCGCCCTTCGGGATCGTCTGGATCATCAAGGAACTGATCCTCAAGCTCGGCGGAGTGGGCGCCTACCGGCGCGCCATGCCCGGCTTCCTGGGCGTGGTCATCGGGCACTTCTTCTTCACCGGCATCGTCATGGGCCTGGCGAAGACGACCGGCCTGCCGATCTTCGATAATCTCCCAATCATCTGGTTCTGAGACTGGAAGCCGCAAGCTGCAGGCCGCAAGCGACGACAACGGCAGGCCCCCCATGGGAGCTAACCATGCCAGTGAGCAAGCTGGGTACGCTGCAGGACCATCTGGTCGAGACATCGCCCTTCGTCTATCGCGGCGAGCTGCTCATCCTCGAGTCGGTGCGGCCGCGCACGCCGGACAACACGCATGGCGGCGAGCACTACCTGCGCGTGCGGCGGCTGGCGGATGGCACCCGCGATGTGCGCGATCCCGAGGAGTTCGCCGCCTGTGAGGTGCTGTGCGAGTTCGGGGAGGGCTTGACCTTCGCGGCGCCGTTCGTGCGCGAGGATGAGGTGTTCGTCTACGCCTCGCTGGGCGTCAAGGAGACCCCGAGCGACGACATCCACGTCTTCCGCAGCGACGATCTGCGCACCTGGGAGCAGTCGGTGGCGATTGCCGGCGTGGACGAGCGCCTGTTCAACTGCTCCGTGTGCGCCGATGGTGAGCGCTACGTGATGGCACTGGAGAGCAACGATGCGCGCTGGCCCGCGTTCACCATCAAGTTCGCCGTCTCAGAGGACCTGGTGAACTGGCGGGTGCTGCCGGTCGAGCAGGCCATCCTGGGCGCCGACCGCTACGCCGCCTGCCCGTCGATGCGCTGGCATGACGGACGCTACTACGTGTGGTACCTCGAGCACGCCGGGCCGTGGTGGTTCGAGACCTGGCTGACGCGCTCAGCGGACCTGCGGCACTGGCAGCAGAGCCCGCAGAACCCGATCCTGCGCCCCTCCACCGGCGAGAACATCAACAACTCGGACATCGACTTCTGCGAGTTTGACGGCCGCGTGGTGGTCTACTACTCCTGGGGCAGCCAGAAGGGCGACGAGCACCTCGCCCACGCGGTCTACGACGGCACCCTCGCCGAGTGGATCGCGGAGAGCTATCCGGCCGGGTGAGCGGGGAAGGAGACCGCGGAACGCGGTCTCGGGGGGTGAGGAGGCCGTTCCCCCTACCCCTCCGCCACCTCACCATCCTCGGTCAGCGCCACGAACGACTCCTGCTGGTCCGCGTCGGTGATGAAGCGCGGCATCGACCACCAGATGCTGTCGGCGTTGTTCGAGCCGTTACTGTCGGTGGCGATGCTCACCAGCAGCGGCTGCCCGGCCATCGCCCCCACCGGCACGCGCCAGCGATGGAACGCGGTATCCCACACGGTCTCCTCGCCCTCAGTGCGCGGGCGCAGGTCCAGCTCGTGCACCATGCGCCCGTTCAGATAGAGGCGCACGGTCGCGCCGTCACCGTAGCGCTCCTGGGTGTTGCGCACGTAGAGGTCGAGCGTGCTCTGCGCGTCGGGCACGCGCACCAGGAAGTCCATGGTCACCTCGGCGTCCGAGCCGATCGCCAGGTAGCGGAAGAGCACCGCCTCGTCCTCGCCCGCGACCTCCCAGGTGCGCGTCAGGTCCCGGTCGTACTCACCGCCGCGGTCCAGCCCCGTCCCGCCCAGGATGTAGCGCACATCCTCCACGCCGCCCGCGAAGCGCTCGCCGATGGCCGGCTCGTCCACGCGCCCGTGGACGAACAGCAGGCTCGCGGGGAAGTCGGTGGCGTAGGTCGCCGGCTCGGACTGCGCCGCCTCCTCGGGCCAGGCGGGCGGCGTCGCCTCCCCGTCGTTGAGCACGACCTCGGCCGCCTTCGCGTTGGCGACCACGGTGACATCGCCCGAGGCCGGGCCGTCCTCGCCCACCGGCTCGAAGCCCAGCACAGTGTAGCGCTCGGTCTCGTAGAACCGCCGCACCAGCACGTCCTCGGGCAGCGACGTGACCTGCACCTGCGTGCGATCGGGCGAGCCCGGCACCAGCGCGTAGCGCACCTGCGGGTTGAGGCCGAGGAGCTGCCCATCGCCCACCGCCGGCCAGCCGGGGAGCTTGAGCGCGCTCGCGAAGCGGTTCAGACCGGTCACGCGCTCATAGAGCGACCGCCCGTCCGGGCCGACCATGCGGTGGACCCGGTCGTTCGCGTAGTAGCGGTACTCGCGCCCGGCGTCGTCGCGGTAGACGCAGGCCAGGTCAGGCTCCCAGCGTTCGCGCGGCAGGTCGGCGGTGAGCTGGCGGGACGAGAACAGCAGCGCGCGCTGCTTCATCTGCACCAGCGCGCCGCTGGCCGCCTCGAGAGTCGAGCCGTAGGCGGGCATCTGCGCCATGCCGCCGAGCGCATCCGAGCACGCCATGACCACGTGGTGGCTGAAGTTGTCCTCGGCGCGGATGTTGGGGATCCAGGTGCGGTGGCCGAAGAGATACGCGCCGACCGGGCGCATGTGCGACATCCACCACTTGCGCGTGGCGGGCACCCCCCAGACCTGCTGGTAGTGCAGCGGCCAGCGCACCGCGAAGGCGATCGGGTGGGTGCCATACTCCGAGGCCATGGGCACGTCGGGATTGCGGCGCAGCAGGTCGCGGAACTGCTCGACCGATCCACGCCCGGCGAAGATCCCGTCGATGACGCCGTTGCCGAAGTCCCCGCAGGCGCCGGCGGTGTCCTCGTAGTTGGCGTCGGTGCCGGTCACGCGGTTCCATTCGATCATTGCGTTCGTGTGGTAGTCGCGCCAGCCCGGCGCCAGCGGGTCGAGGTAGACGAGCTGGCCGTCCTTGAGGCTTTCCCAGGTGATCGGCGGCCGCGTGTAGCGCCAGAAGCCGCGGATGGTCCGCGGCAGCGCGAACTCCTCGATGCGGTCGCGCACGAACACCGGCGAATTGTAGTTAACGCAGTAGGTGTTCACGTAGGCCATGGTGTGGAAGCCGTAGCTCTCGGCCAGTGCCACGGCCTCGGGATAGCTCGCGCGCGGGGTCATGTCCGGGTGCTCCTGGTCGAACTCGGGGGCGCGCGCGTTCCACTCGTGGATCAGCACCGTCTCGGGGTCGAAGGTCCCCGACAGCCTGTCGTACATGGCGGCGTTCTTCGAGCAGTGGTCGATGACCACGCGGATGCGGTCGGCCCACTCGATGGAGTCGCGCGCCGCCATCTCCTCGGCGAAGGTGCGCGCGTACCACTCCTTGTAGGGCGTCATGGCATCGACCCAGCCGCCCGGGAAGGCGTCCAGGCGCCAGGTGACCGACTCGACCCGCGTCAGCTCCTCGAACGGCATCAGGTTCAGGTGCTCGAAGGCCACGCCGAAGCTGTCGCCGCTGAAGCTCATGTAGAAGAAGTTCGGGTGGAACTGCTCGTCCTCGATCCACAGGCCCAGCGTGTCCTCACGGCCTTCCAGGGCGACCACCGGGGCCTCCAGGAACGGCCCGCCCCCGAGCGTCACCAGCCCGGGACCCCGGTCGGCGTCGTAGAACAGGCCACCGAAGCTGTCCACGTAGATGCGGTGGTCGGGGTGCAGGTTGGCGATGGGGATCTGTACGCCGTAGACGCCGCCGGTGTCGCTCTCGCCCCACGCCCGGTACGCCAGGGCGCCGGTCTGCGCATCCACCGAGAACTCGACGCTGAGCGATTCGCCGGGGAACTGCCGCTCGCCATTGGTCAGCCCGGTCCAGGTCGCGCGCGCCCCCGCCTCGGTGGTCTCAATCTCGCAGGTCGAGCCCTCGTAGGGCCGGTGTACCGTCCGGTAATCGCCCGCGAGCGCCGTGTCCTGGCCCATCGACTGCGTGCCCCACGGCGTGTGGAGCGTGGCGGCCGCCTCGGGATCGCCGGTAAGGTGCCCCAGGCCGCGTGGCATGGGGTAGTCGGCCGTGTCCACGTCCGCGTGGGCCTCGCCGCGGATGGCGCTATGCAGCCCCACGATCATGCCATCCTGCACGGTCGCCGACAGGCGCGGACCAGTGATGGTGAACGAGCGATCGGTGGTCTCGATCTGCGCGGAGTAGGGCTGGGCGAAGCTGGTCGCGGCGCATGTCACCGCCAGCGCGACCAGCGTTACCGTCGTGATGCGCTCCATGATGGCCTCCCGAGGCGATGCGGTCCGGCAGGCTGAAGAGCACCCGCCCATTTGCCCGCACGCACCCCGATTCCCTCCGCCGCAGCGCGACAGGTCCGGCGGTGGGCGCCGGCGAATCCGCACGCGCGCGGCTTCGCCGTCGAGCCGCCGCCGAGGTCATAGGTTCCCGGCGTCTGCGCGGCGAATACTGCGGCAACGCGGCTGACCCGCACGTGACTATCATCCGCGGCGACCTGACGGCCGCCCGGTGGCGCACTCCTGGCTGGTGCCATGGCTGCAGACGAACAGGCGCAGATGACATTCTGGGAGCATCTGGAGGCGCTGCGCTGGCACATCGTGCGCATGGTCGCGTACGTCATCGTGGCTGCCGCCGCGTGCTGGGTCTTCCGCGAGCAGCTCCTGAGCATGTTGCGCTACCCGGCGGAGGCGGGGGCGCACATGGCGGGAGTCGAGGACTTCAGCTTCCGCATCTTCGAAGCCGCCGGCGGCATCATCCTGATGATGCAGATCTCGCTGGTGGGCGGCCTGATCGCCGCCTCACCGCTGATCATGATGGAGCTGTGGCTGTTCGTGAAGCCGGCGCTGGAGCTCCACGAGCGCCGCTACGTCTACGCCGTGGTGCCCCTCGCGAGCTTCCTGTTCCTGGGTGGCGTGGCCTTCTGCTACTGGATCGCCCCCAAGGCCTTCGCGTTCTTCTTCCGCTTCAATGAGGGGCTGGGGGTCGAGGTCGAGCTGACCCTGCAGCCCTACCTCTACTTCCTCATGCGCCTGCTGCTGGTCTTCGGGCTGTCCTTCGAGCTGCCTCTGGTACTGACGTTCCTGTCGGTGGTCGGGCTGGTGACGCAGGCCCGATTGCTGTCGTGGTGGCGGCACGCGATCGTGGTCATCCTGGTGTTCGCGGCCGTCGCCACGCCCACCACCGACCCCGCGACCATGTCCTTCCTGGCCGCGCCCATGATCGCGCTCTACCTGCTGAGCGTCTTCCTGGCGGGCCTGGTGGAGAAGCGCCGCGCGCCAGAGGGCCTGCAGGACGCCGAGCTGCCTGATGACGAGGAGCCGCCGGTGTCTCGACCGCCGGTCGGGTGACACGCCCATGGACCTCGGCCGCTTCATCGAGGAGATCCGAGAGGCCCCCGACTACCGCGGGCAGATACGCTGGCTGGCCGAGCTGCCCGCCCGCGAGGCCCGTCACGCCGACCTGCAGGTGGAACTGCACGAGACTGTTGTACGCATCCTCGAGGACCTGGGCATCGAGCGGCTCTACGTGCACCAGGCGCGCGCGGTCGAGGCGGCGCTGAGCGGCGAGCACGTGGTGACCGTCACCGGCACTGCCTCGGGCAAAACGCTCACTTACGTCATCCCGCTGGCACAGAGACTCTATGAGCGGCCGTCGCGGCGCGCGCTGCTGATGTATCCCACCAAGGCGCTCGCCCAGGACCAGCTCCGCAAGCTCGCCGACTTCGGCGCCGGCACGGCCTTCCGCGCGGCCACCTACGACGGCGACACCCCCGGCCGCGAGCGCCGGCGCATCAAGCGCGAGGCCCAGGTGGTGCTGACCAACCCCGACATGCTGCACATCGGCATCCTGCCCTATCATCACACCTGGGGCGACTTCTTCCGCAACCTCGAGTTCGTGGTACTCGACGAGGTGCACACCTACCGCGGCGTCTTCGGCTCGCACACCGCCAATGTGCTGCGGCGGCTGCGGCGCATCTGCGCGGGCTACGGCTCCAGCCCGCAGTTCGTCGCCTGCTCCGCCACCATCGGCAACCCGGGCGAGCTGTTCGCGAAGCTCACCGGCCTGCAGGCGACCGTGGTCGATGACGACGGCGCCCCGCAGGGCCGGCGCTTCCTGATGCTGTGGGAGCCGCCCGAGGTCGAGGGCCAGCCCATGCGCCGGCGCTCGGCCAACCTCGAGGCCGCCGAGCTGATGGTCGAGCTGGTGAAGGCGCACGTGCGCACCATCGTCTTCGTGCTGGCGCGCTCGGTCGCCGAGTTGATCCTGCGCTACGCCCGCGAGGGGCTGGAGGAGTTCGAGGACCTGGCCGAGCGCATCATGTCCTACCGCGGCGGCTACCTGCCCGAGGAGCGGCGCGAGATCGAGCGCCGGCTCTTCGAGGGCGAGCTGCTGGGCGTGATCTCGACCACCGCGCTGGAGGTGGGCGTGGACATCGGCGGCCTCGACGCGGCCATCCTCAACGGCTACCCGGGCACCATCTCCTCCACCTGGCAGCAGATCGGGCGCTCAGGGCGCGGGCAGCAGGACTCGCTGGCGGCGCTGGTGGCGCTGCCCGGCGGCGTGCACCGCTATCTGCTCGACCACCCGGAGTACCTCCTGTCGGCCGAGAGCGAGCGCGCGCTGATCGACCCGGGCAACCGCTACATCCTCGCCGGGCACCTGCTGTGCGCGGCCTTCGAGCGGCCCATCGAGGACGCCGACCGCGCGCTCTTCGGCGACCAGATGGAGCCGATCCTCGAGATCCTCGCCGACCCCGACAACCGCGAGGGCTCCGACCTGCCCTTCGTCACCAGGCGCACGAAGTGGTACTGGGTCGATCCCGACCTCTACCCGGCGGCGGAGATCTCGCTGCGCTCGGCCGGCGGGCCACCGTGGAGCATCCGCCTGCAGGGCCGCGGCGGGGGCGAGCTGCTGGGGACGGTGGACGCGGGCTCAGCCTTCCGCATCGTGCATCCGGGCGCGGTTTACCTGCACGCGGGCGAGAGCTACGTGGTGCAGGAGCTGGACCTTGAGGACCGCACCGCGTGGGTCAAGCGCCGCAAGGTGGACTACTACACGCAGCCGATGACCGCGTCGCAGATGCGGGTGCTGGGCTGGCAGCAGGAGCGCGGGCTGCCCTCAGGAGCGCGGGCGCTGCTGGGGGAGCTGGAGATCACCTCGGCGGTGATCGGCTACCGCAAGGTGCGGCAGGTGACCGAACAGGCCCTCGGCACCGAGGAGCTGGCGCTGCCGACCACGACCATCGAGACCGTCGGCATCGCACTGGCGCCGGGCGAGGCGGATGTGCGCGCCCTGCTGGAGGCCGGGCGCGACCTGATGGGCAGCCTGCATGCGCTGGAGCACGCCATGATCGCGCTGCTGCCGATCTTTGCCTTCTGCGATGCGCGCGACGTCGGCGGTGTCTCGGAGTCCGACCACGACGACCTGCAGGGCCCCGTGATCTCGGTCTATGACGGCTACAACGGCGGCGTGGGGATCGCGGAGGCGGCCTACGACCGCCTCGACGACCTGCTGGCGGCGGTGGCGGAGCAGATCGCGGGGTGCGACTGCGAGGACGGCTGCCCGGCGTGCGTGCAGGCGCCCGACTGCGGCGACTTCAACGAGCCGCTGGACAAGGAGGGGGCGCTGCTGCTGGCGCGACGGCTGGTGGGGCAGTAACGGAAGGGGCAGGGCGGATAGGGCATGGGGCGCGGCGAACGGCGTCGGGTGACGGTGCCGGTTGTCCGCCCACCATTGTCGTGTCCCGATTGCGCATTGACCCTTCGCCATTGCGCACTGTTCCCACAGGAGGGCAGCGCTGTGTCGGCCGCGAACTCCTCCCTGACGATGATGTCGCGCAGGGGGTAGAGAGCTGGGGCCGCGCATGAGCTGTGACCTGCACATCCACTCCACGTACTCGGACGGGACGCAGACGCCCGAGGAGATCGTCGCCGAGGCCATCGACAAGAGCCTGTCCGCCATCGCCATCACCGACCACGACACCGTGCAGGGCGTGATGCCCGCCATCGAAGCTGCGCGCGGCAGCGACCTGACCGTCATCCCGGCGTGCGAGATCAGCACCGAGTACGAGGGCGCCGAGGTGCACATCCTCGGCTACTGGATCGACCTCGATCACGAGGAGCTGCACGAGAAGTTTCGCTACGTGCGCAATGCCCGGCGGCTGCGGGCCGACGAGATCGTGGGCAAGCTGCGCGCGCTCGGCGTGGAGATAACCATCGACGATGTGCTCGCCCGCAGCGACGGCGTGAGCCTGGGGCGGCCGCACGTGGCGCAGGCGCTGCTGGCCAAGGGCTACGTCAGCGGTCCGCAGGAGGCGTTCGACCGCTACCTGGGCCGCGACCGGCCCGCCTACGTGCCGCGCTACAAGCTCTCGCCCTTCGAGGCGATGCAGGCGGTGCGCGACGCCCACGGCTGCGCCGTGCTGGCGCATCCCGGCCTGGGCGTGGGCGATCACATCATTCACGCGCTGGTCGAGGCGGGCATCGAGGGCCTGGAGGCCTGGCACACCCATCACTCGCCCTCGAACACGCGCCGGGCGCTGCGCCTGGCCGAGGAGCATGGGCTGCTGGTCACCGGCGGGACCGATTCGCACGGCCCGGGCGGGAGCTACCCGGTTGAGGTCGGGGACCTGGATGTGCCCGACGAGTGCGCCGAGGCGCTGATCGCCTGGGCGCGCGAGCACAGCGCGCCGATGCCGACGTGAGAATGCACGGTCGTACCGGGAGGGGGAATCTGCTATGAAGCGCACGACAATGCTCACCGCGGCCCTCGTCGTACTGGTGGCGGCTACCGCCGCGGCGTGGATGCCCCTTGGGCCGCGGAACCATGGGCCGGATGCGGTCACCATCCAGTTCGACGGCACACTGCATGAGCTGACCGAGAAACTGCGTCAGGAACACGACGTGAATGTTCTCGGGGTCGGCCTCGTCGAAGATGTCCACGTGAGTCTGGACCTGCGGGCAGTCACGCCGGAGGAGGTCGTGGCGGCCGTGTGCCGGGAGGTCGGCTGTGTCTACGAGCGCATCGGGTTCGACGGGCGGGCCTTCATGCTCCGCGAGGGCGACTGGGATGCCGACCCACGGCCGCAAGCGACCGCCGGCGACTACCGCCTCTACGTCCACAGAGTCGGCCTTGAGGACAGCAGCACCATCGACTTCCAGTGGGGTCAGGACGAGCCCGTCAGGACCAAGACCCACCGGCTGACCGTGTCGGTCTCCGCCCAGGCGCGAGACCAGGGGGGCGCCGGTCAGGTGTTCGGCCTCTCCGGCGGGGCGGAGGTCACCACCGACGCAGGCGAGACGTTGGCGCGAACGGGCGATCAGCGTTCAATCGTGCAGGAGTTCGGCACGCACCCGGTTCGGCTCAGCTTCCCGCGGCCCACACGCGAGGCTGAGACGATCGACTTCCACGGCAAGCTGGCCCTGTTCTCACGCGTGGTGGCGCTGGACGCGAGCTGGTCCCCTGATGAGGTCGGCGAGACCCGCGCCTCAGACGGCCTCCAGTGGCGACTGACGCGGTGGGGGATGGAGGATGGGGGCATCAGGGTCGCCATTGAGGCGGATGTGGCGCATCGGCCGGCATCGACGGACCACGTTCGGGCCACGCTGGTCGGCCCGGAGGATGAGATCGAGCTAGGCGCTCCGGGGGCGGCGACCTCACCCGACCATGTGCAGTTGCGTTGGCGGGTTGATGCGCCCCAGTGGCAGCCGCAGAAGCTTGTTGTCAGCGGTCACGTGGGCCTGGAGCCGCTGCGTTACGTCGAGTTCACCATCGAGGGCATTCCGCTCCCTGGGAACTGACGCAGGAGGCAAGCGCCGTGGAGACAACCATCTACTATCCCGAGCAACATCCGGACGTGACGGTGGTCGAAGTTCATGGCGAGGTGGAGGTCGGCGAGTCCGGCTGCGGCGTGCTGTCGCGGCTGTTCGGCAGCCTGCTCGCGGGCGGCGACCGCTTCATGGTGGTCGATCTGCAGGAGGCCGGCCCCATCGCCGAGGGCGCCTACGCCGAGCTGCTGGGGCTCTACGGGCGCCTGCGCCTGCGCGGTGGCGACATGGTGCTGGTCGCGCCACCGGGCGAGGTGCTGAAGGCGCTCACTACCGTCGGCTTCGGTAATCTCACGCCGATCCTCGATGACGTCGAGAGGGCCATCGAGCAGGCGGCCGTGAAGGCAGGTGCTCTGCAGTGAGCGAGGAGACCATCCTGCGGCGCAGCACCATCGTGTGCTTCGGCACATCGATCACGCAGGGCACGCCGCACGTGCCCGCCGAGGACACCTATCCGGCGGTGCTCGAGCGCCGGCTCAACCGGCGGCTGCGGCGCGAGCAGGCCGCGGTCACGGTCATCAACTCCGGGGTGTCCGGGGAGAACTCCGCGGAGGGCCTGGCGCGCATCGAGCCGGATGTGATCGCACACCGGCCCGACCTGGTGGTCATCGAGTTCGGCTGCAACGACGTGCGCTACGAGCCGCACAAGCGCGTCGAGCTGGACGCCTTCCGAGCGAATCTCGAGAAGATGATCGAGCGCATCCATGAGGCGTGCTCGGAGCAGGTCCTGTGCACGCCCACGCCGATCATCGACGCCTTCCACGTGTACTCGCAGGAGGTCGATTTCTACGAGCCGTGGGGCGGGTGCAACAACGCACTCAAGGAGTACGATGAGGTCATTCGTGAGGTGGCCGACGACACCGGGCTGATGCTGTGCGATCTGCAGCAGGCGTTCCTTGACCGCGCGGCGCTGGCCGAGTTCGAGGGCGCGACCGACGACGCCGACGACCTGACCTGCCTTGCGGACCTGATCAGCCGCTACGACGGCGTGCACCCGACCATCGCCGGCCAGGAGCTGATGGCGGCGGAACTCTACGGGGTCATCCGCACCATTCCGCTGGGCTGACTGGACGCGTGGGGGAGGCGTGCGCACGTATTAAGGTCATGTGACGGAACCTTATGGGCACGAATGCGTTTGTTGATAGTGAGGATCTCCCGGTGAAGGCCAATGATGCCGGGCCGAGCGGCAGTAACCGGGCCGATCAGGTGCTGGTTGAGGCGGCTCAGGAGGGCAACGCCGACGCCTTCGGGACCCTCGCCGAGCGGTACTACAGCAGCGTCTACGGTATCGTGTACCGCATGTGCGGGGCCGGGGAGGCCGCGGACCTGACCCAGGAGATATTCCTGCGGGCGCTGCGTGCCTTGCGCAAGTTCCAGTTTCACGGCGAGGCCAGCTTCCGCACCTGGCTCTACCGCATCGCGGTGAACGCGTGCATCAACGAGCTGCGCCGCCGCAAACGCCGGACCGACATCGAGGGGCCGTCGCTGGATGAGGATGTGCCGACGAACGACGGGACGGTGTCGCGCACCGTCCCGGACGAGACGCAGAGCCCGCACGTGCTCGCCGAGCGAGCTGAGGTGCAGCGGGCGGTGCACATGATAGTGGCGACGCTCACGCCCAAGCACCGTGCCGCGCTGACGCTGGTGGACCTGCAGGAACTTGACTACGAGGAGGCGGCGCAGGTGCTCGAGTGCCCGTTGGGGACGCTCAAGTCCCGGCTGGCGCGGGCCCGCCGCCAGTTTGCCGAGAAGTGGCGGCAGTACGAGGAGGGCACGTTCTCGATCCAGGCCGCGCGCGGACAGGGCGAAGGTGGCTGATGACGCGTGTCGAGGAGCCCCGGAGAGAGCGACATGAAGCCGGACTGCAGCAGCATTGAGGCCATGCTCAGCGCGTCGCTGGACGGGGAGCTGACCCCGGACGAGGCGCGCGCATGCGCGGCGCATCTTGAGGCGTGCGACGCCTGTCGCGCGCAGCACGCGGCGCTGGTGTCGGCGCGCGCGGTGCTGCGCGGCGTGCCGCCTCCGCAGCCGCCGCCTGATCTGCTGCCCGCGATCCGCGCGGCGGCAGACGCCGAGATGCTCGGCGAAGACGCCGCGATCGCGCTACTGCACGCCATGCCCGCGCCCGAGCCGCCCCCCGATCTTCTGCCCGCCATCCGGATCGCCGTCGCCGCACAGACGCGCAGGGACCGTGCCACGCAGGCGTTCTGGGGGCGCTGGCGCACGGCGCTGGGTGTGGCCGCCGCCGCCGCGGTCTTGCTGGCGGCTGTCTTCGTGCCGCGCGGGCATGAGCCGATGACCGCGGCCGGACCGCACATCACGGCCGTCGCGCCCGAGACCCCCTCGACGCCTGCCGAGCCCGTGGCCGCCCCGGAGGAGGTCGCCGAGGCCGCGCCGGTCACGCCCAACAGCGTGGCGCTGGCGATGGCGTCGCCGCGCCGCCACCCGTCGTCCCGCGCCGTGGCGGACGTGAGACCCGACCGGGCTGAGCGCCCGGAGGAGCCCGCGCCGGTGGCGGAGGAGGTGGCTCCGAGGCCCGAGCCCGCCGCGCCGGTCGGCGAACCCGCGCTGGCCGTGGCCCCGCGGGAGGCCCCCACGGCCCCCTCGGCGGCGCCGATCGCGCCGGGGCAGATCACCAACGGAACGATGCTGGCGATGGCGCCGCGCACGACGCCTGCCCATGCTCCGGCCGAGACGCCGGCGTCACCTGTGGCCGAGGCGCCCGCGTCGCCGGTGGCCGGGGGGCCGTCGGCGCTGGAGACCGAGCTGGCGGCCGGCGTGGTCGCGCGCATGGTCGTGGACAGCTTCGTGGCCGAACATCTCATCGAGAGCGCGCCGACGCTCATGGCCGTGGTCACCGACTCGCCCACGGCTGAGGTCGGGCCGGTGCTCGCCGACGAGAGCGAGGACTCGGCGAACTTCGGCCTCAACTTCACCGAGAGCATGCGCCGCGCGCTGTCGCAGACGCACAACCAGCTCCCGTGATGCGCACCGCGTTCGCCGCCCTCCTGGCCGTGCTCCTGGTGACCTCGCTGGCCGCTGGCGACACGACGCCGCCCGCGCCCGAGCCCGGAGAGGAGCCCGCAGCGGAGGAGGAGACCGCTCCGCCTGGCCCCGCCGAGGTCTGGCCGCCCGACGACACCAGCCTGATGGCCCTGCTCGCGGGCGCCACCGAGGACCAGCGCACGCGCGTACTGCGCTTCCTGCGCAACCGCTACCCCGACCTGAGCGTGGAGTTGCCCGCACTGCTGCAGACGCACTGCCCGGGCATCTTCGTGGACCTCGACCACGAGCTGCAGACGCTCATCGCCGCCCGCTACCCGCGCCTGGGCGCGACCGTGCAGCGGCTGCTGCAGGAGGCCATCGCCCAGCGCTATCCGCAGGTGCGGCAGGAGATCAACACGCTGATCGCTGAGAAGTACCCGGACCTGCTGGCGGGGATCTCCGGCGCGCGGCAGGGCGACGCCGCGGAGGAGCACGCGCCGGAAGTGCAGGAGCGGTACCGCGCACTGCTCGATGACGTGCTGGCGCTGCTGCGTGACCGCTACCCGACGCTGCTCATCGAGGTCCAGCGCGATCTGCTGGTGAAGCACCCCGAGCTGCTGGCCGACGTCGCCGGGCTCATCGGCGAGCGCTACCCGGAGGTCGCGCGCAAGGTCAGCGGTGTGCTGGCCGCGAAGTACCCCGAGCTGATACCCGGCGTGCTGGAGATACTCGCTCCGGTGGCGGCCGACGAGCCGGCCGACCAGCCGCCTGCGCAGGAGTGAGCCGCGCGAATCCCACGGCCCCGGCACGCCCATCCCGCGCCACGGCAGACGCCATGAGTGAGATGCTGGCCGCGGTCCTCAAGGGCCCGGGCAACCTGTCGGTCGAGCGCGTTCCCATCCCCGAGCCCGCCGCGGATGAGGTGCTGTGCGAGGTCACGGCCTGCGGTATCTGCGGCAGCGACCTGCGATACCTCGCCGGCGAAAACCCCTGGGCGAAGCACACCCTGGGCGTCGAGAAGCCCAACCCGCCGGACATGATCCTCGGCCACGAGGTCGCGGGCGTGGTCGAGATGGACGGCCGGCGCGTACGCGCGGGGATGCTCGCCTTCCGCACCTGCGGGCGCTGCTCCGAGTGCCGGCGCGGTGCCATGCACCTGTGCCGGAACACTGCTCACCTCGGCCACGGCGCCGGCTGGGAGGATCGCGGCTTCAACCCGGGCGGGATGGCGGAGTTCATGCCCATCTGGCGCGACAACGTTCACCCGCTGCCCGACCACGTGAGCTTCGACCAGGCGACCTCCCTGGATGGCCTGGGCGTGGCGGTGCACGCGGTCAACCGTGCGGGTATCCGCCCCGGCGACCGCATCGCGGTGCTCGGCGCCGGACCGATCGGCCTGCTGGTCATGCAGGTCGCCCTCGCCGACGGCGCCACCGGGGCCATCGTGAGCGACCTCTACGATGCGGCGCTGGCCTGCGCGCTGGAGCTTGGGGCAGAGGCGGCCATCGACGGCCGCGAGGCATCGCCGGACGCAGTGGCGGCGGAGGTCCTGGCGCGTACCGGCGGTCGCGGCGTGGCGGCGGTCTTCGACAGCACGGGGGAGATCGCGGTGCAGCAGGCGGCCCTGGAAATGCTCGCGCCCGGCGCAACGTTGATGCTCATGGCGGGGGCCGCCGAAGGGCTGACGCTGAGCACCCGCGCGATGGCCGGCGAGCGCCTGGTCACCACGTCGAGCAACAACCTGCCGGGGGAGTTCGAGCGCGGGCTGGAGCTGCTGGCATCGGGGCGGGTACGCGTTGAGCCGATGATCACGCACACCTTCGACCTGGCGGATGCGCCGCGCGCCTTCGCGGTCGCGGCCGACAAGCACCGCACCGGCGCCATCAAGGTGATCATCCGCCCGAGCTGAGCGCGCGCGGGGGAGCGTACACACCAACCGACCGAGGCAGTCGCCCCGGCCGGCGCAGTCTGGCGGGCCCGTCGGTCAGTCCTTGCTCTCGACGGTCTCCTTGGCGCTTTCGGCGTCTTCGCTCTTCCTGCCGTTGCCGTTGCGCCCGTTGCCACGCCCGTAGTCTGTCACGTGCCAGCCGCTGCCCTTGAAGATGATTGTGGGCGGGCTGAAGACGCGATGCAGGCGGCCGTCACAGTCTTCGGCAAGACAGGTCTTCGGCGGCTTCTCGTCGAAACCGTGGCTCAACTCGACGACGGTCCCGCACTTGTCGCACTTGTAGTCGTAGGTCGGCATGAGGTCCGCGCGCCTCCCGAGCTTGCTGTAAGCGTGTCCGGGGAGAGTATATGCGGTTGCAGATGAGGAGTCAAGGGCCGTGCGGGGTGTTAGCACTCTCCACCGAAGAGTGCTAACGCCCTCCTGCAGCCCGCGATAGCATGGTCGTCGGCGACATCATCGAGGTGCTGGACGCAGTCGCCCCGCCCGAGACCGCGCAGGAGTGGGACAGCGTCGGCCTGCAGGTGGGCACGGCCGCGGGCCCGGTCAGCACGGTGCTGGTCTGCCTCGACGTCACCGACGCAGTGCTCGACGAGGCGGCGGCCACGGGCGCCGAGCTGATCGTGGCGCACCATCCGCTGATCTTCCGGCCGCTGACGGCGGTGCTGACCGACCGGCCGGTGGGGCGGATGGTGCAGCGGCTGCTGTGCGCGGGCCGCTCGCTGTTCGTCGCGCACACGAACCTTGATGCCGCGCCCGAGATCGGCACCGCCGCGGTGCTGGGCGAGTTGCTGGGGCTGGGGGACCCCTCGCCGCTCCTGCCGGGCGAGCCCGGCCTGGGGCTGGTCGGCGAGATCGCCGACGCCCCGACCGTCGCCGCGCTGGCCGAGCGCGTGCGTGAGACGCTGAGGCCTGCTCGCCTGACGATCGTCGGGTCGCCGGAGCGGGCGGCGGGGCGCGTGGCGTTGATGCCCGGCGCGGGCGGCGATGCGGTGGCGGCCGCGGCCGGCGCCGACGCCGACGCCCTGGTGTGCGGCGACCTCAAGCACCACGACGCGCTGGAGGCGCGCGCGCTGGGCGTGGCCGTGATCGACGCCGGGCACTACGCGACCGAGCGCCCGGTCGTGGGAAGCATCGCGCGCCATCTGCGCGCGCGCGTCGGCGAAGACGTCCGCGTGATCGAGTCGACGGTGGTGACCGACCCCTTCGCCGGCGGCCCGACGTGAGCGACAACGGCCCTCACCGCGGGGGCCTGCTACGGCGGTTCGGAGTGATCAGACGATGACCCGCGAGGACTTCCAGGCCCTCTACGAGCTGCAGCAGATAGACAGTGCCATCGACGCGCGTAATGCGCTGCTCAACGGGGCGGACGACGGCTCCGGTGCGCAGGCGGCGCTCGAGGCGGCGCAGGCGCGGCTGAGCGAACTCGAGGAGGATGTGAAGAAGAAGCAGACGCACCAGCGACAGCTCGAGCTGGACCTCGAGACCATCCTGGCCGAGCGCGCCGAGAAGAGCGAGCGCTGCTACGGCGGCACCGTCTCCGATCCGAAGGAGCTGAGCGCGCTCGCGGCGAAGATCGATGAGCTCACGCGCAACGCCGACCGCCACGAGGACATGATCCTGGAGCTGCTCGAGCGCCTAGAGGCGGCCGAGGCGGCGCTGGCGGAGCAGCAGGCGACGGTCGAGCGGCTGACCGCGGAGCATGCGCGGATCGTGGAGCACTTCGACGGCTCGACCAGCCGGGCGCGGGAGGAGATCGCGGAGCTGCAGGCGCGCCGCGCGGAGCTGGTGCCGCAGATCGACCCCGGGCTGGTGCACGAGTACGAGAACCTGCGCGCGCGCTTCGACGGCATCGGCGTGGCGGCGCTGGTGGACGGCAAGTGCGCGGTGTGCAACGTGGCGGTCCCGCGGGTGCAGCAGCCGATGATCGAGCGCGGCGCCGCCGCCGTCAAGTGCGAGAGCTGCCGACGCATCCTGGTCATTCCGGAGGGCGGGTAGCCGATGAATGTCGACCGCGAGCTGCTCGAGCGCCTGCGCGCCTTCCACGGGCATCTGGGGCCGTTCGCCATGCTGGGCTACCGCGCCGGCAGGCTGGCGCTCGAGCGCCTGGGCGCGCGCTCGCACTTCGGCATCAGCGCGCGCGTCACGTGCCCCGATCACACCCCGCCCTCGTGCTTCGCCGACGGCATTCAGTTCAGCACGGGCTGCACGCTGGGGAAGGGCAACATCACGCTGACGCCCTCGGAGACGGTCTCGGTCACCGTGACCGTCAACAACAGTGGCGCCGCACTCACCGTCGTGCCGCGCCGCGAGGTCATGGCTCAGTTCGGCCCATGGATGGCGGAGGCCGACGACGAGACCGCCGCCCTGCGCGTGCTCGCCATGCCCGACGAGGAGCTGTTCGAGCCGATCAGTTAGCGCTCCTCGCCCCCCTCTTCCGTCTCGGTCCAGGACGCGGTGTGTGACAGCGCCAGGTCCTCGAACCGGCCGGTCTCCATGTACGACACGCGCTCGGCGACGTTTACCACGTGGTCGGCGATGCGCTCGAGATAGCGCGCCACCAGCAGCAGGTGCGTGGCCTGCAGGATCAGCTCCGGGTCCTGCTGCATGTACTGCACCAGCTCGTCGAGCAGGTGGTACCACAGCCGGTCCACCTCATCGTCCTGCTCGATGACCTCGCGCACCAGCCCCAGGTCCGCCCTGACGAAAGCCTGGGCGGCGGTGCGCACCATGCCGATGGTGATGTCACTCATGCGCGGGATGTCCACCAGCGCCTTGAAGTAGGGCTCGTCGGCGAGGGTCTTTGCGGAACGGGCAATGTCCACCGCATAATCGCCCACGCGCTCGAGGTCGGCGATGACCTTCATGGCGGTGCCGATGATGCGCAGATCCTTGGCCATCGGCTGCTGCAGCGCCAGCAGGCGCATGCACTCCTGCTCGATGTGCAGGTCGAGATCGTCGGCGACGTCGTCGTCGAGGATGACCTTGTCGGCGAGGGCCTCGTCCTGATCGACCAGCGCCCGCATGGCGTCCGACAGCATCTCCACCACGAAGCTGGCCAGGCGGGTCACGTCCACCCGGACCTGCTCGATCTGCTCCTCGAAGGTCTCCCTGATCCTGCGCATCTCGTGCACTTCCTTCGCAACACGAGTGTGGCGCGATGCCGTCTCCGTCGGCTCGCGCCGGCTACCCGAAGCGGCCTCTGACGTATGCGTCGGTGCGCTCGTCCTCGGGGTCCTCGAAGATCTTCGTGGTCAGGTCGAACTCGACCAGCTCACCGAGCAGGAAGAAGCCGGTGCGGTCCGACACGCGCGACGCCTGGTACATGTTGTGCGTGACGATGACGATGGCCAGGTGCTCCTTCAGCTCGATCATGAGTTCCTCGATGCGGAAGGTGGCCGTGGGATCGAGCGCGGAGCACGGCTCGTCCATGAGCAGCACCTCGGGCCCGACCGCCAGCGTGCGCGCGATGCACAGTCGCTGCTGCTGGCCGCCCGAGAGGTCGAGGGCCGATTTGTGCAGGTCGTCCTTGACCTCATCCCACAGCGCCGCGCCGCGCAGGGAGCGCTCAACGATCTCGTCGGCCTCGGTGCGCGACAGCCGGGCCTGCAGGCGCGGCCCGTAGACCACGTTGTTGTAGATCGACATCGGGAACGGGTTGGGGTGCTGGAAGACCATGCCCACGCGGCGGCGCAGAGACACCAGGTCGGTGCCGGGGGCGAGGATGCTCTCGCCGTCGAGCAGCACCTGGCCTTCGGTGCGGGTGCCGGCGATCTCGTCGTTCATGCGGTTGAGCGAGCGCAGGAAGGTGGACTTGCCGCAGCCCGACGGGCCGATGAGCGCCGTGATCTCGCGGTCGCGCAGCGTGACGTCAACGCCCTTGATGGCCTCGAAATCGCCGTAGAAGATGCGCAGGTCGCGCGTCTCGATCTTGACGCGGTGCTCCTCGCCGCTCTGTACAGGGCCGGTGCGGCCTGGATCGAGTGCGGCCTGCAGGAAGTCGGGGTCGCCCGTCGGCCGCTCAGCGCTGTCCGTGATGTCCGGTGTGATTGGGGCCTGTGTGGTTGTATCCTTCTCCATGGACGGTTCCTCGCTGCGCATGTGCATCCTACCACCGTCGCCGGCGCAGGCGGGCGCGCACTACGATGGCGACGAGGTTCAGCCCGAGCACCAGCGCGACCAGCACGAAGGCCGTGGCCCACTTCTTCTCGATGGGCACCCCCGGGGCCTCGCTGGCCATGACGTAGAGTTGGTAGGGCATGGCGACGATCTCGTCAAAGAGCGAGTTCGGATAGGGGTCGCGCAGCCAGTAGAAGGCCGCCGTGAACAGGATCGGGGCGGTCTCGCCCGCCGCGCGCGCGATGGACAGGATCAGGCCGGTCATGATGCCCGGCAGCGCGTTGGGCAGCACGACGCGGCGAATGGTCTGCCACTTGCTCGCCCCCAACGCCAGCGAGCCCTCGCGCAGGCCGGCCGGGATCTGCCGCAATGCCTCCTCGGACGCGCTGATCACGAGTGGCAGCACCAGCAGCGCCAGCGTACACGCGCCCGCCGCCAGGCAGCGCCCGAAGCCCAGCATGATCACGAACAGCGCGAGGCCGAACAGGCCGTAGACCACCGACGGCACGCCGGCCAGGTTGATGATGGCCAGGCGGATGATGCGCAGCAGCGGCCCGGGGCGGGCGTACTCGGACAGGTAGATGGCCGCGCCCACGCCCAGCGGGGCGGCGATCAGCGCGGTCAGGCCGACCAGCCAGGTCGTGCCCACGATGGCCGGCAGCAGGCCCTCCTCGGCGTCGGCGATGAGCTGCCAGTCAAGCGCCGAGGCGCCGCGGTAGAGCATGTAGCCCATGATGCCGACCACGGGCAGTGACACGACGATCATGACGATCCACAGGCTCGCGAAGGCGATATGCTCCTGGACCCGCGGGTCGAGCCACCGGCGCCTCATGCGATATCCTTCTCACTGCGCCGGATGATCAGGTCCGCGATGGTGTTAACCGCAAAGGTGATGACGAAAAGCAGCAGACCGATGGTGAAGAGCGCGAAGAAGTGTTCGCTGCGCTGCGCCGCCTCGCCCATCTCAGCGGCGATGGTCGCGGTCAGCGTGCGCACCGGCCTCAGGAAGCCCATCAGGCCGCGCGGGATGACCGCGGCGTTGCCGGTGACCATCAGCACGGTCATGGTCTCGCCGATGGCGCGCCCCAGGCCCAGCAGGCAGGCGGCGATCAGCCCCGAGCGCGCGGCGGGCAGCAGCGCGCGCGTGATGGTCTGCCAGCGCGTGGCGCCCAGGGCCAGCGAGCTGTTGACCAGCGCGCGCGGCACCGAATACAGCGCGTCCTCGCAGATGGAGACGATGGTGGGCAGGGCCATGAAGGCCAGCATGATTGAGCCCAGCGCGGCGAACGAGCCGACCGGGATGTCGTCGAAGCTGCGGGCGAACCACGGGCCGACCACCATCAGGCCGATGAAGCCCAGGACCACCGACGGCACCGCCGCGATCAGCTCGACGGCCGGCTTGAGGATCTCGCGGGCGCGCGGCGGGGCGATCTCGGCGATGAAGATGGCCGTGGCGACGCCCAGCGGGATGGAGATCACCAGCGCCCCGGCGGTCACGTACAGCGAGCCGAGAATGAGCGGCAGCATGCCGAAGCGCGGCGGCTCGCGGACCGGCCGCCACTCGCGGCCCGCCAGCAGGTCCGCGAGGGCGAAGTCGCGGAGGATGGGCAGGGAGTTGCGCAACAGGAAGAAGAAGATGAGGATGACCAGGATGATGCCGAGGATGCCGGCGATCTGGATCAGCCGCTCGATGCCCCACTCCCAGACGCGGGAGACCCGCTTCTTCATAACGACCCCTTCACGTGGGTGTTGCTGCGCAATACATGGCCCGGCGCCCGCGAGCGGGTGCCGGGCCGGGTCAGCACAGTCGTACGTCTAGTCTACCGGAACGAAGCCCTCTTCGGCAACCAGCTTCTGGCCGGCCTCGCTCATGCCCCAGTCGAGGAAGGCCCGGATGATGCCGGTCGGTCGGCCCCTGGTGTACATGTACAGCTCGCGCGAGATCGGGTACGAGCCGTCGGCGACGGTGGCCTCGGTCGGCGCGACCGCGTCGCCTCCGTCCAGCGGAACCACCGGCACGGTCCTGACGGTGTCGTCCAGGTAGCCCAGCCCGATGTAGCCGATGGCCCCCGGCGTGCTCGCGACCGTGCTCCTGACGGTCTCGTTGGACTGCATCTGCAGCATGGCGACGGTGTACTCGCGGGTGTCGTCCTCGGCCTGCACCACCAGCTCCTCCCAGCTCCCGTAGGTGCCGGAGCTGGCGTCGCGGCCGACCACCGTGATCTCGCCCACGCCGTCAACGCCGACCTCGGACCACTGCGTGACCTGGCCGGAGTAGATGTCGGAGAGCTGCTGCAGGGTGAGCTGCGACGCGGGGTTGCTCGGATGGACGACGGCCGCAATGCCGTCGTAGGCGATGACGTGCTCGACCGGCTCGACGCCGGCGGCCCGGGCCCGTTCCATCTCGGAGTCCTTGATGGCGCGCGACGCGTCGCCGATGTCGGCGGTGCCGTTGATGAGCGCCTCGATGCCACTGCCCGAGCCGCCGCCGGCGACGTTGACGCTGACATCGGGTGCGACCTCGGCATAGGCCTTCGCCCACGCGGTGGCAATCGGCAGGACGGTGGTTGAACCGATCACCTTGATAGTCTCGCCCTCACCGCCGCCCGCCGGGCGCTCGCCGGTGGGCTCTCGCGGCATGTCGATGACGGGCGGCTCCTCGACCGGCGGCTGCGGGCAGCCGGCCAGGGCCACGACTGTGGCGATCAGCGTAAGCGCCAGCGCGGCCAGGATGATCCTGTCAGTTGCCATCTATGTTCGTTGCTCCTTCCGTGCCCCACTCGGCTCAGGTGCGACATGGGCTATCGGGTGCTCAACTGAGAGATGCGCCGCCACTTCTGCGGCACCTGCCACCGCAGGTCGAGACCCGAGTCGCACAAACGACACGCGCTCGTGCGCACGGCGATGTAGTCCCGTCGGTCGGGGTGCTCCTGGTCGCCGGAGGCGGCGGAAGGCGGTGAAGAGTCGCCGGCCGCTGAGGCCGGGGAGCATGAGATCGAGCATCACCAGCGAGGGCTCGGTGGCCTCAAGCGCGTCAAGCGCCTCGCGTCCGTCGGCGGCGATCTCGGTCTCGGAGCCCTCCTGCGAGAGGGTGCAGGCGATGGCCTCGGCGACGGAGGGCTCGTCCTCCACGATCAGGATGCGCTCAGGCATGGGCCATCATGTGCCGCTGCGGGCATCGGCGGCCCGGCCGCGCCGCCGTCAGTCGCCGGTTACCAGCATGTAGCCCTGGCCGCGGATGGTGAGCAGCCGCTCGGGACTGCTCGGGTCCACCTCGAGCTTCTCACGCAGCCAGCGGATGTGCACGTCGAGTGTGCGCGCGTCGATGTACTCGTCGCTGCCCCAGACGCGCTCGAGCAGCCGGTCGCGGGCCACGATCCTGCCCGCGTTGCGCGCCAGGTACTCCAGCAGGTCGAACTCCTTGGGCGTGAAGTCAACGCGCTCGTCGTGGAGGTACACCTCGCGCGCCGCCGGCCTGACCACCAGGTCGCCGACCACGATCTCCTCGCGGTCATCGCTCGACCAGTGCCGGCTGCGGCGCAGCACCGCGCGCACCCGCGCCGCCAGCTCGCGCGCCCGGAATGGCTTGGTGATGTAGTCGTCGGCGCCGCGCGTCAGGCCCTCGACGCGGTCATCCTCGGCGGCCAGTCCGGTCAGCATGATTACCGGCACCTCGGAGTGTTCGCGGATGGCCGCGCACACGTCCATGCCGTGAATCTTGGGCAGCATCAGGTCGAGCAGAACAAGGTCCGGGCGCTCCGAGATCAGCCGCTCCAGCCCCTCCTCCCCGTCCTCGGCCGTGATGACCTGATAGCCGCTGGACTCCAGCGCGGCAACGATCGCGTCGCGGACCGGCTCCTCGTCCTCTATCGCCAGTATCAGCTCAGACATGGCCCCCACTGTCTCCTCTTGACTGCATGTTGGCTGCGTCCCCCGCCGGTGTCATGCACCGATGATGCGCGCGATGTTTCCCCCCAGCACCAGGCGCTTGTCTTCCAGTGCGATGCGCGCCCAGGCCGCCCAACCCAGCTGCGGTGCGGCGTCGCGCATCACGCAGTCGGTGCCGAACAGCACATGGTCGCGACCCAGCTCGCGCACCAGATACTCCACAAGATTGTACATGATCGCCGTGTATGTGATCTCGGCGTATATGTTACCCCACCGCCGCGCCACCGGAACCAGCGCCTCCGCCAGCGCCCAGTTGCTACCGGCATGGGCGAGCAGGAACTTCGCGTTCGGGTACATCGGCGCCAGCCAGGCGAGTTGGTCGGGCGTGACCGCCGCACCCGGTGACATGCCGCCGTGGCACAGTACCGGGGCGCCGTGGGCATCGGCCCACTCGAGCATGGGCCGGTGCTTGCCGTCGGTCAGCGGCACCTGGTGGCGCGGCGGATAGGGCTTGTAGCCGACCACCCGCCGGGCGCGGAAGACCCGCTCCATCTCCCCCCACGCCTCGTCGGGATAGCGCGGGTTGACCGTGCCGTAGGCCAGCAGCCGGTCGGGATAGCGCTCGACCGCGCGCAGCGCGATGTCGTTGCTCCACGGGTCGCCCTCGGTGATGCCCGACCAGGTGCTCACGATGCAGCGGTCGATGCCCAGCCGGTCCATGGTGCCGACCAGGCCGTCGGCATCGTTGTAAGGCAGATGGTTGCGCGCGATGCCCATCGAGCCCTCGTGGGCGATGTGCCCGTGGGCGTCGAAGATGAACTCGTCGGTGAGCGGCCGGCCCTCGCGCAGCGTGGCGACGATCGGGTCATCGTCCTCCGGCAGGTCGGCCTCCGGCACTTCGTCGAAGGGCAGCGGCATGTCCGTCCTGACTTCGCGCAGCAGGCGCAGAAGGTTTCCCCCCGCTATTTTGCTTCGCGCCTCCTCCGGGATATCCTCGTAGAGCGACATCATCACTGCGGCGCCGGGGGAGCAGTCGGGCAGACCGGTGCCGAAGATCAGCCGGTCGGGGCCGAAGTCGCGCACGAAGCGTTCGTAGGCGCGATGGCCCTGGAAGAAGTGCGTCTCGATGTACACATTCTCGGCGCCTTCGAGCGCGGGCTCAAGCTGGCGGTCCATGCCCCAGTTGGCGCCGCATACCACGATGGACAGCTCGGGGAAGCGTCGGCACAGCCCCGCCGCCTGATCGGCGGACATCTCCGTCAGATCGACGAAGACCGGGATGCGTTTCTCCTGCAGCGCCTCGAAGAGCGGCCCGCACACCTGGTCGGAGAGCGGGAAGTTGTGGGTCTTGGGGTAGATGCGCGCGGCACGCACGCCGCGCTCGAGCATCTCCGGGATCAGCTCATCGGGAGGCGCCATCTCGGCGGTATGATGGGGCATGACCACCCACTGTGGCAGCAGCCGCGGCAGGCCCTTGATCTCGTCGAGCAGCCGCCGGTTGCCCACATCCTGGTGGTACTCCACCGCCACGGCGTGGTGCACCAGCGCCGCCCCGATGCCGTAGTAGTCGTAGTCGCCGACGAAGTCTTCGGGTCGCCAGATGGTCTCGGGGTGGCGGTTGGCGCGCCAGCCGACCATCGCGCAGCCGTCAAGGAACCGCAGGCGGGGCATGACGTGCCTCCTCAGCCGTATTCAACCATCCAATGCGCGCCGGAGTTCCAGCCACGCCTCCCACCGTTCCGCCTCCTGCAGCGCCGCGCGCAGCCGCCGGCACGACGCACACTCCCAGCAGTGCTCCGGCCCCGCGCCGTAGCAGCTCCACACCAGGTGCAGCGGTGCGCCCAGCTCCCCTCCCAGCCGCACGATCTCGGCCTTGGTCAGCTCGAGGGTGGGGGAGACCACCTTCGGCGCGTTGCGCGTCGCCAGCTCCAGCATGGCGTCACAGCGGCGCACGAACTCGGGGGAGTTGTCCGGGAACGTGGCGGCCTCCTCTGCGTTGAAGCCGCAGACGATGGCTTCGCAGCCGAGGGCCTCGGCGAACGAGGCGGCGATGCTGATGAACACCGCGTTGCGCGCCGGCACCCAGACGGACTCGTCGGTGGCGGCGGACAGGTCACTCGACGGATCGGCCACCGCCGGCGGCGCGAGCCTCGCCAGCCAGGGCAGCTTGATCAGCCGGTGCTGCGCGCCCAGGTCCGCGCACACTTCGAGCGCGGTGCGCAGCTCAGGCGCGGCGGCGCGCTGGCCGTAGTCGAAGGTGATGGCCAGCGCGGGCGGATGCTCGGCGCGTGCCGCATACGCCGCGACCAGCGAGTCCAGGCCGCCCGACAGCAGCAGCACGCTCGGCATCGCCCCTACTCCTCGCGGTAGGTCACGCAACTGGTCCCGGATTCGCACACGGTCACGCGGCTGACGCGCACCACCCCATCCAGCGCCTCGGCCGCCCGGCCGTACAGGTAGCGTGCGAGGTGCTCGCTGCTCGGGTTCACCTGCGTGAAGGGCTCCAGCTCGTTGAGGTTGCGGTGGTCGAGGTCGTCGAGGATCCGGTCGAAGACGCGGCGCAGGTCGGCGAAATCGACGAGGATGCCGGTCTCGTCCAGCTCCTCGCCCTCGACGGTCAGCAGCACCCGGTAGTTGTGCCCGTGCAGGCGCGCACACGCACCCGGATGCCCCCGCATCATGTGGGCGGCGGAGAACTCGCGCTCGACCGTCAGCTCGTACACATCGATCTCCTGTCGCGATCGGCGCTGCAGCGCGATGCCGCAATCGAGATGGATTATAGCACACGCCCCGGCGGGCCGCAAAAGGCGGAGCACGACAGCCAGCGGCCGGGCGTCGCGCGCGGCGGCAACGGGCCCGGCGACGGCAACGGCGCACCGACGAGATGGGCCGCGCCCTCGTGGCGGCGGCGCCCTCGCCGCCGGCCGCTATCGCTCGTCCGATCGACAAACGATCCGGCCGAGCTGAAGCCCGGCCGCTCCGAACGGCAAGCGACGCCCGTGCGGGACGCCCGTGCCACGGACGGGGCGGTGCGTCGGTCGCCACGTACGCTTGTCCGGAGAATCGACGATCCGCTGGCACGTGCCTGCGACATTCGTGGGCGGTGCGTAGCTCGTTGACAGTGCCGGTGCGGCCGGAATATACTCGCACCAGGAGGCGACATGGAGCGCACACGCAAGCAGGGCGATACCACCATCGCGATCATCGTTGTCGTCGCCGGCCTCGCCGCCGGGGGTATCATCACCTGGCACTTCCTCACCCCGAAGCCCCAGCCGGTCTATGAGCCGCAGTACCGCGTGGTCAACTCGATGGCCGAGGCTGAGGCGCTGGCGCGGGCCGAGGCGGGCGTCGGGACCGACGCGCCCCAAGCCCCCGAGACTCCTGCGCCAGGGGAGGACGCGCCGACGGGCGGGGCCGATGATCGTGCCACGCAGACGGGCGACGGCTCTGAAGTCGTCGCCTCGACCCCCTACGACAACCAGATTCCCGATGAGGTCCAGAGGCGACGAGAGCAGGCGGGCATCACCGACACGGTCGAGCTGACCGAGGAGCTGTATATCCGGCTCTCTGCCCAGGTCGTGCTCATGGCCAACGCGCTGCAGAGCCACCCCGCGGCCGACGATCCCAACACTGTCCAGCGGCTCCTGGCCGAGTACACCGCTCAGTTGCTCGCGGAGAATGCGGTGGACGGGCAGGACTACCTCGAGTTCACGCAGTGGGTGGCTGATGACCATGACCGCGCCGAGCGCATCGGGGAGCTGATCCTGCGCGAGGCCGAGAAGCACACCAGGATGCGCATCAATGTGAGCGACGTCCCGGGCGTGGCGCCCGCTCCGGTGGCCCCGCCCGACGACTGATAGCCAAGGGGATGGGAGTATGCTCCGCTGCACTCTCTGCGCGGCCGCCCTGGCCGCGCTGCTCGCCGCAACCGCCTGCGCCCAGCAGGTGCTCGTCTGGGACCCGCCCACCGACCGCTCCACCCTCGCCGCCGACCCCGCCGCGGTCGTCGCCCTGCTGTCCAGGAGCGGCCGGCAGGCCTCGACCATCACCACCGAGCAGCTCATCGACCCCGCCGCCCTGACGCCCGAGCGCGCCGACCTGCTGGTCGTGCCCACGCGCGGCGTCTACCCCGCCGAGGGCATCGAGCCGCTGCAGGACTACCTGGCCGCGGGCGGCGCGGTGCTGAGCCTCGGCGGCGTGCCGTTCTCGCGCACGCTCGCCCGGGCGCAGGGGCGGTGGGAGATCGCCCAGATCCCCACCGAGCCCCCGGGCGAGGTGCAGGTGATCGCGGACTTCGAGGCCGGCGTCCCGGAGGGCCTCTCGCGCAACTCCGGCGAGGGCGATGAGATCGCCTGGGAGATCGAATCCGAGGACGGCGGCGGCGTCCTGCGCGCCCGCGTCGAGGACCTGACCTCGTGGCAGTATGTGGTCTTCCCGGTGCCCGCGAGCGATGACGCGAGCCTGACGGTGCTGCGCTTCCGCGCGCGCGCCGACGCGAACACCCCGTTGCTTGGTATTGAGGCGAACGAGGCCGACGGCTCGCGCTGGAAGTACGTGGTGCCGCTCGCGACACAGTGGCGCGACTACCGCATCTTCATCCCGCACTTCATCTCCTACGCGACCGAGGAGCGCGGCGGGGAGGGCGACTTCCTGCACACCGAGCGCCTCGCCCGGATCGCCTTCGGTTTCCCGCGCGGCATGGTGGGCGAGGGCCCGCACACGCTGTGGCTGGACGACATCGAGCGCTGGCAGTTCGCCCCGCCCGACGCGGGCGCGGTGCCGCGCGACCAGGCCGCGATCGCCGCCGTCGAGCGGGCCTACGGCAGCAACCAGCTCAAGCTGCCGGGCGAGCAGATGCCGCCGCTGCTGCGCATGTTCGCGCAGGCGCGGCGCTTCGAGGGCGCGAGGCTGACGGCGACCGGCGACGCGGGCATCCTGCAGGCCGGACAGGTGCTGCCCGGTGAGTGGGCCGGCTGGAGCCCCGATGTTCCCTGGACCGGCGGGCCGGCCTACGGCTCGGTCGCCATGGCCAGGGAGCGCACCGCGCGCATCGTGCCGGTGCTGGAGGCGTCGGCGGACGGCGGGGCGGTCGGCCCGGCGGCGCTGGTGGCGCTGGTGCACGGCGGCGACCTGCTGCGCGGCAGCATCGGCTGCCTGTGCCTGGACAGCGAGGACGTGCTCACCGAGCCGATGCTGACGGAGGCGGTGGTCACGATGGCCGACTACCTCACGCGTCGCCCGCGCATCATCTCACTCGAACCGAGCTTCGCCCTGGAGGACGGCCGCGCGGTGATGACCCTCACCGCGCAGGTCTCGGCCCCGGCGGGCGCGCCGGTGCGCTTCACCGTCGTCCACCTGGACGGAGCCTCCGTGCTCGATGAGGAGCGCCCGGTCGAGGTCGCGGAGGACGGCTCCGCCCGCGCGCAGGTGACGGTGGGCGCGGAGAACCTCGACGTCACGGGCTACCGTGCCGCGGCGCAGATCGCCTTCGCAGACGGCGGCGGGGACCGCGAGGAGTTCGTGGTCGATGTGCGCGCGAAGATGATCGAGCTGTGCGACTGGTTCGTCGAGATGCAGGCCGAAGACGGCGGCATCTCCGGCATCGGCTTCATGGACCAGCGGGCGATACGCGGGCTGCTGGGCATGTACGAGCTGACCGGCGAAGAGCGCTACCGGCAGGCCGCGATCGCATGGGGCGAGCATGAGCTGGCCATCCAGCGCGAGGACGGCGGCTACCGCATGGGCTACGGCATCACCTCGCACGGCGAGGCCTGCTACGTCGCCGACGGCGGCGAAATCGCCATCGGCATGGCGCGGCTGGTCAACTACGTGCCCGAGGAGCGCCGCCGGGACTACCTCGACTCGCTGCGCGGCTACTACGACTACCGCGAGAGCTTCCGCCTGCCCGACGGCACTATCGCCGTCGGCTGGGTGTTCAACGAGCGCTACTCGACCATCGGCGGTGACCGTCGGCGCGAGGAGCCCTTCCGGTCGGACAGGGGCTTCTCGTTCGTCTGCACCTGTACGCTGGCGGGGGCGTCGGCGTGGCAGCGCATCACCGGCGACCCGGAGGACCGGGCGATGGCGATCCACGATGCGCAGTGGTACCTGCGCGAGGACGTCAACGCCGCCAGCGTCTCGGGCGAGGCGGCGCAGTGGGCGCACTACTTCATCGACGATCCGGAGGTGCGCGCGGGCATGGAGCAGCGCATGCGCGAGACCACGGCTGCCTGGGTGGGGCGCAATCCGGGCTGGTGGATGGCCTCCGGTGGGCGCGCGGCCATCTCGCTGAGCGTGCTGAACTACTTCTACACGCAGATCGAGCCCGCGCCCGAGGCGCTGGTGCATATCATGGATGGCGTCTACCACATGGTCTCGCCGCACTCGCCCTCGAGCCTCGACCTGGTGATGGCGCAGGCCGAGCCCGAGGGCGACGAGTGGCGCTACGCCTGCTACTGTGCGGCGGCGCTGGCCGAGGTGCTGGAGCCGCTGGTGACCATGCGCGGAATCGGGGAATGAGCGTGCGGGCGACGGGGCGCGCGTCGCTGTCCGCCGTACGGAGGGACCGGGTGAGTCCCTGCGAGCCGCAGGCGAGCAGGGCTCAGATTCCATCCCGGCCCGCCGTTCGCCAGCACACGCTCGTACGACCAACGGCAGGGCCGGCATGGAAGCTGAGCCCGCCGGGGCCGGCGCGCCGTGTGCGCCGACGGGGGAGGCCCGCACGGCCGCACGCGCATCTGCTCAACCTGGCACTGGTGGCCCTGATGGCGGCGACATCCGCCCACGCCGGTGAGTTCGTGGACCTCGGCGAGCCGGTGCACTACGCGCAGGTCATGAACGCCATGGTCGGCCCCGACGCCGACGGGCACATGACCAGGATCTATGCCAACATGATGGCCTCGGGGGAGCTGTCCTTCCTCCTCCAGATCGATCCCGCCACCGGCGAGATCAGCCGCTTCGAGCTGCCTGAGGGCAAGGGCGCGTGGAACTCGGCAGTCGGCCCCGACGGGCGCATCTACCTGGGCGTGGCGGGCAGTGGGCCCGGTGTGGCGCTGTGGGCCTTCGACCCGGCACGCCCGGAGGAGAGCCTGCGGCACGTCGTCGACCTCTCGGACACGGAGACGGTCATCTGGCGGCTGGCCGCCGACCACCACGCCATCTACGGCGGCACCTACCCGAACGCGCTCGTGCTGGAGTATGACATCGACACCGGCGCGGTGAAACGCCACGGGCCCTTCACCGAGACGGGAACCTACGCCCGGCCGATCTTCGCCGGCGCCGACGGCTGGGTCTACGCCGCCATCGGCACCGCCGAGTGGGACATGATCGCGCTGGACCCCGTGACCGGTGAGTTCCACTCGGTGCGCACCGACGAGCAGCGCCGCGCGGGCTCAATGCTCCCGCAGGGCTGGACCGCGTGGGGGCGCATGTACCGCGCCCAGGATGGCACCGTCTACTACTGGGATAACGACGGCTGGCACCGGCTGTGGGAGGGCGAGAGCATCGCGGTGCCCGACGACCAGATCGGACGCTGGGGCAAGCAGCCAATGGAGGACGGGCGCGTGCTGGGCGTCTTTGAGCCCGGCGGCCGCTACAGCCTGGTCAACCGCGACGCGGGCCAGATCACGTGGCACGACTACGCCTACGATGCCCCCGGCAGCCGCCTGTTCATGGTGGACGAGGGGCCCGGCGGGCTGATCTACGGCTCCAGCATCATCCCGCTGGTCATGTTCCGCCACGACCCGGCGACCGGCGAGAGCGAGCAGCTCGGCAACCCCACCACGGTGGGCGGCGAGATCTACTCGATGGTGACCCTCGACGAGCGCCTGTGGATCGCGGCCTACCCGGACTCCCACCTTTCGGTATACGACCCGTCCCTGCCCTGGGAGTTTGGCGCCGAGGCGGGCAGCAACCCCCGCGCCTTCGGCCCGCTCGGCGACGGCCACTGTCGCCCGCAGGCGATGATCGTGGGGCCGGACGAACTGCTCTACATCGGCAGCGTCCCGGACTACGGGCAGCTCGGCGGCGCGATGGCGATCTTCGACCCGGCGCGTGGCGAGGTCGTCGCGAACTATCGCAACCTGGTGCCCGGCCAGTCGATCACCGCGCTGGCGTACGATCCGCGGACCGGTCTGGTCTTCGGCGGTACGAGCATCACCGGCGGCGGCGGATCGACGCCGACCGCCACCGAGGCGGTCATCTACGCCTGGGACCCGGCGACGCGGGAGATCGTCTGGCAGGTCGCGCCCATCGAGAACTCGTCGGCGGTGACGGACCTGGCGCCGGCGAATGGGAAGCTGTTCGCGACAGTCAAAGGCAACAGCGTGTGCGTGCTCGACCCCGCGACCGGCGAGGTGCTCGATCGGCGCAGGGTGCCCGGCGGCTGGGTGCACTGGGCCGCGCTGGAGGCCCACTCCGACGGCGCGCTCTACGGCCTGACCGGCTCGTGCATCTACCGTGTGGACGCGGAGACCAACGAGGTGACCGAGGTCGCACCTTTCGAGGGCGGCATCACCTGCGGCCTCGCGGTCACCGACGAGGGCATATACTTCGGTTCAGGCACCCACCTGTGGGTATACCGTTGGTGAGGAGGCGTCGCGAGATGAGGCTCGCCCTGGTAGTGACCGCGCTGGGGGCGCTGGCCGGTCAGGCCCTGGCGCAGGATACGCCCGATTGGGTGGCGCGTATCCGCCCCGATCACCCGCGCCTCTTTCTGAACGCCGACATGCTGCCTGAGGTGCGCGCCCGGGCGCGGGGCCCGCTGGCGGAACACTTCGCGGCGGTCAAAGCCAGGGTCGATGAGCGCGAGGGTGAGCTGTCGGCGGAGGGCGACTGGGGCGCGCACGCCATGTGCGCGGCCCTGGTCTGGCGCGTGACCGGTGACGAGCACTACCTCGAGCGTGCCCGCTACATGCTCGACCGCAGCCTCGAGCACTACCACGGGCGCGTCGCCGCGGGCCGGTCGGTCAACTGGTACTCGAACACGCGCATCATGGCGCTCGCGGCCTTCGACTGGATCTTCGACGCCGTGCCCGAGGAGTGGCGCGTCACGTGGGGCCGGTCGATGCTCGACCACCTTGCGGATGTGTTGCCCGGCGGGGTGCCCAACCTGGGCGTGCCTGAGATCTCGCCGGTCAACCGCAGCGGCATCACCACCGGCTTTTATGGGACGCCCAGCCTGATGTGGTATGCGGGCCTGGCGATGGTTGGGGAGGGCATCGACGACGAACGCGCCCTCGACTACCTCGTCCGCGGCCATGATCTCTACATCCAGTTGCTCGAGCACCGTCGCGCCGCCGCCGGCGACGACGGCGGCTCGGCCTCGGCCACGCTCCCCTATGCCATGGGTGCTTACCCGTGGGCCGAGTTCAACTTCTTCCACACCTGGGAGTCGGCCACCGGCGAGAACCTCGCCGAGCAGTGGCCCTACGTTGCGCTCTTCGCCAACTACGTCATGTGGAACTACCTGCCCGGCGGCCGCGAGTTCGGCTATGGCGACGCCTACCACACGACCAACAAGATGCCGGCCGGACACATGCCCCTGCACATCGCGCAGATGATGCACTTCTACTCCCAGGTGCGCCCCCGCTGGGTCGCGCTCATGCGCCACATGCGCGCCGAGATGTTCCCCGGCGGCTACCCGACGCTCGACTGGGGCTGCCATCCGCTTCTGCTCACCCGCATGGATCTCGCCCCGCCGCCCATGGACCCGGGTGAGCTGCCGCACGCGCGCCACTTCGAGGGCATGGGGCAGGTGTTCATGCGCTCGGGCTCGGGGCCGGAGGACACCTACGCGCTGTTCAACGCCGGCGGGGTTCTGCGCCAGCATCGCCACTACGACAACCTCAACTTCTGGATATTCCGCCAGGGCTTCCTCACCGTGGACAGCGGCACGCGCGCCGGCGAGGACGCCGGCGAGCACCTGCAGAACTACTATGCCCAGACGGTCGCCCACAACTGCGTGCTCATCGACATGCCCGGCGAGCCGGTCTCGCCCTACTGGAACGGACCGGTGCACGTGCAAGAGGGCGGGCAGTACATCGCCGACGCCTCGGAGCTGGTCGCCTTCGAGACCAACGACCTGTACAGCTACGTGGCGGGCGACGCCACCGCGGCCTACCGGCCGGAGAAGTGCGAGCTGTGCACCCGCCAGATGGTTTTCGTCTACCCGGACCACTTCGTCATCTTCGACCGCGTGCGCTCGACGCAGGCCGACTACCGCAAGCGCTGGCTGCTCCACACCGCGCGCGAGCCGCGCATCGACGGGGCGACCATCATCGCCGACCACGAGGAGGGGCGCATGTTCTGCCGCACGCTGCTGCCCGCCGACGCCGTGCTGACGGCCATCGGCGGCGAGGGGCAGCGCTTCATGGCCGGCGGGCGGAACTGGGAGCTGCCGCCGGGCGTTGAGTTCACCGAACTGATGGGCTGGGGACGCGTCGAGGTCGCCGCGCCCGAGCCCGCGCAGGAGCGGCTGTTCCTGCACCTGATCGAGGTGGGCGACCAGACGCGGCAGGCCATGTCCGCCGCCGAGCGCATCAGCGGCGAGGGCGGTGAGGGCGTGCGCTTCGCCGCCGGAAACCGGACCGTCGAAGTCAGCTTCGCCACCGCCGGCGACCTCGCGGGACACATCCGCATTGCCCGTGGCGATGAGGTGCTGGCAGATGCGGAGGTGACGCGCGAGGTACAGCCACAGGAGGGCCTGGCGACGCCGGACGGGCAGTGATCATCGCAGCACTGAGGCGAGGTGACGGACGATGCGCACGCTCTTCCTGGTGACGGTTGACTGCGACCTGCGCGCCGATGACCCACACGCGCGCGCCGATGGGCTCTATGCGGTGCTCGACGTCCTCGGCGAGGAGGGCCTGGCCGGGCGGGTGACGTGGTTCCTCAACGAGAACGACTTCGGCTTCACCGAGAACCACCAGGACTTCCTGGCCGAGGCCGCCGAGCGCGGCGACGCCATCGGCATCCACGACCACTTCGAGCCCTTCACCGCCCGGGCGGGGGAGATCGCGGTCGGCTTTGAGACGCGCTCGGTACTGGCCTATTGCCGGGCCGCGCGCGACCGCGTCGCCGGCTGGCTGGAGCGTGAGGGCTACCGGGCGCAGGTGCGCGCGCATCGCAACGGCTACCTCGCCCAGACGGCGGAGATCTACGAGGCGCTCGCCGCGCTGGAGTACACGGTGCTGTCGGACATCTGGCCGCGGCACCGCTCGGGCGACCGCACCGGCGCCTGGCTGGACAACTCCGAGATCCCGATGGGCATCGCCCCCTACCGCCACGACGCGCACAACTTCACCGACTACACGTCGAGGACGGGCCGCTTCCTGCAGGCGCCGATCGCGGCGATGTTCCTGGGGACGTTCCGCTACGAGCTGCTCGACCGGTGGCTGGAGGCGTCGGAGCAGCAGGAGGCCGATCCGGCGGTGTTCACCTGGTGTCTGCACCCCTACGAGGTGCTCAACGACGCGCGCGACGCGGTCTCGCCGGGGCTGGTAGAGGTGCTGCGCGACCACCTGCGCCACATCCAATCCGACTACGACCTGGAATTCGCCAGCCTCACGCAGCTCGAGGAGATCGTGGGATAGAGGCGGAGGCGTACGGCCAGGCCACCACTCCCGCCCGTCGCGGGCCGGGCCGAGACCCGGGAGGGGAGGAGTGGCGGCGGTTGGCCCAAGGGTGCGGCGATCAGGGCACGGTGGTGGGGCTGGGATGGCCCCAGAAACGCTGCACGTCCGCGGCGCTGCCGGTCAGGCCGTTGGTCATCCGCCACTTGGCGTGACCGTCGGCGAAGCCGAAGTTCGCGCCCTCGTTGTGGCGCGTGGCGATGACGTTGGTGGCGTCGCGGATGCCGGGCGGGAAGGGCCAGTGCCCGACGCAGGCGCAGTAGAGGTAGCGCCGGTAGCTGCCGTTGTTGCTGTCACCGAAGAGCATCATCTCGGCCGGATAGAGGATGTCGCTGCGGTTGAGCTGGTTGTGGTTGTCCAGCCGGTAGCCCGCGTGCGGGTAGTTCCAGCCGTAGCCGACGTCCTGGCGCGGGCTGGAGGGGCAGACCAGCACCTGCTGATTCTTCATGTAGGGCTCGCACACGTCGAACCAGTACCCGTAGAACGTCGTCGCGCTGCGCATCTGCACGCAAGGCAGCGTATCGTCGTAGTCCTGGGCGTACATGTTGAGGGCGAGGTTGATCTGCTTGACGTTGCTCAGGCACGAGGCCTGTCGCGCCTTCTCCCGCGCTCGTGCGAACACCGGAAACAGGATCGCCGCCAGAATGGCGATGATCGCTATAACGACGAGCAATTCGATGAGCGTAAAACCCTTGCGCATTGCAGTACCTCCCGTTGTCGTGATGGTACGCCGCGTCTGTCCCCCGACACGTGGCGCGGCCCGTGGCGTCGAGGCTGTTCACAGTTCGCCACGAGGTTAAGCTATGTTGAACATATACTGCTGCGCAGCGTTATGTCAAGCCGCAGGTGCTGCGTCCGGCACTCACCACACCATCTCGATGCGGCAACCCTCACGCTCGGACCGATACGCGGCCAGGACCGTCGCGAGCGCATCGCGCGCAAGCTGCGTCGGGGCCACCGGCTCGTGGCCCTCGATGATTGCCCCGATCAGGTCGTTGATGGTCAGCTCCACTGCAAGCGGCGCCACCTGCAGCGGGTTCCGCACGTGGACGGGGGCGATATCCTCATCGGCCATGAGCAGCAGCGGCAGCTCATCCTCGGGCATGTCGCGCACCAGCAGCGTGCCGGCGGTGCCCACGATGCGCCGCTCGGCGCGGTAGCGCGTGGCGTCGTCGGCGAAGGTCACCACGATCACGCCCAGCAGCCCGTCGCCGAGATCGAGGGCTACGGCGGCCGTGTCCTCGCCCGTGCCCTCGGTGTGGACGACCAGCGAGCGGCACATGGCGGTCACCGCGCGCGGGCGGCCCAGCAGATGGAGCATGTCGTAGACCGCGTGGTATCCCGCATCGATCAGCACGCCGCCCCCGGCGCGGTCGAGATCGCCCTTCCAGTGCTCCGGGTCGCTCATGCGCGCGACCTCGTCATCGTAGACCTCGAAGACCGCGAGGAACGGCCGGCCGATCTCGCCCGCCTCCAGCAGCTCCTTCGCGCGCGCGACGGCCGGGAAGTGCACCTGGGGCATGGAGATCAGCAGGCGCCGGCCGGCGCGTTCAGCCGCCGCAATCATCGCGTCGGCCTCGTCGAGGGTGCGCGCGATGGGCTTCTCGCAGATCACGTCCTTCCCGGCCTCGAGCGCCGTCACCGCGATCTCACAGTGGCTGTCGTGAGGGGTGATGATGTCGACGATGTCCACCTCGTCGCTTCCCACGACCGCCCGCCAGTCGCTCTCCGCGCGCGCGATGATCCCGTAGCGCCGGTGCATCTCGGCCAGCGCGGCCTCGTCGGGGTCGGCCGCGACGACGCGTCGCACATGCTCATTGCGCACCAGCGCGTCGAGGTGCAGTGGCGCGAACTTCCCGCAACCGATGAGTCCGACCGTCAGATCCATGAGCCGCCTCCCGTCTCGGCGGCGAAGGCCGCCGCTCGCTGTTCGCGGCGGCTGCCGTCCGGAGGGCGGCTCGCAGACCGGGACCGGTCTGACAGAGCCGCCGCCGATGTCGTCGCCGTCACGCCATCATGTCAAGCGCGAACTGCACCGGCTCGACGTGTCCGACCTCGTCGCGGTGGCAGTTGGTCACCGGCGGCCGGGCGAAGCGCGCCACCAGCTCCTCAGGCAACTCGACCTTCGCCCGGCGCAGGACCTCGATCGCGATGGGCGCATGCGGGCGGCCTGAGCCGTCCGCGGTCTTGAAGGCGATGCCGATCTCGCGCTCCGGCGCACCCATGCAGAACAGGCCTTCAGCGCCGCCCTTGGCGATGACCCGACCATCCGTCAGGCGCATCAGCTCGGTGTTGAACGAGCCGACCGAGCTGACCATCTCCGGGGCGGCTGCCATCGCCGCGGTGATGCGCATGGTGGCATCGACCAGGTCATCCGGCAGACCGGTCGGCGCGACCAGCCGCGCGAAGGCCCGGGCCATCGCCCGCAGGGGCATCGCGACCGTGGGCGCGCCGCAGCCATCGCGGCCGATGTGCCAGGCCGCCCGCGAGACGCCGCTGAGCAGCTCGAGGTTCGTTGCGATGAGCCGCTGGACCGGATGGTCCATCTCCAGGTAGTCGTCCGCAGCGGCGCCCAGCGCCAGGCAGGTGGCGAGCATCCCCGCGTGCTTGCCCGAGCAGTTGTTGTGCACCGGCGAGGGCTCCTCGCCCGCCACGATCAGGCGGTTGCGCTCAGCGGCGTCGCCCGGTCGGTGCGTGCCGCACCGCAGCGCCGACTCGTTGAGGCCGAGTTTCGCGAGGATCCCCAGCACCGTCTGTACGTGCATCGCCGAGCCCGAGTGTGACGCGCAGCACACCGCCAGCTCGCGCTCGGTCAGCCCGAAGCGGTCGATGGCGCCAGACGTGACGACGCTCAGCGCCTGGATGGGCTTGCTCGACGAGCGCCAGTACTGCACGCCGTCGGGATCGCCGGCGCTCGCCAGCAGCCGCCCGTCGGGGCTGCACACCGCGATGCGACCGAAGTGTGTACTCTCCACCACGCCGTCGCGCGTCACCTGCGCCAGCGCGACGCAGCCATCTGTCTCCGGCATCTCGGACCCTCCGTGTCGTGCGTCCTGCCTGCCGCCACGGAGACAGTTGCGCGCCCGCGCCGGCAATCCTCCCTCACGCCCGCGGCCGGCTCTCGCGCTCCGTGCCGCCCTTGAGGCGGGCCTGCGCGCGCATCGCCAGTGCTGGCGCACAACGTGCGCCCGCGGGCGCTGCGTGGGTTCCGGGCGGGGGCCGACTGTGGCTCAGCCCTGCTTCGCCTGGCGACGCACGAAGTTCATGCGCAGGTTGGTCATGATCTGCTCGAATTCGCGCTTCTCCTCGGCGGTCGCCTCATCGCCCAGCTTTTCGATCAGCAGGTGCGTCGTGTCGATGGCGATGCGGGCGCCGTGAAGGTCGGTGTGCACTTCGGTCGTGCCCGGCCGCGCCTGCACCCCCAGCGCGATCCACGCTTCCTGCACGAACAGCCCGATGGCCGCGCGCAGCATGTCGAAGACGTTCAGGTCATCCGGCGGCGGAGGCGTCCACTCCGCCTGGTCGTCGGCTGCGGATTCGGGCTCGGGCTTCGGCTCCGGCTCGGCCTCGGGTTCAGCTTCGGCCTCGGGTTGGGCCTCGGCCGCTTCCGCTTCGGGCTCGTCCCCCTCGTCGGTCTCCTCGTCCCGGCGATCCTCGTCGGTCATGTGTTCCACCTCCGTCAGATGGCTCCGCCGCCGGCGGGCAGGCCCACGCCCTGGACCGTCACCCGCCCGGTGGCCTCATCGATCTCGATCTCCGCCTCCAGGAACTGCCCGATCACCCACGCGTTGGTGCGCAGGTGCTCGGTGATCTGCTCGGTCACGTAGACGGTCTCCCCCCCGGCGATGGCCGCGTAGAGCAGGAGCTGGTCGGCGAGGTGCAGGTCCACGGACGCCGTACGCTCGAGGAAGCACGCGGCCTGCTCGCCGGCCTCGCGGCCGACGGTCTCGGCCGGCTTGCCACGCTCGCCCGCGGCGCTGAAGCCCGCCGCGCCGCACTCGAAGCGCGCGGCGATGGTCAGCATCGTCCCCGGCGAGGCCGACTCGGGGTGCGCGGTCTCTGCGCGCAGGCCGACGGGCCCGAGCGCCTCGCGCGCGCCCTCGATCTGCCGGCGCAGGATGTGTGCGGGCAGACGCCCCTCCGCCACGCTGAACGCGGTCAGCGAGCGCAACTCCCCGCGCTCGGCCCACGCCAGCGGCCGCAGCGGCGCGGCGAGCGGCGTCACGCGCGCCTCGAGGCGGCCGCCGCCCTTCGGGTAGAAGCCCGGGCGCAGGCACTTGATGCAGGCGTCCGCGCCCATGGCGCCGATGGCGGGCAGGAAGACGTGGGCGATGTACTCCTGCGGCGGGCTCCACAACACATTGGTGCCACCGGTGATCTGCACCGCCGACGCCTCGCGCGCGACCAGCAGGCAGGGGAGGATGGTCTGCAGCACCAGCGTGGTCGCGCCGGCCGTGCCGACATCGAAGCGGAAGGCCCCGCCGCGAATGCGCCCCGGAGCGAACTCCAGCTCCATCGAGCCGATGCGCGCGCCATCGACGCGCGCGTCGCAGACCTTCGCAGTGGCCTGCACGCCGGCGAGGTGCTGGGCGGCCAGGCCGGGCTTCGCGCGCCCCGCGCGGATGTTCTCGATGCGCACCTCACGCCCGAGCAGCGCCGACAGCGCGAGGCTGGTGCGCAGCACCTGTCCACCGCCCTCGCCGTAGGAGCCGTCGATCACCAGCATCGTCGCTCACCGCGACGAGTATACCAACGCTCGTGGGCACCGTCAAAGATGGCGATCTGCGGCAACGGCGATGGCGATGGGGACTGCAAAGGCATGGGGGAAGCGGGGCGGTCGGTGCCCGCGGCCGGCTCGCGCGCTCCGCCCCGCCCTCCGGGCGGACCTGCGCGCGCGTCGCCGGTGGGGGCGGGGTCTCGCGCCTCCCTGCGGTCGGCACGACGACCGCGCCCCAGCGCACTCCGTGCGCCCGCGGGCACGTGCCGGTGGAGGGCGGCGGTGGCCGTGCCGTTGCCGCGGCCGGCGGCCGGTAGCCGGCCGCTACCGGCGACCGGAAGGAGCGGCGCCTGTCGGCCGCGAACTATCGCGCACGATGTGTGCGTCGAGGTGCGTCGAGTACGCGGAGATGGCCGTGGAGACGCCGGCGCCCGAGGACACCCGTGCGGTGGCCGGGCGGCTTGCGGAGCTGCTGCGGCCGGGCGATCTCGTGGCGCTGGTCGGGCCGCTGGGCGCGGGCAAGACCTGCTTCGTGCAGGGCCTGGCCGAGGGACTGGGGATCACCGGGCCGGTGACCAGCCCGACCTTCGTGCTCATGCGCCTGCATCGCGGCGCGACGCCCCTGTGTCACGTGGACGCCTATCGGCTTTCGGGCGCGGAGGAGCTGGTGGACCTCGGCTTCGACGACTGGCTGCAGGAGAGCGTGGTCGCGCTCGAGTGGGCGGACACGGTCTGCGACGCCCTGCCGCCCGAGCGCATCGAGGTGCTCATCGACTACGCGGTGGAGGGCCGCGTGCTGCGCCTGCGCGGCATCGGGCCGCGGTCGGCGCGCATCATCGAGCGGATGAAGAGCGATGACGATCCTCGCGATTGAGAGTTCGGCGAAGCTCGCGGGCGTTGCGCTGATGCGCGACGGCGCGGTCGTCGCCGAGCGGGAGTTCCCCGCGCGCATGACGCTGAACCGGCGCCTGGCGGACGAGGTGCTGGGCGTGCTCGCAGGTGACGCGCGCGCGGCCGGGCTGAGTGCCATCGCGGTGGGCATCGGCCCGGGCTCGTTCACCGGGGTGCGCATGGGTGTGGCGCTGGCCAAGGCGCTGGCGCACGCGCTGGAGCTGCCGCTGGTCGGCGTGAGCGCGCCCGAAGCGATCGTCGCCGGGCTGGGCGCGCCCGCCGGCGCTGCCGTGTGCGTGCTCCAGCCCGCGCGCGCGGAGGAGGTCTACGTGACCGCGCTGGAGGTGGGGGAGGGCAGTGTGCCGGTCGAGCGCGGGCCGACGCAGGCGCTGACGTTTGCGCGTGCGCTGCGCACCGCCGAGCAGCAGCTCGGACGGGCTCCGGACACCGTATGCGGCGGAGCCGCCATCGCGGCCGCGCAGCGGATCGGTACGGTCTTTCCGGACGCGCGCGTCGCGGGCGAGGAGCACGAGCTGCCGCGCGCGGCCCAGGTGGGGCGCGTGGGTGCGATGCGCATCGGTGACGCGGCACCGACCGCCGCGCTGACGCTCACGCCACGCTACGGACGGCTTTCACAGGCCGAGCGCGAGTTCGGCCTGGATCTCGGTCTGCGGGGATAGGGCGATGGATGACCAGGCCAGCAGCAGAGCCGTGCCCACTGAGGTCGTGCTGCGCCGCGCGCGGCAGTCGGACCTCAAGACCATGTGCGCCATCGAGCGCGCCAGCTTCCCCACGCCGTGGAGCGAGCGGCTGATCGCAGGCGAACTGCGCCAGCCGGATGCGACCTATCTGGTGGCCACGCTCGACGACGAGGTCGTGGGCTTCATCGGCCTGTGGCATGTGCTGGACGACGGCCACATCTGCACGCTGGCCGTCGATCCGCAACACCGCCGGCGCGGCTTGGGTGAGCTGCTGGTGCTGGCGGCCATGCGCCAGGCCCTCGAGATCGGCGCCGACGTGGTGCACCTGGAGTACCGCGTGGGTAACGAGGCGGCGGCCCGGCTCTACGACAAGCTGGGCTTCGAGCGCGTGGGGGTGCGCGAGCGCTACTACTCCGACACCGGAGAGGACGCCGTGCTCGCGCGCATCGACGGCATCACCACGGCCGAGGGGCGCGCCCGGCTCGACCAGGCGTGGGAGCGGTGGCTGGCTGAGAGGGGCATGACGGTTGTCGCTCAGTGATCCCGGCCTCGTGCTGGGCATCGAGACGTCCTGCGACGAGACCGCCGCGGCGGTGGTGCGCAACGGCCGCGGGATCGTGAGCAACGTGGTGGCCTCGCAGGAGGACATCCACGCGCACTTCGGCGGCATCGTGCCCGAGGTGGCGTCGCGGCGTCACGCGGAGCTGATCACCGCGGTTGTGGACGAGGCCATGCGCCGGGCCGAGGCGCGCTGGGATGACCTCGAGCTGCTCGCGGTGACGCGCGGCCCTGGGCTGGTTGGCTCCCTCCTGGTCGGGGTAAGCGCCGCCAAGGGCTACGCGCTGGCGACGGGGCTGCCCCTGGTGGGCATCAATCACATCGCCGGGCACATCACCTCCTCGTTCCTGTTGACCGAGGGCGACCACGAGCCGGCTCCGCTGCACTTCCCGGCACTGGCGCTGATCGCCTCCGGCGGGCACTCCGACCTCGCGCTGGTGAACGACCTCGGCGACTACCACCTGGTCGGCTTCACCCGCGACGACGCCGCGGGTGAGGCGCTCGACAAGGCCGCGCGCCTGCTCGGCCTGGGCTACCCCGGCGGTCCCGCCATCGAGCGTGCCGCCCGAGATGGCGATCCCAAGGCGATCGAGCTGCCCCGCCCGGACACGAAGGAAGGCTTCGAGTTCAGCTTCGCGGGGCTGAAGACCGCGCTGGTGCGCATCGTCGAGCCCGAGGGCCCCGGGGGCGGCGGGCACTCAGTGGCCGACCTGGCCGCGGCCTTCCAGCAGGCGGTGGTCGATTGCCTGGTGCGCGAGACGATCGAGGCGGCCACGCACTTCGGCGTCCGGCAGATTGTGGTCGCCGGCGGCGTCGCGGCCAACGACACGCTGCGCCGCCAGATGACTGTGGCGGCGCGTGCCGGCGGACTGACCGCCTACTTCCCGCCGATGTCGCTGTGCACCGACAACGCCGCTATGGTCGCCGCCGCGGGCTACTACGAGATGTCTCGCCACGGTCCGGCTTCCCTGTCCATGGAGGTCGATTCGGCCCTGCAACTGCCCTCGTAGCGCCACGGTTCGCGCACCTTAAGAGGGTTTTTCCACTTCAGATGCGCAGGCGCAGAGGCTGTGAGCACAAGGCACATCTGCACTTGCGGGCCTTTCCCCAGCATCGGCCAAATGTGGAAAACCAGGTGGATAACCCCATGTCCCGGGTGCGCTTTCGTGGAAAACGGGTGGGAGTACCCGCTCGTCAGGGGAATCACTCACCGCGAACCGGGCAGAGTCCCCCACGTCGCCAGATTGGCTCGTAAGCGTCGGTTCTGTGAACTTGGCACGAACATCCCTGGGGTCTCTTGAGATCGTGGCGCGCGATTCTTCAGGGCCTCTGCGCGCGCGGCGCGGTCTACCTTCAGCGCCACTCTTCAGGCGGTTGCCGCTTGACTTGCCCTGCCCTTCCCGTGTTGAATACGTGCGGCTGCCACCAGAACGCACCTCGCCGCATCCCGGGAGGGCCCTCGCGCGCCCATGGGCGAACCGGTTATCGACACCAACCTCGTGTTCGCACTGAGCCTGCTGCTGACGGTGGGCTTCGCGCTCGCGCGCCTGGCCAAGGCGCTGCATTTGCCATCGGTGACGGGCTACATCGTCGCCGGCATCGCGCTCGGGCCCTCTTGGCTGAACCTCATCAGCACCGAGGTGCTGGAGACCCGCCTGCAGGTGTTCACCCACATCGCTCTGCTGCTGGTCGCCTTCGGCATCGGTGAGCGCTTCGACCTGCAGCAGTTGCGGGCCCAGGCGCGGGCGCTGGTGCGCGTCAGCCTGGGGGAGACGCTGGGCACCTTTGTGCTGGTGGGCACCGGGGTGGGGCTGGTGGCGTGGGGCACCGGCCGGGGCGACGTCTCGTTCGCCATCGCCGTGGGGCTGGTATGTGCCTCCATCGCGGTGGCGACCGCGCCGGCGGCGACCGTGATGGTCATCCGCGAGCTGGAGGCCACCGGGCCGGTGTCGCGCCTGGTGCTGTCCAGCGTGGTGGTCAACAACGCGCTGAGCGTCACGCTCTTCGGGATCGCGGTGGCGGCGGCCCAGGTGCTGCTGGGCACCGGCGGCGGCTCGCCCCTGGCCAACGCCACACGGCCCCTTGTGATCACCCTCGGCTCGCTGCTGCTGGGCATCGCCGTGGGCCTCGTCTGCGACTTCGTCGTCCACCGTCTGCGCCAGCGCGCCGATGTGCTGGTCGTGGCCCTGGCGGCCATCTTCTTCTGCGGCGGCTTCGCCGAGTACCTGGGGCTGTCGTCGCTGCTGGCGGGCGTGGCGGCCGGCTTCGCGGTGGTCAACCGCGACCGCCGCGACGTACGCGCCTTCCGCGCGGTCAACGACTTCGAGCCACCGATCTACGGCATCTTCTTCACCCTCGCCGGGGCGCAGCTTCACCTCGACGAACTCATTGCCGCCGGCCTGCTCGGCGCGATATTCGTGCTCGCGCGCGCCGCGGGCAAGTACTTCGGCGCCTGGCTGGGCGCGCGCTCGGTGCCCATGGAGCCCCGCCGCGCCCGCTCCATCGGCCTGGGCCTGCTCCCCCAGGCCGGCCTGGCCATCGGCCTGGCCTACCTGGTGCGCCAGGACCCCACCCTCGAGCCCATCCGCACCCTGGTCATCAACCTGGTGATCGCCAGCGTCGTGGTCAACGAGCTGCTCGGGCCGCCGCTGGTGCGCGCGATGCTCATGCGCGTGGGCGAGGTCGGGACGCCGGCCGCCGAGGCCGAGGCCCGTCCCGAGGTCGAGCCCGGCGAGCTGGACAGCCTCGACGTGGTGCCCTGGACCTGGCCGAAGCTTGAGCCGCACCGAACTGCGAGAGGCAGCGTGCTGGTGGGCGTCAGCCACCCGACCACCACCGCGGGCCTGACGCGCATTGGCGTGCTGCTCGCGCACCACTACGCGGCCCGACCCACGGCCGTACACGTCGCCACCGCCGAGCATCCCGACGACTTCTGGGACAGCCTCCGCGACCAGGAGGCTGTCGGCCTCTTCCGCATCGCCGACGAGGAGGCGCAGAGCCTCGGCTACCCGCTCGACACCGAGGTCGAGTTCGCCGGCGACGCGGCCCTGGGCATGCTGCGGGCGGCGGAGGAGATCGATGGTCAGGCGATCGTGGTCGGCCACCCGCTGGTGCGCACGGCCCCGCGCTTCGGGCGCATCGTGGACGCTCTGGCGCGCGACGCTCTGTGTCCCGTGGTCGTGGTGAAGTTCGCGGGGCCGCTGCACACCGAGCGCATCCTGGTGCCGCTGAGCGGGCCGGAGGACTACCTGACCGTGCGGCCGGTGGTCGCGGCGCTGGGCGCGGTGGAGGAGCATCAGATCACCTTCCTGCGCCTCATGCCCGCCGAGTGCGGCCCGACCGAGTTGCAGGATGCCGAGCTGGAGGTGCAGGACTACGCTCACTGTGACGCCATGCCCGGCCACTGCCGCTGTCGCGCGGTCGCGGCGGACTCGCGCGTGCACGAGGTGCTGGAGGCCGCCCGCTACCACGACATCATCGTCATGGCCTCGAGCAACCAGCGTGGGCTGCGCCGCGCGTTCTTCGGCTCGCTGGCCGAGGATGTGGCGCTGCGCTCGCCGCGCTCGATGCTGCTGGTGGCCGGCGGCCTGGAGTCTCGCTCGATCGAGGAGATGGGATCGGCAGTCCGCGACGTTTGACCACCGCGCCACCCGCGCACGACCGGAGGCTGACCATGGACAGCGCCCGCATCGCCGCGAAGGACAACAACCTGCGCATGGACCGCTATGAAGCCATGGAGATCATCGCGAGCTGGGGCATCGGCGGCGTGCACATCACCGCCCGTGACCCGTTCGGCCCCGAGCAGCTCAGCAAGCAGGACCGCCGGAAGCTGGTGCGCCACGTCGAGTCGCTGGGCATGACCATCTCGGCGATCATGCGCTGGGGCGGGGAGGTCGATCTCGCCGAGGAGGAGGGCTGGGAGGAGGCCATCGAGCAGGGCAAGGCGCTGCTCGAACTGGCCGCCGACCTCGAGTGCGGCATCTGGGGCGCGCACGTGGGCGTCATGCCCTGGGAGACCGACGATCCCGGCTGGGAGCGCATGGTGCGCGGCATGGCGCAGCTCGCCGAGCATGGCGAGCAGGTGGGCGCGTGCGTGGCCATCGAGACCGGCCCCGAGCCGCCGCGCATCGTGCGCCGGCTCATCGAGACCATCGGCAGCGAGGCCATCCGCGTGAACTATGACCCCGCCAACCTGGTGATCTGGCCGGCGTTGCTGGCCCGCAAGCGCGGCGAGCAGTACGATCGCGACCGGGCGTGGGAGCAGTATGAGCCGGTCGAGGGCGCGGAGACGCTGGGGGAGTTCGTGGTGCACTGCCACGCGAAAGACGCGATTGTGAGGTGTGACGGGCAGTACCAGGAGGTCCCGCTGGGCACGGGCTGGATCGACTTCGAGCGCTGGGTGTCCCTGCTCGACGAGGCCGGCTTCGACGGCTTCTACGCCATCGAGCGCGAGGTGGGGGACGACCCGGTGCGCGACATCCGCGAGGCCGTGGAGTTCCTGCGCGGACTGTAACGGCTCACGGTTCGGGCGCGCCCGGCGCCTGCTCCAGCAGGTCCACGTCCAGGCCCAGCCACCGGGACTGGTTGAGGGCGCGCCGGGCCTCATCCTCGCGACCGGCCTCTCGCAGCGCCAGGCCCAGGGCCGCATATCCCAGCGCGTACCCGGGCGCCGCCTCCGTCACGACCCGGAAGTGCTCGATGGCCGCGTCGGTCTCGCCCAGATCCTGCAGGGCCACGCCGAGGTTGTAGTGCGCCTTCCACATGTCCGGCGCCAGTTCGAGGGCGCGCTGCAGCTCCGGCAGGGCCTCCCGCGGCCGGCCGTCCTGCAGCAGCGCCGCGCCCAGGCTGTAATGCGCCATGGCGTGCAGGTCGTTGACCGCCACCGCAGCCCGGAAGTGCTCAACGGCCTCCTCAGTGCGCCCGGAATTCAGCAGCAGCGTGCCCAGGTCCAGGTGCGGCACGACCTGATCGGGATCGGCCTCGATGGCGGCGCGGTAATGTGCCTCGGCCACCGCCAGGTCACCGCGCGCCCCGGCGTACTTGCCGAGCACGCTGTGGGCCGCCCAGCTTCGCGGATTCAGCTCCAGATTGCGCTCGAACAGCGGCACCGAGCCGTGCCAGTAGAAGCTCTCGAGGGTGCTGTCGGCCGCGCACAGCGCCAGCACCGCGACCATGGCGTAGGTCATGGGCCGTAGCGGCCGGCGGCGCGCGACCCACGCAAAGGCGAGCGCCGCCCCGACCATCGACATGTACATGTAGCGCGTGCCCGGGTCCTGGTTGTAGTACGGCACGAGCCCCAGCACCGGCGAGACCCCGACGATGAAGACGGCGCCCGCCGCCACCAGCTCGGGCGTCCGGCGTCGCATCAGCACCAGTAGCGCGATGAACGCCGCCGCCGCCAGCCAGGTCACGTAGCCCCACCACTGTTGCACGACCACCGCGGGGTTGCGCCCGTAGTGAGCCATCTGGCGTATGGGGACGAAGAGCTTGCCGAGGTAGAAGGCGAGGCTGTCGCCGGCCACGAACAGCCGCTGCCACCATGCCACACGATCGCCGGGCAGCAGTCCGACGTCGATCCAGATGGTCGTGAGGGCGCCCACCAGCGCCGGCGCCAGCCAGGGCGCGAGCGCCACGGCCGAGCGCCGCCAGGGCCGCCTGAGCACGCCCACATCCAGCGCCAGGGCGATCGCGGGCAGCACGACCATGGTCTGCTTCGACAGCACCGCCAGCGTGAAGCACACCAGCGCGACGCCGTAGCGCCAGCGCGGCACGGGGCGCTCCTCGCTCTTCGCGCGTGCCCATGCCAGGAAGTGCCACAGCGCCAGCAGCGCGAAGAAGCCGCTGAAGACGTCTTTGAAGGCGGTCGCCCACGCGACCGCCTCGACCTGCGCCGGGTGAACGGCGAACAACGCCGCGCCCGCCGCCGACGGCCAGTTGCCCATCCCCAGCAGCCGCAGGAGCCCGAACACCAGCAGCACGTTGGCGGCGTGCATGACCAGGTTGGCCGCATGGAAGACGCCCGGGTTGAAGGGCTGCATGTCGCGGGTGACATCGGCGCCGGGCGAGATGGCGATGGCGGCGAGGCCCGCCCACGCCGTGTGAGTGAGCGGGATGTAGTGCCCCAGCGCGGGCCGGCGCCAGAAGTCGAGGACGTTCTCCAGGCTCGGCGGGCGGTAGTGCGCGTTGTCGAAGATGTAGCCGGGATCGTCCCAATCCACGAAGTCCATCTGCGGGACCTCGAAGAAGGTCACCGCGACGAGGACGATCAGCCCCAGCCCGATAAGGTGATGGCGTTGCATGGCGCCCACCCGATGAAGCGATGAGTGATGGCGGAAGGTTCGCGCGCCCTGCGCGTGCCCCCTTCCTGTGGGAGGTCGTTGCGCGGCCATCGGCGAAGAGGCCCGCGAAGCGCAGACGCCGCCGGACAGGGGTGCTGTCATGGCTCGGACGTTGAGATACCGCTGGAGCGTGCTCGTGCTCATCGCGCTGCTCGCACTGGCCGCCACGATCGGCGGCCTCCAGGGCATCGCCCAGGAGCCCGACGCGGTCGTCGCTTACGATGGCGCGCAGCCATGGCTGGAGGTCGATGGCGTCGTGTACGGCGCGCAGCCGGACGAGCGCGGGCCCATCGGCGGCGGCGAGGGCTACGCGGCCATCGTGACCGAGGGCGACTACACGGTGCAGACGCTCGAGGAGCTGATCGACGCCCTCGGCCAGGCGCAGCCGGGACAGGTCGTCTTCATCCCGGGCGAGACCGAGATCGACCTGACCACCTTCATCTACATCGACCAGTTCGTGCTCGAGATCCCCGGCGGCGTGACGCTGGCGGGCGAGCGGGGCAACGGCGGCTCCCTCGGCGCCATCCTCACCAGCGACGCGCTCAAGACGCCGGTGATGATCCGCGCGCTGGGGCCGGGGGTGCGCATAACCGGCCTGCGCATCCGCGGCCCCAACCCCAAACGCTACCTCGACCACCACCGGCGGGCCTTCCGGGAGGGCTACGGCGGCCACAGCTACTACTACAAGTTCCCGACGCAGAACGGGATCTCTACCGAGTTCGATGGCCTGGAGGTGGACAACTGCGAGATCTCAGCCTTCGGCCACGGCGGGGTCTACCTGATCGGCGGGGTCGATCACCACATCCACCACAACTACATCCACCACTGCCAGTACAACGGCCTGGGCTACGGCATCTCGCACAACACTTCGTCGTCGCTGATCGAGTGCAACCTGTTTGACTGGAACCGGCACTCGATCGCCGGGACCGGGCGGCCCGGCTGCGGCTATGTGGCGCGCAACAACATCGAACTCGGGACCTCGCTCAGCCACTGCTTCGACATGCATGGCGGGCGCGACCGTGGTGACGGCACCGACATCGCAGGCACGCGCATCGAGATCTACAACAACACCTTCCGCGCGCCCCAGCCGGCGGTGGTCATTCGCGGCGTGCCGCAGGACGTGTGCGACGTGCACCACAACTGGTTCGCGGCGCACGCCGACGAGAGCGCCGCCGT
>JALGVA010000099.1 GCA_029820295.1 Candidatus Zipacnadia bacterium
GTCTACCTGGCGCAGGTGTACTTCGCGCTGCTGGCCTATGCGCTGCTGCGCGTCTTCGCGGATCGCCACGAGGATGACCCTCCGGAGACCGCCTTGACTCCCGGACGAGAACTGATGGTGTACTGGCGGGACTGCTACGCGATCCTGCTGCCCAGTGAGCTGTTTGAGATCGTCTTCGCCCACTTCGACCGCTGGCGGGCCGACCAACAGCGCCTGCTCGAAGCCCTGCGCTACTGCGAGGGCCGGTCCCACCTTCGTAGTACGCCCGCGACCACCCGCACAACTCTACCCAACCAAAGCTCGCTCGCTCTCTAACCTGAAAACGATGCTCCTGCGCCAACGGTCCCGGCGGTTGAACCTGAGGACCGAACGCGTTACAATGCCATGCACGAATCAAACCGGCGCACCAGGGAGAGGCGCAATCATGTTCTCAGACGCAACCGAGGCACTCGAATTCGTGGTCTCCGAAGCGGTTCAGATGGTGGACCTGAAGACCGTCGATCTGCTCGGCCGCCGCCGCCACGTGACGCTCCCGGCCGGCCACCTGACCGAAGAGGCCCTGCTGCACGGCACCGGCCTGGACACCTCCAGCTATGTCGGCTACAAGTCCGTCGAGGCCGGGGACATGCGCGTCGTGCCCGACCTCAGCACGGGGATGCTCGACCCGTTCTGCCGTGCCAGCACGCTCAGCTTCATCTGCGACATCGTCGAACCGACCGGTGACCAGGCCTACGGGCGCGACCCGCGCGGCGTGGCGCGCAGGGCCCAGGCGCACTTCTCTGACGTGGTGGGGGCGGGTGAACCGGTGTTCTCGCCCGAGATGGAGTTCTACGTCTTCTCCAGCGCGCAGTACCGCTCGGAGCTGAACGCCGCAGGCTTCGAGGTGGACTCCACCGAGGCGCTGTGGCACCGGCCCGCCGAGGGCGAGCCGCGCCTGGGGCACGGCATTGCGGCCCATGAGGGCTACCACGCGGCCCCGCCGCGCGACCGGCTGAATGACCTGCGCGCCGAGATGCTGCTGGCCATCGAGGACGCGGGGGTGCCGGTGCACTACCATCACCACGAGGTGGGGGCGCCGGGGCAGGTCGAGATCGAGGTGGGCTTCGGGCCGCTGCTGCAGATGGCCGACGCGGTCATGGAGATGAAGTACCTGATCGCCAACATCGCCGACCGTGCGGGCATGTCGGCCACCTTCATGCCCAAGCCGATGTTCGGCGAGGCAGGCAACGGCATGCACGTGCACCAGTACGTCACCGACGACGGCAAGTCGCTGTTCTGGGACCCGGACGGCAACTACGCGAACCTGAGCGAGATGGCGCTGCACTGGATCGGCGGGCTGCTGACCCACGCGGCGGCGCTGCTGGCGCTCACCAGCCCCAGCACCAACTCCTACCGGCGCCTGGTGCCCGGCTACGAGGCCCCCATCAGCGCGTTCTTCGGCCTGTCCAACCGCACCGCCGCCATCCGCGTCCCGGCCTACTCGGTCAATGAGCGCGAGAACCGCATCGAGTTCCGCCCCCCGGACGCCACCTGCAACCCCTACCTGTGCCTCGCGGCGATGACCATGGCGGGGCTCGACGGCATCAAGCGCGCCATCAAGCCGGCCGAGCACGACTTCGGGCCCTTCGACGAGGATGTCGTCCAGATGGCACCCGAGCAGCGCGCGCGCATCACCCAACTCCCCACCTCGCTGGCGGACGCCCTGGACGCGCTCGAGGCCGACCACGACTTCCTGCTCGCGGGCGGGGTGTTCCCGGCCGATCTGATCGAGGAGTGGATCGCGCTCAAGCGCGAGGAAGTCGCGGCGGTGAACCTGCGGCCGCATCCGCACGAGTACGTGCTCTACTACGATCTGTAGCCGCAGACGTGGGAGCGACCACGCGCCGGGCGCGACCAGACCGAGTAGGTGCACCGGGCTTGCGCCACGGGGGGCATGCCGCCCCCCCGCGAAGGTCGATGAGGCCCTGCCATCCCCCTCTCCCGCTTGCCCGACCGCGAGACCGCTTGCGGTCTCAGGGGGTGAGGAGGTCGGCGGCGGCCCGGCCACCTCCACTCTACCCACTGGATCGGGCCACCCGCGTCGTGGCGTCGTGTTTGCTTGCCGCGTTCGGCGGCCACCAGCGCAGGGCCAGCGTCGCCATCAGCGCCCCGACCAGCCCGCCGAGGACGACGTCGGAGATGAAGTGCGAGTCCGAGGTCACGCGCGCGGCGGAGATCACCACCGCGCCGGCGTACCACAGCAACTTGCAGCGCGGGAAGTACGCCGAGAGCAGCACGGCGAACATGAAGCCGAAGGCGGCGTGGCCCGAAGGGAAGGAGCTGAAGCCCGCGCCGGGACCGTGGAAGGCGGTGAGGCCGTCCATCTCCCGCGGACGCGGGCGGCCGGTGAGCCACTTCAGGCTCTCGACGGCCGCGGTGCGCATGAGGTAGGCCACCGCGAAGGTCAGCAGGAAGCGGCGCCAGCGCAGCCCGGCCCAGATCAGCGCGACCGCCAGCAGCGACGGCGCCAGCGGCCACCCCCCCGCCCAGTAGGCCAGCGTCTCGACCGTCTCGACCCCAATGCTGTTGAGCCATGCCGGCTTGTTCTGCGCCACGGCCGTGTCCACGAAGGCGATGCACAGCGCGACCGCCGCGAGGGAGACGAGGACGATGGCCGCCCACACAGCGAGTCGCGACTCTGATGATCGGCGCACACGATGGGCGCGCGCGTCCTGGGGCATGGAGGTTCGCTCCTGGTGGCGACGTCCGGCGGGCGGAAGAGCGCGCGATACCGTATACCCTATCGCGCCCAACGGTGTCAACCGGCGCCATGCAGGATGCAGGTTCCCGGCCCCCCGGCGGACAATCATACGTGCGCCGGAGAGCGTCTGCGTGTCGCTCGGGAGAGGTGCGGTGGATGGACTGCCGATCGCGCTCAATCGTGACCGTCGTGGCGTGCATCATAGCGGCGCCGCCGGCGCTGCTGGTGACCTCGCTCCTCGGCTGCGACGGCGACGGCGCCGTGACGCCGGTGCTGACCTCGCTCACCATCTCCCCCACCCGCGCAACCGTGCAGGTGGGCCGGTCGCGCCTGGTGCAGGTCTCGGGCTACGATCAGAACCATGACGCCATCGGCTTCACGGCGTCCTGGTCGGTAGCGCGCGGCGCGGGTACGATCACGCCCGGCGGCGAGACGGGCGCGACCGTCGCAACCTGCAGCTTCGAGGCGACTACGCCCGGCAGCGCCACCGTCGAGGCAACCGCCGACGGCCTGGTCGCGCGCTGCACCATCACGGTCACCGAGGCCGACGGCGGCCCCGCCGCGGAGCTGACCAACCTGTTCTTCCTGCATCACTCGACCGGCAACGGGCTGATCGAGGGCGGCGACATGCGCGGCGTCATCGACACCTGCAACACCGACAACTCCACCGCGTTCGAGTTCTGGGACCACGGCTACAACTCCGAGGGCCTGCGCGACGCCGACGGCGTGTGGACCGGCACGAGCTACGACATCCCCGGCGACAACACCGATCCGGATGGCCTGCACGCCCTCTGGACGACGAGCAACGCCGCCCGCACCGCGATCCTCGCCAATCATGAGGTCATCGCCTTCAAGTCGTGCTTCCCGGCCTCGGCCATCACCACCCCGCAGATGCTCGACCGGTACAAGGCCTGGTACCGCGAGATGCGCGACTTCTTCGACACGCGCCCGGACCGCCTGTTCGTGGTGATGTCCACGCCGCCGCTGCACCGGCTGGCGACGAACCTGAGCGAGGCCGACCGCGCCCGCGCCTTCGCCGACTGGCTGAGCAGCGACCAGTACCTGGCGGGCCACCCGAACGTGGTCTGCTTCGACCTGTTCGACGCGCTGGCCGGGTCCGACGACGGCTCGGTGCGCCGCAACATGCTGCTGTGGGACTACGAGGGCTCGCATTCGAGCAGCGACTCGCACCCGAACGCGCTCGCCAACCAGACCGTCGGGCCGGCCTTCGCGAACTTCCTGATCGATGCCGCCACGGCCTACGACGCGCCCTGATGGAGTGCCACCGGCGATGGTCCGCGGCGCCTTCGGGGCCGCTCAGGCGCGAGCGCATCACGCGCAGGCGCTTGCGCTGCAAGGGTTCCCGCCGCGCGATTCGCGACCAGCGCGGCGACGAACCGGTGCGGGTGGAGCAGGTCCACGCCCGCTTGACACCACCCCGGCGAAGCCGTATCCTTCCAGTGTTCAAGCTCCCCTCACGGGAGCGGTGTTTTAATGCCTGCCCGGAGCGATGCCATGGCCCAGTCGATGTCCCTGCAGCCTCTCAACGAAGACCCCGACGTGCGCCGCAAGATGGTCGCCATCCTGCGCGTGCTGTCCGACTACGAGGAGCCGCTGGGGGCGCGGGCGCTCGGCCGCGAGCTGCAGAAGCTCGGCATCGAGCTGAGCGAGCGCCAGGTGCGCTACCACCTGCAGTTCATGGATGAGCGCGGCCTGACGCTGGCGGTGGGCAACGCCGGGCGGGTGCTGACCGACCTGGGGCGCGAGGAGCTGGCCAGCGCGCTGGTGCACGAGAAGGTCGGCTTCGTCGCCGCACGCATCGACCGCCTCGCCTACGCTACCACCTTCGACATCGAGACCGGCCAGGGCGACGTGATCCTTAACGTCTCGCGCCTGCGCACCGAGGACCTGCCGCAGGCGCTGCGTTACGCGAAGACCGCCATGGATGCCGAGCTGTGCATGAGCCACCTCGTGGTCATCGCCGAGGAGGGCGAGGTGCTGGGCGAGCCCGTCCCGGAGGGCATGGTCGCGGTCGGCACGGTGTGCTCAGTGACGCTCAACGGCGTGCTGCTGCACCGCTACATCCCGGTCAGCTCGATCTACGGCGGACTGCTGGAAGTCCGTGACACGCGGCCGCTACGCTTCGTCGAGCTGGTCAGCTACGCGGGCTCGTCGATCGACCCGCTGCACATCTTCATCCACTCCGGGCTGACTTCGTCCTACCGGGCGGCGACCACCGGCTCGGGCATGGTCGGCGCGGGCTTCCGCGAGATCCCGGCGGTGGCGGTCCATGAGGCGCTGGACGTCATCGAGCGGCTCAAGGAGCATGGGCTGAGCGGTGTGCTGGCGATGGGCGCGCCGGGCCAGCCGCTGCTGGACCTGCCGGTGGGCATGGACCGCGTGGGACTGGTGGTGGTCGCGGGCCTGACGCCGATGGCCGCGGCCTCGGAGCACGGCATCGAGATCGACCAGCACGCCATGTCCACCACCTGCGACTACTCCCTGCTCACCCCTATCGACGACCTGGTGTAGGCCGGCGCGCCGATGCGCGCTCTGTCTTCTCGCCCAGCCCGTGAGTCCCGCGGGCAGGGCGTATCGTTCCTGGCGCGATTCTGGAGCGCAAGGTGGCGGTCGGGCCACTTCGTGGCGGTAGTGCCAAGCGTCCAGGCCGTCCGGCCGGTTGCGCGCAAGCCGCCCCTCCGCGCGCCACCACCTTCCCGCCTGAAGCACCGGACCACCGCCGCATTGCTCAGTTCTCTGGGGAGGGGGAGACCACGCAGGGGTCGGGGAAGGGGGGCTTCCGGGGAAGCCCCTCCCTCGCGACGTTGCCGCAAGCCTGTGGCCCGGCCCCGCCGAGGTGCGCGGGGCGGGGCGGGCGAAATGCCTTCCTGTCCGAGACCCTGATGCGCGCCGAGGCGATGCGCCATGACGCACGAGGACGCGGTCCGTGAGCTGGCGGGGATGTCCACCGCCAACGTCAGCGACGCGCTGTTCCGCATGGGCCACAAGAATCGCACCATGCGCGCGCAGATCAAGCCGATCCACCCCGACATGCGCCTGTGCGGGCCCGCACTCACCGTCCACGCCTACCCCGGCGGCACCCACGCCTGCTCGCTCGCGCTGGCCGACGTGCAGCCCGGCGAGGTCATCGTCATCGACGGCGGCGGCTACACCAACGTGATCCTGTGGGGCGAGATCTTCAGCCACATGGCGGCGGTGGCCGGCTGCGCGGGCGCGGTGATCGACGGCGCGGTGCGCGACATCGACGGCGTGGTCGAGCTGGGCTTCCCGCTGTTCGCCGCCGGCATCTCTCCCGCCGCGGGCACCGGCGACAGGCTGGGCGAGATACGCATCCCCATCTCCTGCGCGGGCGTGGTCGTCAATCCCGGCGACTGGGTCTTCGGCGACAGGCTGGGCGTGGTGGTGGTGCCGCCGGAGATGCTCGACGAGACGCTGGAACGCACGCGCGAGATCGTCGAGAAGGAGACGCACATGCTCGAGGAGCTGCGCGCGCGGCTGCGGGAGCGGCTGTGATGGACGAGCTGCTGGTCGTGGACACGACGGGCCGCACGCAGTACCCGCCGGAGGCGCTGGCGCAGCTCGGCGACCTGCCGGTACGCTTCGAGGCGCGCCGCGCCCGCACCGAGGACGAGGTGATCGCCGCCTGCGCCGAGGCCGACGCGATTCTGATGACCGCGGCGCAGATCACTCGCCGGGTGCTGGAGGCGCTGCCGAAGCTGCGCGCGGTGGTGCGCTACGGCGTGGGCCTCGACACCATCGACCTGGCTGCGGCGCAGGAGCTGGGCGTGGCGGTGCGCAATGTGACCGACTTCTGCACCGATGAGGTGGCCGACCACACGCTGGCGCTGGTGCTGGCGCTGGAGCGGCGCATCGTGGACCACGCCATCGCCGCGCGCGCGGGGCAGTGGTGCGGGGGACGCGGGGGGCCGCTGCGGCGCCTGCGCGGGCGGGTCGCGGGCGTCATCGGCTTCGGAGCGATCGGGCGGGCGGTGGCGGCGCGCCTGCAGGCGCTGGGGATGGAGGTGGTGGCGCACGACCCCTACGTGGACGAGGGAGCCGCCGTCGCAATGGGGGTGGCGCTGGTGCCACTGGAGGAGCTGCTGGCCTGCGCCGACATCGTGTCGGTCAACTGCCCGCTGACCGATGAGACGCGCCACCTCATCGACGAGGCGGCGCTGGCGCGCATGAAGCCCGAGGCGACCATCGTGAACACCGCGCGCGGCGCCATCATCGACGAGGCGGCGCTGGTGCGGGCGCTGCAGGCCGGTCAGATCGCGGGCGCGGGCCTGGACGTGCTCGATCCCGAGCCGCCCGATCCGCACAATCCGCTGCCGGCCATGGAGAACGTCGTGGTCACCCCGCACATGGCGGCCTCGTCGCAGGAGGCGATGCACGAGTTGGTGATCGGCGTCTTCCGGCAGCTCGCGCAGGTCCTGGGCGGGGCGTGACGGAGGACCGGCAACCGGGAAACGGCAACCGGGAACCGGGGAACGGCAGACGGCAGGCGCCCTGCGACTACTCGTAGCGCAGACACTCGATGGGGTCGAGCATAGCCGCCTTACGGGCCGGGTAGTAGCCGAAGAACACTCCTACCGCGGCGGCGAACAGGAACGAGATCACCACCGACCAGGTCGGCACGACCGTGTCCCACCCGATGGAATCGCCCAGGACTCCCGAGACGCAGAAGCCGATGGCGATGCCGATCACCCCGCCGATGACGCTGAGCATGACCGACTCGATCAGGAACTGGGCGAGGATATCGCGGCCGCGGGCTCCGACGGCCTTGCGGATGCCGATCTCGCGCGTGCGCTCGGCCACCGACACCAGCATGATGTTCATGATGCCTACGCCGCCCACCAGCAGCGACACCAGCGCGATGCCGCTGACGAACAGGGTCATCTGGCCGGTGGTTTCACTCATCGTGGTCAGGAACTCGCTCTGATCGCGGATGCGGAAGTCCTCGTTCACCTCGGTCACGCGGTGCAGGCGGCGCAGGATGCTGGTGACGCTCTCGATGACTGCGGGCACGGTCTTCTCGGACGAGGCCGACATGTAGATGCGCGACAGGTTGGCGTTCCCCACCAGGCGCTGGCGCGCCGTGGTGATGGGGATGACGATCTGGTCGTCGGGGTTGCCCCAGCCCCCGCCCTTCTCCTCGAGGATGCCCACGACCTCGAAGGGCACGCCGTTGATGCGGATGTACTCGCCGAGCAGTGCGCGCCCGTAGAACAGCTCATTCATGACCTCGGTGCCGATGACCGCGACCCGCGCGCGCGAGCGCTCATCGGCGTTCTTGAGGAACCGCCCCTCGGCGATCTCGAAGGCCATGGCCCGCGCCCACTGCGCGTTAGTCCCGACCACCTGAGTGTCGTGGGTGAGGTTGCGGTACTTGGCGGTGCCGCTGGTCTGCACCACCGGCGCGATGGCGGAGATGTCGCGCACGCCCTGAGCGAGCGCTTCGTAGTCGTCCTCGGTCAGTCGGCCCGGCCTCCCTGCGGCCCCGCGGCCGCCGCCGCCGGGGAAGACCATGACCAGGTTGGTGCCCAGCGAGCGGATGCGCTCGAGGGTGTCGGCCTTCAGGCCCTCGCCGATGGCGACGACGATCAGCACGGCCGCCACGCCGATGATGACGCCCAGCATGGTCAGCAGCGCACGGGTCTTGTTCGCCGCCAGGCTGGAGAGTGCCGCGCGGATTGCTTCACGCAGGCTCATCCGCCCTCACCTGCCGGGAGCGTCTCGTGGTTGCGCCGATCGCTCTCGATCTCGCCGTCCACCAGGCGCACGACGCGCCGGCAGCGCTCGGCGACGTGCTGATCGTGGGTCACCATCACCAGCGTGATGCCCTCTGCGTTCAGCTCGTCGAAGAGCGCGAGGATCTCGGCGCCGGTGCGGGTGTCCAGGTTGCCGGTGGGTTCATCGGCGAGGACGATGCTGGGGTTGTTGACCAGCGCGCGCGCGATGGCCACGCGCTGCTGCTCGCCGCCGGATAGCTCACGGGGGCGGTGATGGGCGCGCTCGGCGAGCCCGACGCGCTCGAGCGCGCGCAGGGCCAGCTCGCCGTTGCTGCCGGTGCCGCTGTAGACCAGCGGCAGGGCGACGTTCTGACAGGCCGTGGCCCGCGGCAGCAGGTTGAACTGCTGGAAGACGAAGCCGATCTGCCGGTTGCGCACCGCCGCCAGGCGGTCGGGGCTGAGCCGGCTCACGTCATTCCCCGCCAGCCGGTAGCTGCCCTGGGTGGGGGTATCCAGGCAGCCCAGCAGGTTCATGAGCGTGGACTTGCCCGAGCCTGAGGGCCCCATGATGGCGAGGTGCTCGCCGGCGTCGATCTGCAGCGACACCCCGCGCAGGGCGTGGACTTCGACCTCGCCCATGCGATAGGTCTTGTGGAGGTCTGTGGTCTCGATCAGTGCCATGTTCCTCTGCTGCGCGCGCTCAGCGACCCTCTCTGGTGCGCCCGATTATGTGCGTGGTACGCCGGACGCCGCGCGCGCGCTCCTCCTGCGCTGTGCGTTCGCCGCCCTGCGCGCCGGGCCCGCCCGGCCCGCCCATGCCGAACACGGACGCGGCGGAGGGCAGCACTACCTGCTCCCCGGCCTTGAGGCCGCTGATGACCTCGGTCTGCTCGTAGTCGGTCACGCCCACCTCAATCTCCCGCTCGACCGGCTCGGCCCCCTCCTGCTCGAGCACCTGAACGACGGTCCTCCCGCCCGAGCGGTCGATGGCTGCGTCGGGCACCAGCAGCACGTCCGTGGCCTCGGCGATGAGGATGCTCACGTCCGCGGTCATGCCCGGCCGCAGCTTGGGGTGCAGCTCATCGATCTGGATGCGGACCTGGAAGTAGACCACGTTGGCCTCCTCCGTGCCCTGTGGGAAGATCTTGTCGACGTGGCCGGTGATGTTGGCGTTGGGCAGGGTCTCGACCTCGATCTCCACGGGCTGACCGACGGCGACGCGGGAGATGTCCACCTCATCGACCTCGGCGGTCACGTACATCTCGGTGATGTCGGCGATGCTCACGATGCCGGTGCCGGACGCCAGGGCGGCGGTGCCGGCCGGTATCACAGTGCCCTCCTCGACGAACTTCTCGAGCACCACGCCGGAGCGCGGCGCGACGATGGTGGTGTAGTCGAAGCTGTAGCGCACATCGTCAAGCGCCGATTGCGTGCGACGCAGGTCGGCCAGCGCCGAGGTGATGTCCTCCTGGCGGGCCGCGTCGGTGAGGGTGCCGGCCTCCGCGCGCCGCAGCGCCGCCTCGGCCTGATCGACGGAGCGGCGGGCCGCCTCTACGTCCGCTGCGCGCAGCGCGACGTTGGCCCGGTTCGCCTCGGCGGTGCGCAGTGACGCCTCGGCCTCCGCCACCGCCGAGCGCGCCGCGGTCAGGTCGGTCTCGCGCACGGTCACGGAGATGCCCTGCGTCCGCGCCGCCTCCAGCGCCGCCTCGGCCTGCCTGACCTGTGCGCGCGCGCTCTCGATGTCCTCGCTGCGCGCCCCCTCCCGGATCAGCGACAGCGCCTCCCGAGCCGCGTCGAGCTGCGCCGCGGCGGTGTCGGCCGCGCGCTGCGCGCTGTCCACAGCCTGCTGGGAGACGAAGCCCTTCTCGGCCAGGCGTTGCTGGCGCTGGAGTTCGGTGGCCGCGTTCTCGGCCGCGACGCGCGCCTCAGTGACGCGCGCCTCGGCCTGGGCAATCTCCTGGGGCCGCGCGCCGGCCTCCAGCGCCGCCAGCGCCTGCCGGGCGCGCTCGAGATTGGCTTCGGCCTGCGCGACGCTCGCCGCCACCAGCTCGGGCTCGGCCTCGGCCTGCAGCTCGGCCTGCGCCAGGCGCGCGCGCGCGGTGCGCAGTCCGGCCTGGGCCTGCTCGACCTGCTGCTGGGTGGTGCTGCGTGTCTGCTCGAGCTGCGCCTCGGCCTGCTCGAGGCGGGCGCGCGCCGTCTGCACCGACGCACGCGCCTCCTCGATGCTGGTGCGCGTCTGCATCTCCTGCGCCTCAGCCGAGTAGCGCGCCTGCGCGACGCGCGCGTTGGCGGAGACGACCTGGGCCGCCGCCTGGTCCACCTCGCTCTGCAGTTCCGTGGGGTCGAGCTGAGCGATGAGCTGCCCGGCCTCGACGTAATCGCCGGCCTCGACGTAAAGTGCGGAGATCTCTCCGCCGCTGCGCGACTTGACCTCGACGGTCGTCAACGGCTCGAGCACCCCGGTGGCCGAGACGGTCACGCGCAGATCGCCGCGCGTGACCTCGACGGTCGCCAGCTCGGGCTCTTCTTCCTCCTCGCCGCCCCCGCGGCGCAGCCACCACACGCCGGCCACGATGACCACGACCACTGCTGCGATGATGATGTTGCGCTTCATGGCTCAACCACCGTCCCGGCCTCGGGCGATGCGGGCGGCTCCAGAACGCCGCTGGCCGCGAGAAGCTGGTAGTACGCGATGCTGCGGTCGAAGCGCGACTGCACGAGCTGCACGCTGGCGCGCCGCCAGCTCAGCTCGGCGTCGGTGACCTCGATGATGGTGCCGACCTCCTCGGCGTAGCGGGCGCGGGCGGCCTCGAGGTTCGTGGTCGCCGCCGCCAGGGACACCGTCGCCACCTCCACCCGCTGGCCGGCATCGTCGAGGCCGTAGTAGGCCTGGCTGACCTCGCGGGCCACGGCCAGCTCCGCCTCCGCGAGCGACTGACGGGCGATCTCGAGGTTGGCCTCGGCCTGGTCGATGCTCGCCCGGGCCGGGCCGTTGAAGAGCGGATAGCTGACCCCCGCCGACAGCGACCAGGTGTCGCCGGTCGTGCCGGTGTGCCGTCCGTAGTCGGCCTGGCCGGACGCCTGCAAGGTCAGCCCGCCCTCGATGCGCGCCTGGCGCAGGGACAGCTCCGACAGGCGCACGCGGCGGCGCTGGGCCTCGAGATCGGGGCGGTTCGCCATCGCCCGCTCGATCCAGCCCGTCAGGTCGGTGACCTCGGGGGCCACCTCGAGCGTGCCGCGGATGAGCGGCAGCTCGTCAGGCGGGAGTGCGAGCTGTGCCCGCAGGTCGGCGATGGCCTGCCAGACCGCGTTCAGGGCGCTGACCGACCCGTACTGCGCATCGGCCATCTCCACCTCGACCGGGAGCCGGTCGGCGGGCGCCGCCGTGCCCGCCTCAATGCGCGCATCGACGAGGTCGAGGTGCAACTGCGCGGCGCTCACCGCCTGTTCCGCGACATCGACGAGCAACTGCCCGGCGAGGATGGTGGAGAAGGTCGAGGCGACCTGCACCAGCAGCCGGCGTTGCGCGTCGGCGAGGCTCAGCTCGCTCACCGCCACCTGCTCGCGCGCCGCGTCGATCGCCTCGGAGATGCCCGACTGGTAGAAGGTCTGCCGCAGAGTCAGCGTCACATCGCTGGTTTCGCTGGTCTGGCCGGCGGTGACGATGGTGCCGCCGCCGATGTTGACCGGCCGGGCCAGCGACTGCTGAATGCGCGCGTCCGCGTCGGCCGTGAGCGTCGGGAGCCAGCGACCGCGCTGTCCGGCCAGGGCCGCCCGGCGCGCCTCGATGTCAAGCTCGGCCGCCGAGATCGACGGATTGCGCTCGATCGCCAGGCGCAGGGCGTCGGCAATCGTCAACACATCGGTGGCCGCGGCCGCGTCGTCCTGCGCGGCCCCCTCGCTCTGCGCGAGCAGCAGCAGGCCCGCGCAGCCGAGCAGGCAGCAGGCGACCAGCCCGGGCCTCAGATGTCGCGTCAGTACGCGTCTCATGAGCAATTCCCTGACCGCCAATCGGTTTGACCGTATGGTGCCCCGCATGAAAAAACGTTGCACTCACAACAATTGTTCGGCACGATACCCGATCCGTCTCGCCCGTGCAACAAGCTGGTGCCGGCCCTGACTGCGGTAGGACAATCTGCGGGGGGCGCGGCATTGCGGCGGGACGTGTATCACTCGTCAGCCTCGACGTCCTGCCAGTGATGCCGGGCGTTGTCGGTCATGCGCTGCAGGAAACTCAGGGCCATCTCGCGCTCTTCGGGGCTGAAGCCGTCGAGCAGCTTGTCGTTCCAGGCGCGTGCCGCGGCGCGGATGTCGGGCGCCATCTCGCGCGCCCGGTCGGTGACGCGCACGCGCTTGACGCGCCGGTCCTCCTCGTCCACGCTGCGCGTGATCAGCCCCGCCTCCTCCAGCCGCGCCAGTGTGCGCGCCGTGGTGCCCTTGTCCACCAGGAAATCGTCGGCGAGTTCATCCTGGCTGACGTTGTCGCGTCGCAGCAGACGGAAGATGAGCGGGAAGGCTCCGGGCGGCAGTCCGAGCCCCTCCATCTGCGCGGCAAAGTAGCGCCGGGCGAAGCGATGGATCGCTCCGATGTAGCGCCCGGCCATGCGTGGCTTTTCGCGCGTTGGCATGGGAAGTGCCCCCGACCGACGCCCTCCCGGTGCGCCCGCGTCGCGGAGTGGTTGTGTGCGCAACGGTCTGCGGGCGGCTGTTCGTCGCGCCGCCCTCAGGCTCCTTCACGGCAGGGATGAAGTCGGCACACCATCTGCAGGGAGAGCTGCGCTTCAGGCCGGCACGCCCGCGCGGCGCGGATGCGCGACCACGACCTGGCACTGGCCGCGCGGGGTCAGCGTCATCCGCGCCGCCGGGGGCACGATGGCCGTCTCCCCGGTGCGCAGGGCGCCGCCGATCTTGCCGGCCTCGAACTCCAGCTCGCCCGCGACCACCACCAGCACGGCGGGGGAGTCGGGGTCGGGCCGCCACACAAGCGACCGGCGCAGCGTCAGGCGCTCCATGCGGTAGGGCGCGAAGTCGATGAGCAGCTCGCGCTCCCCCCACTCACGCGGCTCGCGGCGGGGCTCGACCAGCGCCGGGGCGCGGTCGTTCAGGTGCAGACTCTCGAGCGCCTGGTCGATGTGCAGCTCACGCGGTCTGCCGTCGAGGCCCACGCGGTCGTGGTCGTAGACGCGGAAGGTCGAGTCCGACGGCTCCTGCACCTCGAGCAGCATGACACCGCGCAGCATCGCGTGCAGGGTCCCGGCAGGCAGGTGGATAACGTCGCCGGGCCGCACGTCGATGCGCCGCATCACGCGCGTGACCGTGCCGTCGGCGATGCGGGCGCACAGCTCATCGACGGTCACGCCCGGGTGCACGCCGTGCAGCACGGCCGCGCCGGGCTCGACGTGCATGATCAGCCAGGTCTCGTTCTTGCAGCGCTCGGCCGGGAAGAGCCGCCGGCACACCTCGGCGTCGGGGTGCACCTGGATGGAGATGTCCTCCTGCGCGTCGATGAACTTCACCAGCAGCGGGAACTGCCTCGCGCCCCAGCCCGGCAGCAGCTCATCGCCAACGCGCTCCATCACCTCGCGCAGGCTCAGACCCGCGAGCGGGCCGTCGGCGATGGCGGAGGTGCCCTCGGGCACATCGGCCACCTCCCACGACTCGCCCACCGCCTCCCCCGGCGGCAGCTCCTTGCCCAGCACGGTCGCCAGGCCGCGCCCGCCCCAGATCTTAGGCTTGAGCAGCGGGCGGCAGCGCAGCGGGTAGCTCAGCGGCGGTTGTGATGGCGGCCTGCTCACAGCCTCGGCTCCGTCCAGGCGCGCGGTGCAGCCACAAGCGCACCGCCGCGCCGAGGTGGCATCAGCGCGTCTCGTTCGCGGCGGGGACTCAGCCGCGGATGACCTCCAGGACCTCCTCGGTCTTCTCCGCCAGCAGCGCGCGGTCGCCTCGGGTCTCGAGGTTGAGCCGGATGACCGGCTCGGTGTTGGAGGCGCGCAGGTTGAAGCGCCAGTGCTCGAAGGCGATCGACACCCCGTCGGTGGTATCCAGCGCCCCGCCCAGCGCCACGTAGTGCTCCCGCACCCGCTCGAGCGTCGCCGCCTGCGCGTCGTGATCGGCCACCGACTCGTTGATCTCCCCGCTGCACGGGAAGCGCTCCGCGCGCTCGGCGACCAGGTCGGACATGGTGCGCCCGGTCTCGCTCAGAATCGACGCCACCACCAGCCACGGGATCATGCCCGAATCGGCGTAGGAGAAGTCGTGGAAGTAGTGATGCGCCGACATCTCGCCGCCGTAGGCCGCGTCCTCGGCGCGCATGCGCTCCTTGATGAAGGCGTGGCCGGTCTTGCTCTGCACCGGCACCCCGCCGGCCTCCCGCACGATCTCGATGGTGTTCCAGATCAGCCGCGGGTCATGGATAACCCGCGAGCCGGGCGGGGCATCGCGCAACATGCGCTGCGCCAGCAGGCCCACCAGGTAGTAGCCCTCGATGAACTGCGCGTGCTCGTCGAAGAAGAAGCAGCGGTCGAAGTCGCCATCCCAGGCGATGCCCAGGTCCGCGCCGGCCGCGCGCACCGCGTCGGCCGTGCGCTCGCGGTTGTCGGGCAGCAGCGGGTTGGGCACGCCGCGCGGGAAGTGGCCGTCCGGCTCGTGGTCGATGCGCGTGAAGCGTAGCGGGACGCGCTCGGCGATCATGTCCAGGAAGGGCCCCGCACAGCCGTTGCCGGCGTTGACCAGCAGATGCAGCGGCGCCAGCTCGTCGGGCTCGACGAAGCCCATGACGGCATCGATGTAGGCGTCGTTGATGTCCTCGCGACGCGCCGTGCCCCTGCGCGGCGCGCTCTCGACGTCGCGCTCGGCGACCATGCGCTCGATCTCGCGCAGCCCCGAGTCGCCGCTGATGGGGATGGCGTGGGCGCGCACGAACTTCAGGCCGTTGTAGTCGGCCGGGTTGTGGCTGGCGGTGACCATGATCCCCCCGCCCATGCCCTCGAGTGCCGAAGCGAAGTAGATCACCTCGGTGCCCACCTGGCCGATGTCCACGGCGTCGGCGCCCGCATCGGTCAGGCCGCGGATCAGCGCCGCGGACATCGCCGGACTCGACAGGCGCACATCGTGCCCCACCGCCACCGGGCCCTGCGGCTGCACCAGCTTCACGTAGGCGCGGCCGATGTCGTAGACGATATCCTCGTTCAGCTCGTCGGGGATGCGCCCCCGCACATCGTACGACCCGAATGCCGCCGTTCGTCCCTCACCCATGCTGCTCCTCACTCGCGGCGCCCGGCGTCCTGAGATTGCTCCCGCACGCGCGCCGCCACGTCGCGCACCTGCTGGGCGCGCGACAGCGGCGCGACCAGTATGCCGTCACGGCCCACCGCCACCACCACACCATCGAGGCCGATGACCGCGACCGGCGGGCCGTCCGCACCCATCTCATCGTAGACGGCACACCCGCGGCAGTCGATCAGCAGCGGATCGCCGTGGGTCACGTTGCCCACCGCGTCGCCGGCCTCGACGCGCCGCCAGGCGTCCCACGCGCCCAGGTCGTCCCAGGGGAAGCCCGCGCGCACCACCAGGACCTGCCCGGCGCGCTCCATCAGGGCGTAGTCCACCGAGATGTCGGGCAGCCCCTGGAAGAGCGCCTCGGCCGTGGCGTGATCCCCGGCGGCCAGCGCGTCCGCTATCTCCCGGATGGTCGCCGCGATGTCGGCGCCGACCTGGCCCAGCTCCTCCAGGAAGCTCGAGATGCGCCAGAAGAACATGCCGCTGTTCCACAGAAAGTGCCCGCTGCGCAGGAACTCGGCGGCGGTCTCGAAGTCGGGCTTCTCGCGGAAGCGCGCCACCGCGCGCAGACGCCCGTCGCCGTCGGCTCGCCCGCGCAGCCGCACCGGCCCGGGCGCGACTTCGATGTAGCCGTAGCCCACCTCGGGCCGTGTGGGCGGGACGCCGACGATCACCAGCGCCCCCAGCTCCTCGGCGGCGTCCAGGGCCAGCGCCACATCATCACGGAAGGCGTCCATGTCGCCCACATGGTGGTCGGCGGGGACCACCGCCATGGTCGCCTCCTCGGCGGCCATGCCCATGCGCCCCAGCGCCCACGCCGTCGCCCAGGCGATGGCGCCCATGGTGTTGCGCCGCGCCGGCTCGGCTATGACCTGGTCCGCGAACACGGGCATGTCCGAGGCGATGATGGGCTCGCGCAGCTCCCGTCCGGTCACCACCAGCATGCAGTCGTCATCGACCAGCCCGTGCATGCGCCGCACGGTGTCGGCCAGCAGCGTGCGCCCGCCCGGCCCCAGTGGCAGGAGCTGCTTGGGCCGGCAGGGCCGCGAGATCGGCCAGAAGCGTTCGCCGGCGCCGCCGGCCATGATCACGGCAATGCGTGTGGTCGCCGAGGATGACATCGCCCGTCCTCCGCACTGCGGGTGCCCGCACGTACACCAGCACGTCCGGCGCGCACATGTTCGCACCGGGCGCGGCACGACTATCCTACCAGCCCGCGCGGCCCAAGGCAAGGCCGGGGTCGGCAGGAGCCCGCGCCGCCGCGCGGAACCTACGGACTGACACTTCCCACCGCAACCCACGACCGCCGGGGGTGGTCTCGATGCGCCGGATTGCCGGCCTCGCGCTGCTCGCGCTCATCGCCGCCGCGACACCGCTGCTCGCCCAGGAGGCTCCGCCCATGGCCGGAGACGAGAACTGCCTGCTGCTTGAGGACTTCGAGGATGGCATGGACAACTGGTGGGTCGAGGGCGGCGAGCGCGTCTGGGTCGAGGACGGCCGCCTGCACGTCAGGGCCGACGCGCCCGCCGACACCGACGGCCCCTACGTCGCCACCGTCTGGTGCCGCACGCCCATCGAGGGCAATGTGCGCATCGAGTTCGACGCGCACGTGCTCAGCTCATCCACCGACGTAAACAACATCAACTTCTTCATGTTCTTCTCCGACCCCGCAGGCACGCCGCTCTACGACACGCGCGAGGACCGCGCCGACGCGGGCTACGCCAGGTACCACGTCCTCAACGGCAACATCATTACCTTCCTCAACGAGCCCGCCGCCGCCGAGGCCACGCCCGAGGGCGAGCTGCCGTCCGCGCGCATCCGCATCCGCCACTGCCCCGGCTTCGAGTTGCTGGCCGAGACCTACAACTATCGCTGCCGGCAGGGCGAGACGTACCACGTGGAGATCGAGCGCCGGAACGACTTCATCCGCTTCAGCGTGGACGGACAGTATCTGCTGGGCGTGCGCGATCCCGAGCCGTGGCCCTCGGGCCTGATCGGACTGCGTACCTTCCGCACGTACCTGTGGTGGGACAACATCCGGGTGACGGCGCTGTAGGCGGGGCCGGCGGTGGGGTTCCCGGCGCCCGGGCGCTCAGGGGCGAGAGGATGATCATCTGCCGCTCGACGTCCGCACCGCGACCCGGGCACAGACCCACACGAAGCGGGGGCAGGCTGCGCGCCTGCCCCCATGATGCCCATGAGTTCCGCGCGGCGTCAGTTGCGCCAGTAGACGCTCTCCTTCATCGCTTCGTTCCTGGGCAGCCACTTGGCGTGGCCGTCCGCGAACGAGTAGCACGCGCCGCCATTGTGTCGCTCGAGCGAGACGCGCGCCCACGGGCTGTAGCCGCTGGACGCGCTCGAGCCGTAGGTGCCGTAGGCGTACTGCGCATCCGGTGCGCTGCCGTCCGCGTTCTCGGCCAGGGCAATGAGTTCGGCCGGGCGCTTAATCGTCGCCATCTTGACCGCGGTCACCGGGGGCGTCGGCACGGTGCCGGGACGGAACAGCGTGTAGTCGCAAATGTAGCTGAGCAGA
>JALGVA010000255.1 GCA_029820295.1 Candidatus Zipacnadia bacterium
CGGCTGAAGGGCCTGTACCTGTTCGGCTCGCGGGCCCGCGGCGATGCCGAGCCCGACTCGGACGTGGACGTCGCGGTGGTGCTGGACGACGTCCAGTCCGTGCTGGCGGAGATCCGCCGGATGTCGGAGGTCGGTAGCCGCATCTCGCTGCAGCTTGACCTCAACGTAAGCCTCATTCCGGTGGACTCGGCGAGTTGGGCCACCGGTGCCAGTCTGTTCCTCCGCAACGTTGCACGCGAGGGGATGGCGGTGTGATGAACGCCGAGGTAGCCGCACGACTGGGGCGCGCACGGTCCACGCTCGAAGCCGCGAGGGTGCTCGCCGCACAGGCGCTGCTGAACGAGGCTGCATCAGAGGCCTACTACGCCATGTTCCACGCGGCCACCGCCGCCCTCGCGGCCCGTGGACTGGGCTTCTCGAAGCACTCCGCGGTCATCAGTGCCTTCGGCCGAGAGTTCGCCAAGACGGGTGCGCTGGCCCCCGAGTACCACCGACGCCTCCGGGAGGCGTTCGACGCGCGCCAGGCCGCCACGTACGACTACACCCATGAGATCACCGCGGCCGAGGCACTGTCGCTATGCCACGACGCCGGGCAGTTCATCGCCGCCATCGAGGAGTACCTGGGCGCGGGAGAGCCGTAGCCGCGCTCACTCTCCCAGGGACAGCGCGACCGCGCAGCGCAGCCCGCACTCGGCCTCGGCGTGCAGCAGCGCCTCCTGCGCCAGGTCCTCGGCGATGTCGAGACGCCGGCTCAGATCGAGCGTGACCGCCGGCAGGCCGGTGCGGTACCTGACGGCGAGCGCGTCGAAGGCCGCTCGATCGCCGCCGCGTGTGGCCACGACCAGCGCCCGTTCCGTCGCTTCCGATCAATCGGCGCTCATGCGGCCCATCCCATAACCGTGGATGCTTGTCGGGGGGAATCGTCGCGGGCGTGCCTGAGGACGCCCGTCGGCAACGTGGCCGCTCAGTTGCCGGTTGAGGGCAGCTCCTCCGCCCGAGTAACACCCTCAACGGAGGAGAGCTTCCGGTCGAATGAGTACAGGCGTCCCTCGCACTCATCGAGGGCCGCGGCGCAGGCACAGGCGTCGCCGAAGTGCTTGACGGTGTCGCCGAACAGCCGCAACGCAAGGACGTAACGCGGCTTGTCGCCCATGAGGAAGCCGTCGGCCTGCACGATCGCCAGGAGCGCTTCGCTGATCTCGGTATTACTGAGTTTGTAGTATGAAGACAGCACCCAGACGACCTCCGCAAGCTGGACCGGGTCGCAGACGACCACCATTTCGCCGCGCTCGATGGCCTGCAGAATGGCCGCCGACCTGGCGAAGAGCGTCCTGTCGTCGCCGACCACATAGCGCACGATCACGTTCGCGTCGATCGCCCACGGGCGGAGGGCGCTACTCATCGGCGACCTGGCGGGCCACCGCCGCCTCCGCGTGTCGCCGCGCGGTCTCCCAGTCTGAACCCTTGTCACGCACGCGATCGCGGAATATGCCGGCCACATCGCTGATCGAGAGCATGGGGCGCAGGACGACTTCGTCGCCGCGCATCTCCAGAGCGACCTCACCACCGGGCTTGATGCCCATCTTCCGGCGAACACCAGCGGGTATGGTGATCTGTCCTCTTTCAGAGACTCTCACCTTTGTCATACATAGCGCCTCCCGTTGGATATCATAGCATACTTCAGTAACGGAGGCAAGGGACAGACATTCCCCGAGTCGGGAGAGTGGTGGGGGCAGGGCGATGGAGGGACGCGGACCAGCGCAGAGAGGATGCGGTGTCACTCTGCCTGCCTTCGGCGCAGCAGCACGCTGCCGCCCGGGAGGCGCGTGGCCACCTCGAAGCCCGGTAGCGCCTCCTCGCCCGCCATGATCGGCTCCCAGGCCTCGGTGCGCGCGCGGTTCTCGTCACCGCGATGCTGAACGTGCACCCAGTCCACGGCGAGGAACTCGCGGTCCATGCGCAGGAACTCCTCGGGGGTCACCGGCAGCCCGACCGCGTACATGCCCGAGGCCCACGCCACCAGGCCCTCCTCGGTGGAGGCGACGATATCGTCGGGCGAGCCGCGCGCGCGCAGAGACCCGGCCAGCGTGTCGGCCTTCTGCAGTGCGGCGCCGTGGTAGGGGCCGACGGCAAGGTCCATCAGCGTCGGTGTCGCCGTGAACGCCACCAGCAGCCCGAGCGGCACGACGGCCAGGCGCATCGACGCGCCGTAGCGGCGCAGCAGCTCGATGGCGAAGGCCGCGCCGAGTGTTGCGGTGATCGGGCCGAGCGGGTCGAGATAGCGGTTGACCGACACGCCCCCGTGGCCCGCGGACGCCAGCGGCACGAGCAGGAGCTGCATGGCGACGATGAGGTAGACCAGCCAGTGCACGGTCACGCGCCGACCGCGCGCGAGCACAAGCACGAACTCCACCACGAAGAGCGCGACCGGGAGCGTTAGCCCACCCATGGTGATGAAGCGAGGCCAGGCCTCTGCGGCGATGCGCGCGTACTTGCGCGCCATCACGTCCGGGTGCTGCACGATGAACTCACGCGGCCGCCAGTACTCCAGCGTGAGCGACGACGAGCGCCCGGGATAGAGGCCTGTGTCTCGGCGGATCGAGATGTCCGTCTGCGCGTTGTAGCCGAACTCGCCCGTGAGGGCCGCCATCTGCGCGCCCCACCACCACACTGCCAGGGCCAGCGGCGCACAGAAGAGCGCGACCCGCGCGAGCGTGCGCGCCCGGCCGGCATCGCGCGACATCCATGCGAGGTAGCCGACCATCACCAGCGCCCACCAGCTCATGGTCGAGCGACCGAGGTAGCCGATGCCCGCGGCGATGCCCGCCGCCAGCGCGCCGCGCCACGACAGCGGCCTCATCAGCGCCAGCACGATGGCCGCCAGCGCCGCGATGGTGCTCGATTCGGTCATCCCGGTCGCGCCCAGGTAGAGGCCCGAGGGCGAGAGCGCGAAGGCCGTCGCGGCCAGCGCCGCGGCGGGCCGCCCCGCGAGGCGGAAGCCGATGGCGTAGAGCAGCGGCACAGTCAGCATGAAGAACAGGCCCGACGACAGCGCGATCGCGGCGGGCTCGGGCATCACGCGCATGAGACTGCCCATCACGATGGTCGTCAGCGGAGCGCGCAAAGCGTTGGGCCACGGCGGTTGCTGTCGGCCGCTCTCGGCCAGGAAGACCAGCATGGGCGGCTCGGCGATGCGGCTGGTCATGCCGTGGCCCGCGGCGAACTCGCGCGCGGCCACCACGGTCTGCTGCACGTCCTCGAGGGGGAAGACGTGGAAGTCGGTGCGCGCCACGAAGCCAGCCCACGCGACCGTCGCGAGCGCCCCGACGAGCAGCAGCTCGCGCGTGGGCGCGCGAGCAGCAGGGCCGCCGACGTGGCCCTCGGCCGGCCCCGTGGCCTGCTCGCCCCGGTCGCTCATGGTTCCGCCTCCACACCGCCGGCCACGCCTGGGTCATCGTCCTCGGCCTCGCACCCATCGTCGGCGACCGCATCTCCCGCCGCACCGGCCTCGGCGGGCAGCACCCACGCCAGGCCCGCGGAGAGCATCTCGGCCAGCGTGCGCCACACGCGCGCAATCACTGCCAGCACGCCCGCGCCCGACGCCATGCCCGTGAGACGCGGGATGAGTTCCAGCAGCGTGAAATCGGCGAAGCCCAGACCCACGGGCGCGAAAACGGTCAGAGTACTCAGGATCATCGAGACCAGCAGCGCGACGGTCAGGCCCGGAGCATCAGCCGCGGTCGCGCCCAGCGTCCCGCGCGCCATCAGGAACAGGCCGGTCGCGTAGAGCGCCCAGAAGGGCACGAAGCCCGCCAGCAGGCCGGCGATCTGGCGCACGCGCAGCCGGCGGGGCAGCGCCGGGCGCCCGAGCCTGCGCAGCAGGAAATCGGTCAGCGGATTGAAGACCGCCGGGTGGACCACCACGATCGACACGATGAGCAGCAGCGCCAGCAAGGGCAGGTAGCTGTCGCCGACGCCGAGCCACCAGAGACCGACCACGGCGAGGATCGCGGCCACGATGTTGCGCAGGATGGTCTCAAGTACCACGCTTACCACGCTGCTGGCGACCGGCACTCCGGGCACGCCGTGGCGGCGCACCAGCCCGGCGCGAAAGACCAGGATGAGCACCTTGCCCGGCACGTAGTTGCCTACCAGCGAGACCACGCCCGCGCGCATCCCGGCGATCATCGGTAGCCGGTAGCCCAGGCCGCGCATCATCAGCACCCACAGCACGCCCTGCCAGAACAGCGCCGCCACCATCAGCAGCACGGAGATGGCGATCAGGCCCGGCC
>JALGVA010000100.1 GCA_029820295.1 Candidatus Zipacnadia bacterium
CGGCACCGGCGGCGGCCATGGTGAGAGTGACCGGGCCGGTGGCCTGCACCTGCCAGCGCTCGACGGCGGGGCCGTCCTGTGCCAGGACGGCGCAGGCGAGGAGGGCGACGGCGAGGAGAGAGCCGGTCAGGCGGGCTGCAGCGCGCATAGGTACACCTCCACGTCGTTGTGGGCCGGCCAACACATTGGGTTTCGCCCCGCAGGTCACACACTCCTCCGCGCAGTGCGCGCGACAAGTGTGGCACGATGATTGCGCCACCGGGCTGGTGTGACGGGCACGCATCTGCCGCCTGGTGGCAACTCGCGGGGGAAAACGCTGTTTCGGTCTCTCCTTGTGTTGCATTCGGCTGTTCAATCATGTACAATGTGTGCAATGGCCCGGCTGAGACCCCAAGGGTCGCGGGGGCGTGTCGTACGAACACAACTGAGCAGCCGCAACAGGCTGCCGACGCCCGCCAGGCGTCTGCAGCCACCAACGTGCAGCAGTGATCGAGGCAGACATCGAAGCAGCAGGAGGCAGCAGAATGGCTCCGCAGCGGCTCGGCGATTCGTACGCAGCGACCGTGCCTACGCAGGAGGCCCCTACCGGGCGACGTTCCCCCCGCCGTCCGATTGTGCTTGCGGCCCTGACCGTGCTGGCATGTCTGCCGGCCGGAGCCCAGGGCCCCGAGGGCTATGCCGTGCCACACCTGTTCGCTCTGCCCACCGCGACCACCGCCCGGCAGTTCGGCATGGGCGGGGTCAGCTCGTGCCTGCCCGACGTGGGCTTCCCCAACCCGGCGTTCGCAGGCATGCTCACCGCCTCCCAGGGCGGCGTGCGCGCGTCGTGGACACAGTTCGACGGCGGCCTCGACCTCACCGGCACGCAGGCGTGGTACGCCACGCGGGTGGGCGAGGGCCAGGGCATCCAGGTGCTGGGGCTGTGGCTCGACTCTAACCGCGGCGGGGTCATGACCCCGATGGGCTCGGTGCCCGGCGAGTTCGAGGAGCACGATGCGGCCATCCACTACGGGCGGCGCATCTCGGAGCGCTGCCTGTTGGGCATCGGCGTCTCGCCGCTCATGGAGACCGAAGTGAACCTCTACCACCCCGTGGATGGCTCGGTGGTGCAGCACTCCGGCTCGGTGGTGCAGCACTCCGACAGCGAGGCCAACGTCGGCGGCCGGCTGGGCGCACTCTATCAGTTCGCCCCCGACGGCTATGCGGGCTTCGTCTTCGACTGGTACACCGAGGACGTGAACTTCCAGGGCGCGGGCATGCCGGCGCCGATGAACTTCGAGTTCACCTCGACCGAGTGGGCGCTGGGCCTGTCGGCGCGGCTGAGCCCGGAGATGCTGGCGGCGGCGGAGTGGATGGAGCTGGAGTCGAAGGACGACGACATGGTCGCCCGCACCGACGGCCTGCACGTGGGTGTGGAGTACCAGGTCAGCGACCGGGTGCGCCTGCGCGTGGGCAGCAACGACGCGGCACTGACCGCGGGCGCGGGCGCGCGCTTCGGCGACTGGGTGGTCAACTACGCGTTCATCGACGACTGGAACGGTGGGTCGGTGGGCGACGTGTTCGGCGAATCCGACACGCACCAGGTGGAGATAGGCGGCTACTGGTAGGGAGGAACTGAGGCGTCGTCATGCCGCGAGGGAACGGCGATCTGAAGACGCGTGTGGTTATCACCGGGCTGGGCGTGGTGTCCTCGTCCGGGATGGGGCGCGAGGCGTTCTGGGACGCGGTCGTCGAGGGTCGCTCCGGGATACGCTACATCACCGGGTTTGACGTCAAGGACCTGTACTGCCGCATCGCCGGGCAGATCACGGACTTCGACCCGGGCGACTACATGCAGACGTCTGAGGCCCGGCGCTGCGGGCGGTTCGTGCACTTCGCCCTCGCCGCCGCGCAGATGGCCGTAGCAGACGCGGAGCTTGACGTCAGTCGAGTGCCGGCCTTCCGCAAGGGGACGGTGTGCGGCACCAGCGTCGCGGGCAGTGGCAACATCACCGACGAGATCTATCGCAGGTACTTCGAGAGCGGTCCGCGCGCCTGCGGCCGGCTGGATCATCTGGAGATGGCGCCGCACGCGGCGACCTCCCGGCTGATGATCCAGTACGGGATGAAAGGCCCGAGCACCTCGGTGGCGACCGGATGCTGCTCGGGTCTCGAGGCCATCGCGTTCGGGGCCGACGCGCTGCGCACGGACGCGGCCGATGTGATGCTGGTCGGCGCCAGCGAGGCGGTGATCAGCGCGTTCGGGCTGTCGCTGCTGGCGCGCGTGGACATCATGACACGGCGCAACGAGGAGCCGACCAGGGCCTCCCGCCCGTACGACGCCACGCGCGACGGCATCGTGGTGTCGGAGGGCGCGGGGATGGTGGTGCTCGAGACGGCCGAGCACGCGCTGAACCGGGGCGCGCGCATCTTCGCCGAGGTCACGGGCTACGGCTGCGCGACCGAGGGTCAGCACCTCGCCAAGGCCGATCCGAGCGGCGTGGAGCTGGCCACGGCTCTGCGGCAGGCGCTGGTCGAGGCGCGGGCGGCGCCGACGGACATCGACTACGTGTGCGCGCACGGCATCGCCAACCGTGAGTACGACATGGCCGACATGCGGGCGCTCAAGCTCGCCCTCGGCGAGCATGCCTACAGCATTCCGGTCAGCTCGATCAAGGGGACGACCGGCCAGCCGTTCGCCGCCGGCGGTATGTGGCAGGTCACCGCGGCGTGCATGGCCATGCAGACGGGTATCGTCCCCCCGACCATCAACTACCGCTATCCCGACCCGGAGTGCGACCTTGACTGCGTGCCCAACCGGGCCCGCCCTGCCAGAGTGGACACGGCCGTGGTGAACTCGCATAGCTTTGGCGGCACCCACTCGGCGCTGATCATCCGGCGGTTCGCCCCGTAGACGAGGGGGCGCCTGGTTCCGCCAGGCATCGCCGGCGAAGGCAGCACTGGAGGACCGCGTTGCTCGGGCTGAAGGAGACTGCGCTGGCGATCACAGCGATAGCCGCGGTGACCCTCGGCATCGCCGTCTACCAGCGCACGCCTGATCGCGTGTGGAACCGCCTGTTCGCGGTCCACGCGGTGGGCGGCGGCATCTGGACATTCCTCAACTACCTGCTGGAAGTCGCCGACAGCCCCACCGAGGCGAGCATCTGGCTGCGCCTTACCCACCCCGTCGTGGCGATGGTCATCTGCACCGTCGTCGATTTCGCCTGGGTCTTCCCCGACCGCATCGACTACGCCCCGACCAACGCCCGCGTCGCGCTCTACACCATCGGCGCGGTCATGGGAGCGGTGGCCTTCGCGCCCGACCTGGTCCGCTCGATCGGGCTCGGGGGGGACATCGTCAACGTCGTCTACGGCTGGCCGTTCGTGCCCTTCGGCATCTTCACCGTGGGCGCCCTCGGCTACGCCGACGTCGTGCTGCTGCGCAAGGCCGTCCGGCTCGAGGGCGTGCAGCGTGTCCAGGTGATCTGGGTGCTGATCGGGCTGGCCGGCAGCCACTTCGTGGCCAGCCTGGTCATCATCATCATCCCGCTGATCTGGGGCACCACGGCCTACAGCGGCTGGGGGGCGGGCGGCTACATCATCACCATGGCCGGCATGAGCTACGCCATCGCCAAGCACCGGCTGATGCGCCCCGAGACGGCGCTGCGGCGGGTGGCCAGCGCGATGGTGTCGGCCGGCGTCGTGCTGTCAATCGGCATCGGCAGTGTCGAAGCGCTGCAGCCGACGCTGACAAGCCGGGGCGTGCCCATGAACCTGGCGTACCTTGCCACCGGCCTGGTCATGGGCATGCTGATCGTGCTGGTGCACGGCCCGGTGACGGCCTTCGTGAAGCGCCTGTTCTCGGACGGTGGCGACCCGGCGTCGGTGCAGGCCGGGGCCTCGTCACACATCCTGCGCACCCTCGACGCCGAGCAGCTCGTGCGCTACCTCGCCCGCGCGCTCTACACGGCGCTGGAGCCCACCAATGTAGTGGTGTACACCATGACGCGTCCGGGCACGGAGCTGGCGCCGCGGGCGATCATCCAGCACAACGGCAACGCCGGCCGCGAACGCCCTGCGGTCATCGCCCTGAGCAATCGCCTCGTCGAAGTGGTCTTGGAGGAGGGCTCGCCGGTAACCAGGGACCAGGTGTTCCGCTTCGGACCACTCAAGGATGCGCGCCGGCTGGCGCTGCTGATGGATGAGCTGGATGCCCAGATCGCCGCGCCCATGCTCTGGGAGGACGAGCTGATCGGCCTGGTGACGCTGGGGCCCAGGCTCTCGGGCGACATGTACGTCCACGACGACCTGCGCTTCGTCACCGACATGGCCCTGCGGGCCTCCCTGGCGCTGCGCAACGCCGATCTCTACGCCGAGACCGCCGCGCTGAAGGACTTCAACGAGCGCATCCTGCGCCAGATGGATAACGCAGTCGTGGTCACCGACACCGAGGAGCGCATCGTGGTCTACAACGAGGCGGCCGAGCGCCTGCTTGGACTGCCCGCGGAGAAAGCGCTGCACCGGAGCATCGGCGTGCTCCCGGAGGGGATCGCGAACTGCATCCGCGCCAGCCTGGGCAGCGGTCGCACACTGCCCAGCCAGCACATGACCATTGAGCGCGACCACAGCCTGGTGCCCCTGGCGTGCAGCACCTCGCCGCTGTCGGCGGAGGGCAGCGGGTCACAGGGCGCCGTGGCGGTCATCAGCGACCTGACCCTGATCCAGGAGCTGGACCGGGAGCGGGAGGAGGCCGAGCGCCTGGCGCTCATCCGCATGATCTCCGCGGGCATGGCCCACGAGATCCGCAACCCGCTGGTGGCCATCCGCACCTTCGCCGAGCTGGCGCCCAAGCGGCTGGACGACCCGGACTTCCGCTCGAACTTCCTGACCGTGGCGCAGCAGGAGATCAGCCGCATCGACCGGCTCGTCGGGGACCTGCTGACGCTCTCCAAGCCCGCGGACGCGGTGGTGGAGCCGATTGACGTCAACGAGATCAGCCGGCAGGTGACGCAGGCGGCGGCCGGGCTCGCGGAGACACAGGATGTCGCCATCGAGCTGGTGACCGATGATCTCAAGGGTTTCGTCCAGGGCGACAGCGCCCGCTTCCACCAGGCGCTGACCAACCTGGTCCGCAACGCCATCGAGGCTGAGCCCGCCGGGGGGCGTGTGCGCCTGACCACGGAGCTGTGCGCCGGGGACGAGGGGGGCTCGCCATCGGTACGCATCCGAGTGCACAACGCGGGCAGCTACATCCCGCCCGAGCAGCGCCGGGAGATCTTCCGGCCCTTTGTGAGCCGTAAGACCACGGGCACGGGATTGGGGCTGGCCATCTCTCGGACGATCGTCGAGGAACTCGACGGGACCATCTCGGTCGAGTCAAGTGTGGAGGGGGGCACTGAGTTCGTGGTGGAGCTGCCGGTATCGAACTCGAGAGCGCCGGCTGGTACGGTTGGTGATCGGTGACCATGGTTGTGGCGGTACTCGTTGACTTGAGCCGGGCCTGGGCGTGCCATGTGCGAGACGCAGCGGGTGAGCGTGCGACGATCCTGCAGGCGCGGAGTCCAGACGCCGGGGTGGAACTGCTGCAGTCGGTTCCCGCCGACCTGGTGGTGGTGGAGCTGCCGGAGTTCACCCGGCGGCGCCTCGACGCGCTGTCGAGCATTCGCGCCCAGGCGGGGGAGGCGGTGTGCCTGTGCATCGCCCCCGAAGATGTGATCGCGCATGTGCGGCGCGAGGGCATAGACGAGCCGGCCCTGTGGTTGCGCGCGGATGCGAGCGCCGATGACCGCGCGGACGTGCTGGCGCAGGCGCTGGAGATGGCCCGGCTGCGTGCCGAGATGGAGGCCACCCTCGCCGGCCCCGGGCGCTCTGCCACGCGGGCGAACGCGCACCTGGAGAACGGGACGCAGGTGACCCAGGATCGGGAGCCGAGGCTCTCGGCCGACCTGGACGTGCTCCATCGCCTGATGGCGGGCCTTACCGGCGGCTTCGATCTCGACCGGCTGCTGGAGGCGTGCGTGGACTCAGTCACGCGCTTCAGCCAGTGCGCCAGCTACTGCCTGCTGTGGGAGGCGCCCGACGGGGGGCTGCGGGTGCGCTCGCAGCGCGGCATCCCGGGGGAGGTCGTGGAGGACGCGCGTCTGGCCTCGTGCGACGCGCTGCCCACCTGGTACCGGCGCAACCGGCGGGTGCTGACCCTGGGCGAGCTGCGCTCGTGGCCGGATCGGCAGCTCGCCGTGCAGGTGGCCCGCGAGATGGCGCTGTTCGGCGGGCAGATCGCGTTGCCGCTGATGGTGCGCGGGCGACTGGCCGGCATCCTCATGCTCGGCGAGAAGGTGCTGGGTGAGAGCTACGGGAGCGGCGAAGTGGAGATGCTCTTCGCCGTGACCAGCTACGTGGCGATGACGGCCGAGGGCATCGAGCTGCACGAAGAGCTGGAGCGGTCGAAGGCCTACGCCGACCGCATCGTGGAGAGCATGGGGGCGGGCATGGTCACGCTCGGGCGCGATGAGCGCATCGCGGTGTGCAATCCCTACGCGGCTGAGGTCCTCGACCTCGATCGAGCGGCCGTGGAGGGCTCTGACCTGCGCGCGCTGCCGTCGCCACTGGGCGACATGTTGTTCGCGGCGCTGCGCGCCCCCGAGCGCGCCTCGCCGGGCGAGGAGGTCGCCATTCGGGGCGGGGAGGTGGTGCTGCGGGTCACCACCGCCGCCCTGCTGGACGACCGGGGAGAGCCGCTGGGCAGCGTGCTGATGCTTGACGACATCACGGCCGAGAAGCAGCTCGCGCGCGAGCGCAGCCGCATCGAGCGGCTCGACGTGCTCAACCGCATCGTAGGGCGCATCGCGCACGAGGTGAAGAATCCGCTGACCGCCGTGAAGACCTACGCCGAGCTGATCAGCGGCCGCGGCTCCGACCAGCGCCTGGCGCAGTTCTGGTCGCAGACGGTGTTGCCGGAGATCGACCACCTCGACGAGCTGCTCAAGAACCTGCTGCGCATGGTCGAGCAGCCCGAGCCGCACGTCGAGCCGGCGCGGCTTGAGGACCTGATCGAGCAGGCGCTGAGCGTGGTGCCCATCGCGGAGGAGGTCAAGCGGCAGGCCTTCGACCTGCAGTTTGAGAAGGACCTGCCGACGGTACTGGTGGACCCGGCGCCGACGCGCGACGCCCTGTCGTACCTGATGTCCTACCTGGCGGGCTCGCGGCCCTTCCCGGTCGAGGTGGACGTGACCCGAGATGCGGACGATCCGTCGCTGGTGCTGGTGACCATGGTGCGGCGCTCACGCATGAACGGCGTCTTCGATCCCGACACGGTGTTCGATCCGTTGTACGCGATGCAGAATCCCGAGAGCGACCTGGGGCCGGTGATCAGCCAGAAGATTATCACCAACCAGAACGGCTGGGTGCAGGCATTGAGCGACGATGGGCGCGTCACGATGCGCGTCGCATTGCCGCGTTCGCAGGACGGCGTCCAAGCCAGCCCGGAGGTGTAGGCGCGTGGGTGCGAAGGTACTGGTCGTAGACGACGAGGCGGGGCCGCGCGAGGCACTGCGCATGATCCTCAACGTCGAGCATGACGTCCACACGGCCTCGAGTGGACAGCAGGCGCTGGCGATGATCGAGGAGAGCAAGCCGGACCTTGTGTTCCTCGACATCCGCATGCCCGAGATGGACGGCACTGAGGTGCTGCGTCGCATCAAAGAGATGGCGCCCGATGTCGAGGTCGCAATGATCACCGCCTACGCCGCGGTGCAGAGCGCGCAGCGGGCCATGCGGCTGGGCGCGCTGGACTACATCACCAAGCCCTTCGGGGTCGCGGAGGTGGAGGCGGTCGTCGAGCGCGCCATGGCCAAGCGGCGCAAGGAGCACGAGGAGCGCCTGCTGCTCGAGCAGCTCAGCGGCACCATCTCGCAGCTCTCCGAGGAGCTGTCCGGCTCCCGGCGGCCTAGCGAAGCGGGCGACGACTCATTCGCCCGCGACCTGGTGTCGGCGCACAGCTCGATTGAGCATCAGCTCACCGAGGTGCTGCGGCTCAGCTCCATCGGCGAGGTCGCGGCCGAGGTCGCGCACGACCTGAACAACTTCCTGTCCACCATCCTCTTCCGCATCGAGATCATGCTCCTCGACATCGATCAGACCCAGCGCATGGAGCCCCAGGCCCTGGTGGACGGGCTGCGGCAGATCGCGCTGGCGGCGCGTGACGGCGGCGAGGCGCTGGAACGGCTGTCGGCGATGTCGGGCGCCAACCCCTACGAGCCGGTGGAGAAGGTCGACCTCAACGAGATGCTGTGCGCCGCGGGAGAGCTGAGCGAGGGGCGCGTGGACCACTCCGAGCGCCACGAGCTGAGCTACGACCTCGAGGAGCTGCCCCGCATCGACGGCAGCCCGGCGGGCCTGCGCACGGTCTTCACCAACCTGATCATCAACGCCTACCACGCGGTGCAGGAGCGCGGCGTGGCCGGGGCCATCCGCGTGCGCAGCTACCGGGAGAACGACGACGTCGTCGCGCAGGTGATCGACAACGGCTGCGGGATGACCGCGGATGTCATGGCGCGGCTGTCGGAGCCGTTCTTCACCACCAAGGGCGAAGAGGGCACGGGACTGGGCCTGACCGTCGCGCACAAGGTGATCGCCCAGCACAACGGCTCCATCACCTTCGACAGCACGCCGCACGCGGGCACGACCGTGACCGTGCGCCTGCCCATCAGCCAGTCGCACGCCGGCGGCAGCCGGGCGCCTGCACTGCCGGTTGTGCTGGTGGTGGACGATCAGGAGAGGATGCTGGTCGTCACCCGCGAGGTGCTGCAGACCCACGGCTTCGAGGTGCTCACCGCCCTGAGCGCCGAGGAGGCGCTGCCGCTGTTCACGGCGCTGGCGAGCGACCCGGAGCGCGTCGCGCCACGCGTGGTCATCACCGACCTGCGCATGCCCGGGCAGCCGGGGACGGAGCTGGCGCGCGAGATCAAGCGCATCGCGCCCCAGACCCAGGTGATCCTGCTCAGCGCTTTCCTGGAGGAGGCCGATCCCGAGGGCCTGAAGTTCGTGGACATGGCCCTGGAGAAGCCCTTCGATCTGCAGGAACTCAGCGCCATCGTGCGCGAGATGGTCGCAGGCAACGCGCCGGTGCACTAGCCGCCGGCGCTCAGCGGCGGATGATGGCGCGGTTGACGCGCGCCACGACGTCCCCCATCGCCTCAGCATCGCCGATGGCGCACCACAGGCGTGTCAGGTCGCGGAACTCCCGCGCGGCCATCCCGGCGCAGTGGGCGAGCAGCGCGTTGTCATCGGGGACGCCGGTCAGAATGCCCGCCGCCTCCACGTTCGCGGCGAACTCCATGGTGAGCGCGGTGAACTCCTCGAAGTCCATGCCATTGACGCGGTAGGGCAGCGCCTCCCACATGGACGGGGGGAACAGCAGCTTGATCTTGTAGTCGAGCCCGACCTGCGTCAGCTCATCGAGGTCGAAGTCGAAGCCGAAGCGCGCAGGCTCGAGCCACCACGGCGTACCCGGGATCAGCCCCGGGAACTGCACCGGCGCTGAGTCCGGCCGCACCCGCTTCACGAACTCCAGGCTCTCCGCAATGGTCTCCTCGGTGTCGAAGGGCAGCGGCACGATCATGCTCGCGACGACGAAGATCCCCGCCTCCTGGGCCTGCCGGACCGTGTCGGCCACGCGGTCGAGGTCGATGCCCTTGCGCACCGCCCGCTCCAGCACGTGCTCGCAGCCGGACTCGATGCCGAAGAAGATCGCGTGCAGTCCGGCCTGCGCCATGCGGTCGAAGTGGTCGGGCCGCACCGAGGCGAAGTGGCCGAAGCAGGTGAAGCTGACCTCGAGCCCGCGTGCGAGGATCTCCTCCGCCACGTCCGCCATGAGCCGGCCGGGCGTCGATGAGCCGGAGAAGCGGAAGGCGGTGATGCCGTGGCGGTCGCCGATGCGCTGCATGCGCTCCACCAGCACGGACGCGGTGGCCGTGCGCAGGCGCTGTCCGCTCTCCACCGGGTGGGCGCAGAAGCCGCAGCGGTGGGGGCAGCCGCGGCTGTCGTCGATCACAATGACCTTCGCCTTCTCGTCGCCCGCCATCGCCGGGTAGACCGCCTCGTCATAGACCGGCTCGGGCAGGTCGTCCATCTCGACCCACTCTTCGCGCGGCACCGTGCGCACATCGGCGCCGTCGAGGTACACCGCGCCCGGCACCGCACTCAGCCGCCCCCGCCCCAGCGCGTGCTCGGCGATGCGGCGGATCGCGATCTCGCCCTCACCCTGAAGCAGGCCGGTGAAGGCGCGGCTGCGTTGCAGAATCGCCGCCCCCCACCACGAGGCCTGCGGGCCGCCGCCGTAGATGGGCAGGTCGGGGAACTGCTCGCGCAGCCGCTCGGCGATGATGACGCTGCCGGTGAAGCCGTCGCCGTTCCACAGCTTCATGCCGACGAAGTCGGGCCGCTCGCGCCGCACCCATGCCGCCACCTCATCCGCGATGGCGTGCATCTGCGCCACCTGGTGCTGCGTGAGCGCCGCATCGATGGCCTCGAGGCGGCGCATCGCATCTCCGGACGGCGCGCCCCCGCTCCCTCCCATCAGCTCGCGGGCTGCGGGGCGCAGGGTCTCGGTCAGCTCCGCCGGGAACAGGCGGCGCATGTTCGACACCGTGCCGAAGTCGAGGATGTGCGCCTCCCAGCCCTCCTCGGCCAGCGCGCCGGCGAGGTTGGCGAGGCCGTTGTCGGGGGTAAGGCTGCTGGGCGTGAACGGGTAACCGCCGAAACTGATGAGCAACGCGCCGGGCATGGGTGTCAGCCTCCGCGGGGGATCGCCAGTAGTGCCCTGCAGGGCCCCCCTCGGCGGCGATAATTCGTCACATGTGACGGGGCCACCTGCACCGGTGTGTTCACAACTCCTCCGATCACAGGAGCCCGGCCGTCTCGTGAGGAACTCTCCCCCGACCGAACGTAGCCGCACGTCGGGAGGCGGTACCGATGACCGCCCTGCTCACCGTGAGCGCCATGCTGGTGTCAACGCTGCCCGCGCAGGCCGAGCCGCAGGCCATCTCGCTGGAGGGTGCCGAGATCGTGGCGACCCACCACGGTCAGCCGCGCGAGCAGCCGATAGAGGTCGCCATCGACGACGATGAGAGCACGTGGTGGATCGGTGAGGCGCACGACCTCACCGGCCTGCCGACCAACGTCATCCTGACGCTGCCTGAGCCGGTCTCCGTGGGTGCCATCGAGCTGCTGACCGACGACGCGAAGGGGTATGTGCGCCTCAAGGATGTGGAGGTCTTCGCCGCCGCCGGCGACGGCTGGGCGTTGCTGGGCGCGGTTCGCGGCAACGACCAGGTGCGCTTCACCATCGACCTGACCGACGCCCTGGTGAGCAGGCTGCGCATCCGCATCCGCGACACCCGGCGGCCCGACCACGCCTTCCCGCGCATCTACGAGATCCGCCTGATCCCGGCGACGAGCGACGCCATCAGAGAGTTGGCTGCCGCGCCGGTGGCGGATGAGACCCTGGGGGAGCGGCTGTTCATCGCGCGGGCGCTGGGCGGGGGAGGGCCGCTGGTGCCCGAGGTCGAGTATGACCCGGCCATCGGCTACCTGGGCTACGTGCAGCGGTTTGTGGACACGCTGCTGGCGTGCGGCACCGACCGCTGGGGCGAGGTGCATTCGCCGATGTGGGTGAGCATCCTCACCTGCACCGACCTCGAACACCCCGGCTGCATCCTCCCGCCCATCGAGGGCCAGCGGCCCGGCGACCGCGCGGCCTTCGGGGGGAACCTGCAGCACGACCTGATGCTGCTGCTCGCGTGCGAACCGCTGAGCGAGCTGACCGCCGATGACGGCTACCGCGACGCCGCGCGCGACTACCTGCAGTTCTTCCTCGACAACTGCACGCACACCGCGACCGGGCTGTGGCCGTGGGGCGAGCACGCGCACTGGGACTTCTTCGAGGATGCGGTGGGCCACAACACCCACGAGTACCTGGGGGCCGCGCCGCTGCGCTTCTGGGCGTGGGCGTGGGAGCTGAACTCCGAGGCGGTGCTGCGCGAGGCCGACGGGCTGCTCAACCACGTGTACGACCTCGAGGACTTCGGCTACAATCGCCACGCCGACATCAGCGCGCCGCTCCCGACGCCACGGCGGCCCAACGGCTACCTCGACTTCCCGCGCCACGGCGGGTTCTACATCCAGATGTGGGCCTTCGCGCACAGCAAAAGCGGCGACGCGAAGTACCTGGCCTGGATCGAGCGCATGATGGACCACCACATGGCGACGCGCGATCCGCGATCTCATCTGCTGCCCGCGACGACCACCACCAGCGCGCAGACCGCTACGCCGACCAGCCAGCTCAGCCTCGCCATCAGCATGCTCGAATCCGTGCCGCTGCTGGGCGAGACCGAGACCGCGCGGCGCTGCCATAACCTCGGGCTCGAGCACCTGCAGGCGGTCGCGGCACTTCCCCACCAGCCCGAACGGGGCCGCTACATCAGCTCGTGCGCGGTGACCGGTCCGGGCGCGGAGGGCAGCATGGGCTGGACACCGGCCTTCAGCGCCAACTACGGCGGCGGCTTCGCCTGCGCCGACGCGCTGCTGTGGACGCAGGCGTATCGCCTGACCGGCGACGCGCGCTACCTCGACCTCGCGCGGCCGATGGCGCAGTACTACGCGGATGCGCAGGACTTGCCGGAGGCAGCGGACATTCGGGCCCAGGTCTTCGCCGGGATCATCAACCTGATGGAGACAATGCACGAGCTTGACGGCGGTGAGCAGTGGCTGCCCGCGGCGGAGCGCTGGGCGCAGATGGCGATCGAGAAGCTCTACTGCGACGTCGGCGGGCGCGGCATCTTCCGCGGCGCGACCAACCTGTGGTACTACGAGTCGGAGCTGTGGGTGAGCAACCTCGCGTACGCGCTGGTGCGCCTGCACACGCTCACCGAGGACACGGACGTGACCGTGCCGCCGAACTACTTCCTGCGCTGAGCGCGAGCGCCGATCCGGTCCTGTGCGCCGTTCGTGTAGGACAGCCATTCCTGGCTGTCAATGCCGTTGGCGATGTGCCGTTGCGGTTCTCGGCAACGACAGACGGCAGACAGGCAAGAATGCCTGTCCCACGAACGGCAGCGGATGGCAGATTGGGGGGCTGAGATACGAACGGCCCTGATCGGCGCGTACAAAGGGATGATCCCGATGACCAGGACGCTCGTGCTGATCGCACTGCTTACGGCCACGGCCTCTGCCCGGCCGCAGGAGCTGCAGAACCCCGGCTTCGAGGAGGTTGCCGACGGGGGCCCGGCGGCCTGGGCGCTTGGAGGCGGCGCTGAACTGATCACCGACGCGGCCATCGCGCACTCGGGCGAGTGCTGCGTCATGGGGCGCTTCGACGACGGCATCGCGCAGCGCATCGCGGTGCAGGGCGGCTCGGCCTACCGCATCAGCGGCTGGATCCGCCGCGTCGATCCGGCGGGCATCGAGGTCCCGAAGATCAAGGTCTACTTCCTCGACCCCGAGGGCGATAGAGTGGACGTGCAGGCCACCGAGTTCCCGGACGTGACCGGCGAGTGGTCGCCCTGGGAGGCGGTGGTGCAGGCGCCCTTCAACGCCGCCGAGATGAATCTGACGCTGCGCGGCTTCTTCACCGGCACTGAGTGGTTCTACTGGGACGACCTCGCCATCCAGCAGGTAGAGGCGCCCGACTGGCCCGCGTGGGACGCCACTCCGAACCTGCACGGCATGACCGTAACTGTGCCGGACATCGCGGACGTCTGGACCGACGCCCTCCTGCGCTGGCCCAGCCAGGCGCACACCCCGGTCGACGGGCAGCTCGACAGCTCGGCGCTGCTGCGCGGCGAGGCGGTGCGCGTGGAGCTGGCGCGGCCGATCGCGGCAAGCTGGGCGCTCATCCACACTATGCGTCCGACCATGAACCTGGGCGAGGCGACGCTCATGGGGAGAGGCCCCGGTGATCCGGTCCTCGGCAGGCCCATGCTGAGGCTGCTGGCGCACAGCCAGCCGAAGGACGAGCTGGTCACCTCGCTGGGATTCGAGGGGCATGAGCTGGACGAAGCGCACCTGACGGTCCCCGCGGATTCCGAGATCTACCTCAACGAAATCCAGCTCTTCGGGCTGAGCGAGGGCGGAGAACTGGCGGGCGAGCGCGTTGAGAGCGCGCTGGCCGAGGGCGCGCCCGAGGGGATGGCCGATGACCTGGCGGCGGCCTGGGCGGCCGAGGGGCAGCGCGCGTCGCTGCAGGCGACCGACGCCACGGGCGCGGGCACGGTGACGCTGGGCACCGGGCAGTACCTGAACGTCTTCCTCGCGCCGCGCGATGCCGAGTACGGCGTGACCGGCGTGAGCCTCGACCTGGCGCTGCCCGGCGCGGGCGAGGGTGACATGATCGAGATCACCCTCAAGCGCCCGGCGGAACTCGACGCCAACGTCAGCTACGTGACGCGCATGGACCGGGGCATCGGCCCGGGCAACGATCCGCCGCGCAACTACGCCACGCTCTTCCGCGCGGTCAGCCGCGTCGAGGGCGGGCGCCTGGCGACCGGCTTCGATGTGCCCGACCTGCTCCTCGCGGCGGACGAACCGCTCTGGCTGACACTGCGCGCCAGGCGGGAGATGACCCTCGACCTGGGTGCCACGCGCGTCGCCATGTACGTGATCGAGCCGCAGGCCGCCTGCGCCGAGTACGTCCCGCAGCTCGAGCGCCTGACCCGGCGCATGTACTCCGAGGCCAGCGAGGCCCACGCGTATGATGGGCGCGACTGGTCGGCGATGATCCTGGGGGCGTACGTGCGCCGGGTACTGCAACTCGACCCCGACAACATGCCTGCGACGTACATCTACCGGCGCATCGCGCGTGTGCGCGAGGAGATCGAACTGACCCGGCCCGGGCCGACCGATGCGCCTGACTGGGCGGTGTGGGCGCGCGAGGCGCTGCGCAATCGCCATGAGATCATCACCTGGTGGCTCGATCACCGGCAGCAGGCCAACGGGGAGTTGGGCGGACACATCAACGACGATGGTGAGTTCTCGTGCAACTGGCCGAGCGACTACCTGATGACCGGCGACGAGCGCGTCGCCGACGGTCTGCGCAGGCTCGCGGACGTGGCGTGGGAGATGAGCGCCGGGACCGGCTACACCGTCGGCTCGCGCGATGTCGAACACGCCGCGGAGGACCAGTCGTGCACGCAGCCGCAGGTGCTGCTGGTTGACTACGGCAGCCCGCGCGCAGTCGAGCGCCTCATGGTGATGAGTCACTACTTCGACCTGTGGACGCAGATCAACGAGGCCGGACGGCGCCAGTTCCGCAGCTACATGTTCAACACCACTGAGGTCTGGGACGACCCGCCCTTCGACGTCGATCAGCCCTACTGTCCGCTGGCGATGGTCGGCACCGGGCATCTGGTTTGGTACACGCACAGCCCGCAGGTCGCTGAGATCTTCCTGCAGGAGGCCGAGAGCTGGGCGCTGGCGTGCCTGAGCACCGACAAGGGCAAGCCCGAGGGCAGGATCCCGTTCGAGATCAGCGCGCGCACCTCGGAGATCAACCCCTACGCGCCCTACCCGAGCAACCCGATCCTGCAGCAGCGGAGCGCCCTCTACCGCGGCGGCGCGGGTGCCTATATCGTGCGCTACTTCCTGCGCGGCGCCTTCGCGCTGACGAATGCCGACCCGTTCGCGCGCCTGATGGACCTGTGGGAGCCGAGCGACGAGGATAAGCTGGCGCGGGCGCAGGCGAACCTGGCGCGCTTCACCGAGACCGTCCCGCCGCCCCCGGCGGGTCCCGAGAAGCGCTTCACCGCGGCCGCGGCCGACGCGACCGCCGTGGCTGAGCCGATGAAGCTCGTGCGCGACGGCGAGGGCATCGGCACGACGACGCAGGAGGACGGGGGCTCGGCGAGCTTCACGATCGATGTGCCCGAGGCGGGCAACTACGCGGTGTGGGCACTGCTGGGGCGCGCCGACGCGGCCGAGGAGGGCTCGCAGTCGACCTCGTTCTTCGTGTACGTGGACGACGGCGCGACCGACCGCATTCGCGGGGCGGTGTCGGGCGACGAGTGGGACGCGAGCGTGACCGCGACCATCTACGCCCTCGAGGCCGGCGAGCACACCATCCGCGTCGAGGAGCGCACACCCGGCAGTGCGCTGCGCGAGATCGGCTTCACCAACCAGTATTCGCTCGAGGGCATGTGGAGCCCGTCGCAGGGCGAGATCGCGCTCTACGATGCGTGGCGCGTGACCGGCGACCGGAGCTGGCTGGTCGAGGAGCTGAAGGAGGTCGTGCGCCAGCAGATCCGCAACCGCTGGCTGCTCACCGAGGCCGAGCCCTTCACCGACCGCATCCCGGTGCCCGGCCGCGACCTGCTCTCGCGGCTCTACCTCGGCGACTGGACCTCGGGCAAGTCGCACGTGCCCGGGCACTGGGTGAGCTGGGAGGGCGGCGGGCTGGACTACGCGGCGGCGGTGCTCGACGCCCGGCCCGATCACCTCAAGGCGCTGGTCTACAGCTTCCACGACGAGCCGACGCCGATGATCATGCGCGTGTGGCGACTGCCGCACGGGCGCTACCAGGTGACCGTGGGCGTGGACACCGATGACGACGAGCGCCCCGACGCCCAGATCGCGACCGGCGAGCAGGAGCTGTGGCGCTATGACGGGGCACTGCCCTTCACCGCGCGGCCCGGCCAGACGGTGGTCATCGAGCTGACGCTGCTGGAGGAGCTGGAGGACATCCGCAGGCGTCCGGACCTGGCCATCGACCCGGGCGACGTGACGCGCGAGGGCAACACGCTGACCGTGACCGTGCACAACATCGGCGGCTCGGCGGCGCCGGCGAGCGTGCTGCAGGTACTGGGCGAGGCGGGCGAGATCGCGACCGCGCAGGTTCCGGCGCTCGAGGCACCCTTCGACCTGCAGCCGAAGACCGCGACCGTGCGCATCGACCTGCCTGCGGGCGCGCAGCCCGCGATCGTGCTGCTCGACTCCGAGGGCGCCATCGCCGAGATCACGGAGGCGAACAACCGCGTCGGCGACTGGAACTGAGCCGGCGCGGGGGCGTTTGCATGGCAGACACATTGCCATTGGCGTGAGCCGTTCCGTGGCACGGGCGGTCTTGCTCGTGCCCCGTTGCCGGGGCCGTACGGAGGGGCGCGCTTCCTTGCGCGCCCGGCCGTGGTCGTTCGTCAGGTCGCGCGGCAGACGAAGGAGATTCGTCGGGGGGGGGGGCGAAGGGACCTCCCAACGCTCGCGAAACCGTCGAGAAGGGGGACACGCCATGAAGCGCACCGCACTGATCGTGATCTGCCTGACCGTTCTGCTCGCCGTGTCGGCGAGTGCCGCCGAGATCACCATCCCGCTCCGCTTCGAGAATGCCGGTGAGCTGCACAAGCTGCTGACGGGGGAACTCCCTGAGTGGCGCGCGTCGGCGTACCAGCCCGCTCCCGGCCTGCCCGCCGGAATCGAGGAGATCGAGGCGGTGCCGGCGGAGAACGCCATCCGCGCGACGGGGACAGAGCAAGCAATCGACGAGTTGCGCGAGATGATAGCGCTGCTGGACCTGCCGCGGCCGCAGATCGAGGTCGCGACGATGTGGCTCGACCTCCAGGACCCGAGCGTACTCGGCTTCGCGCTGGCGGTGGATGAGCCGGGCGGGCCGACGGTCGCGCTGCCGCAGGTCGCGATCTTCCCGCGGATGACCGCTGAGGAGGTGGCGGCGCTTGTGGAGACCGGCACCGTCCTGAGTGAGCCGCACGTCACACTCATGAACGGTATGCCGGGCCAGATCGCGTTCGAGACGGACACGGACGATGATGGCGCGGCTGACGTCGGCACGGGCCTCGGCTGCGTCGCGCGGGTGCTGCCCGGCGACCTCCTGTCGCTGCAGATGGACCTGTGGACGTACGATCACCGCGCGGAGGCCGAGGAGTCCGAGACCTCGCTGCGGGTGCTGCTGCGCGTGGCCGAGGGCGAGACGGTGGCGCTGGCTCGTGTCGGCGAGGGCGGCGCGATCCTCAACCCGGTCTACCTGCTTACCGCGAGCGTGATCCGCGATCCGGCGCAGGCGGCGGATTGAGCCGTGGGTGCGGGTCAGGCGGATTGCCGTGCCGTTCCGTGGCCCGGGCACTCCTGCCCGGGCGCCTTTAGGCACTCCAGTGAACGAACGACAAGGCCACGGCCGGGCGACGTGGGAACGTCGCCCCTCCTGAAGGCACGGCGAACGACCGACGTCGGCCGTTGCCGTTGTCCTGGAGGCCGCGTGCGGTCTCACGACGCCCTCGTCGGGGGTGGCCCGCAGGGTCATTCCCGTCGATGGCCAACGGCGGCGCATCTGAAGATGCGCCCTCCGAACAACACGGGAGCCGCGAGGCCCCGGTGTGCTGAGGACATGAACTGAGGCATTCGATGGATCGCTGTGCCGACATCGCGGTCGTGGGGGCGGGCTCGGGAGGCATCGGCGCGGCGCTCGCGGCGGCGCGGATGGGCGTGCGCGTGCTGCTCATTGAGCGCGCGCCGACCATCGGCGGGACCGTGGTCCGCGCGGGCGTCTCGACCTGGGAGCCGGTGGCCGGCGCGACCGGCATCCCGTTCGACATCTACCTGCGGCTGCGCGAGGCGCATGACGCCGTCGCGCTCTACTCCTACGGCCGGCACACCGCCTGGCAGCGCCCCGAGGACCCGCCTTTCCCCGGCGGCGAGCACGTCATCGACCCGTCGCTGAGCTACCTCGACACCCTCCAGCGCCACGGCATGCGCTCGCTCCGAGAGGATGGGGAGTGGGCACGGGAGACGCTGCACGGCGTGGTCTTCGAGCCGGACGCGTACGCGGCGGTCGTGGGCGAGATGCTGGGTGAGGCGGGCGTCGAGCTGCTCACCGGCGTCGGGGTGATCGATGCCGAGGCGCGCGATGGCCGCATCGGCAGTATCCGCCTGAGCGACGAGAGCGGCGTGGGCGCGCGGGCGTTCATCGACTGCACCGGTGACGGGGCGCTGTGCGCGATGTGCGGCTGCGAGATCATGGCAGGGCGCGATGCGCGCGAGCGCTTCGGCGAGCCCGATGCACCGGAGGAGCCCTCCCCCGCCACGAACGCAGCCACGCTCATCTACCGCATCCTGCCCGCGGACGAGGAGCGCATCGAGCCGCTGCCCGACGGCATCCCCGCGGAATGCTGGTGGCGCGAGCGCTTCCCGTCGGTAAGCGCCGTG
>JALGVA010000256.1 GCA_029820295.1 Candidatus Zipacnadia bacterium
CCGGCTTATCGACAGCGGCGCGGACCTCATCGTGCGCGTACCGCTGATCCCGGGCGTCAATGATGACGACGCGACCATCGGTGAGCTGGCGCGCATGGTGGCGGGGCTGGGCGCTGGGCGGATCGAGCTGTTGCCCTTCAACCCGGCGACCGGCGGCAAATACTCGTGGCTGGGCCTGCCGCACCCGATGCCCGGGGCGCAGCGCCAGTCTCCCGAGGCCATCGCGTGCCTCGCCGGCGTCTGCGTGCAGTGCGGGCTGGAAGTCGTGTAGACTGCGGGCTCGTGCCGCGCCGGGCGTTGCAGTTTACCGTTGCCCTGGGGCAGGCATCCTTGCCTGCCGGGATCGTTGGCCGGGATGCCGTTGCTGTTGCCGGCCACCGCCCTCCACCCCGGTCTCCCTTCTGCCGCCGCGGCCCGCGCCCCCTCTTCTGCCCATGGCCTTGACTCCGCGGCTGCCCGCGACTATAATCAATAGCGAATCTCATTACTGATAGTAATGGCGCAACGATGAGCAAGCACGACGATCTCACAGAGCGAGTGCACGAGGCGGGGGGGAGAATGACCCGCCAGCGTCGGATCATTCTCGACACGCTGGCGTCGGTGGACACCCACCCGACCGCCAGCGAGCTGTACGAGATGGTGCGCGCGAAGCTCCCGGATATCAGCCAGGGATCGGAACCTGCGGCAACTGCAGGAGCTGGGCTACGCCATCGAGCTGGACTACGGCCCCGGCGCCTCACACTTCGATGCGCGCGTGCAGCCGCACTACCACGTGCGCTGCCGCAGGTGCGACCGGGTGGCCGACCTGCCGTGCGCGCCGATCGACTGCCTCGAGCAGGCGCGACAGGCCGCGGACGGCTGGATCATCGACGAGCAGCGCGTGGAGTTCACGGGACTGTGTCCCGATTGCCAGGCGGATGGAATCGACGAGAGATAACAGGAGGCCCGGATCATGGGACTGCAGGGCAGCAAGACCGAGCAGAACATCCTGACCGCGTTCGCGGGTGAGTCACAGGCGCGCAACCGCTACACCTACTTCGCCAGCCAGGCGAAGAAGGATGGTTACGAGCAGATCGCGGCGGTCTTCGAGGAGACCGCCAACCAGGAGAAAGAGCACGCCAAGCGGCTCTTCAAGTTCCTCGAGGGCGGCGAGGTCGAGATCACAGCGGCCTTCCCCGCGGGCGTGATCGGCACCACCGCCGAGAACCTCAAGGCCGCTGCCGAGGGCGAAATGCACGAGAATCAGGTCATGTACCCCGAGTTCGCGGAGGTAGCGGACGAGGAGGGCTTCAAGGAGATCGCGGCGGTCTTCCGCGCGATCGCCAGGGCCGAGGTCGGCCACGAAGAGCGCTACCGCGCGCTGCTGTCCAACATCGAGGGCGACAGGGCCTTCGAGCGCGAGGAGCCGACGACCTGGCGCTGCCGCAACTGCGGTTACATCCATGAGGGCACCAGCGCCCCGACGGTGTGCCCGGCGTGCGCGCACCCGCAGGCGCATTTCGAGGTCTACCTGCCCGTCTGGTAGCGAGCACCGCTGTTGTACCAGCACATCGTCGAGTCGGGCGGCGCGCCAGCTTGCGTGCCGCCACGGCCGACGGCATATGATGAGGAGGAGCACCGATGGCGGAGGTCATGGAGATCTACGTCTGCGAGAAGTGCGGGAACGTGGTCGAGGTGCTGCGCGGCGGTCCGGGCACGCTGGTGTGCTGCGGGCAGGACATGGTCTTGATCGATCCGAAGGCCACCGACGAAGGCAGGGAGAAGCACGTCCCGGTCATCGAGAAGACCGCCGATGGCTATCAGGTGACCGTGGGCAGCGTCGCCCATCCGATGACCGAGGAGCATCACATCGAGTGGATCGAGCTGATCGCCGACGGCGTGGTCCATCGGGCGCACCTCGACCCGACCGCCGAGCCCGGCGCCAGCTTCTGCGTGCAGGCCGACACGGTCACCGTGCGCGAGAGCTGCAATGTGCACGGCGTGTGGGCGGCGACGGCGTAACGGATGCATCGAGGAGCTGATTCGATGCACGCCACTCTGGCCGAGGGCGTCAACTGGGTGGGCATCATCGACTGGACGGTCCGCGATTTCCACGGCTACGAGACCCGCCGCGGATCCACCTACAACTCCTACCTGGTGCAGGGCGAGAAGACCGCGCTGATCGACGCGGTCAAGGCGCCCTTCGCCGACACGCTGCTGGGCAACATCGACGAGACGGTCGGGCTGGGCTCGGTGGACTATGTGGTCGCCAACCACGCGGAGCCCGACCACTCGGGGTCGCTGGCGGCGGTCATGGCCGCCTGCCCCAAGGCCACGCTGGTCACCAACGAGAAGTGTGCAGAGATCCTCGAGGGCTACTACGGCGCACGGGAATGGCCGACGCACATCGTGACCACCGGCGACAGCCTCGACCTGGGCGGACGCACCCTCAGCTTCGTGCAGGTGCCGATGGTGCACTGGCCCGACTCCATGGTCACCTATTGCCCCGAGGAGCACATCCTGTTCTCGAACGATGCCTTCGGCCAGCATCTCGCCTCCTCCGGCCGCTTCGACGACGAGCTGGATCTGTCGGTGGTCATGGACGAAGCGAAGACCTACTACGCCAACATCGTGATGCTCTACGGGCGGCCGATCGCCAGGGCGCTGGAGGCCGTCGGAGGGCTGCAGATCGCCATGATCGCGCCCGCGCACGGCGTGATCTGGCGCGAGCACGTGGCGGAGATCCTGGACGCCTACAACGACTGGGTGCGCTGCCGGCCGCGGGCCAGGCTGCTGGTGATCTACGAGAGCATGTGGGGCTCGACCGACGCCATGGCGCACGAGATCCTCGCCGGCGCGCTGGGGCACGGGGCCGAGATCGAGCTGCTCGAGGTGGGCAGCACCGGCCGCACCCGCATCGCCACCGAAGTGCTGGACGCGGCGGTGCTTGCCGTGGGCTCGCCCACGCTGAACATGACGCTGATGCCCGAGGTCGCGGGGGTGCTGACCTACCTCAAGGGCCTCGCGCCCAGAAACAAGGCCGGGCTGGCCTTCGGCTCGTACGGCTGGGCGCCGAGCGGGCCGAAGGAGGTCCACGCCGCGCTCGAAGGGATGGGCGTGGAGATGCTGGGTGAGCCGCTGACCGCGCGGTGGCGGCCCGATGATGAGGTGCGTGCGCGCTGCCGGGAGGCCGGGCGGATGATGGCCGAACGGGCCGTGCGCGCCGCCGCCGAGGGGCATCTCTACCCCGTCTGATGCCGCGCCCCTCAGGGCGCGCGAAAGGAGACCGACCATGAAGAAGTACGAGTGCACAGTGTGCGCATACGTCTACGACCCAGACGTGGGGGACCCCGACAACGCCATCGCCCCCGGCACCGCCTTCGAGGAGCTGCCCGACGACTGGACCTGCCCCGACTGCGGCGTGGGCAAGGACATGTTCGAGCCGCTCGACGACTGATCCACGATCCGGACAGCCTGACGCCGACCACGGGGCGCGCCGCCGCCGGCGCGCCCCGCTACGTTGGCGCGCATTGCCGACAACCTGGCCGCCCGGCAGGGCGAGAGCAACGGCAACGGCGTAGGGGAGGGCGCTTTCTTGAGAGAAAGCGCCCTCCCCCAACCGCTTCGCGGTCTCCACCTCCCGCAAAGACCTCGCGATGGCGCCATCTGGAAGCGCAAGGCCGGTAGGGTGGTAGCGCGCCGACGGCGGACGGCTCGCGCGGAAGCGTGGCGCCGGGGCGCGCCTGCGGTGTACGCCCTGCGCTCCCGGTTTCGCGCGATACCAGCCGAACGGCAGGCCCGCCGGCGACCCCGACGGGAAGCCGCCGGGCGTCGCGGGTACCCGCGGCGGCCTTGCGCGCAGGTCTCCCCTGTGGTCTGCGCGAAGGGGCGCGGGGGAAGGGCACACATCGCGACGCAGGGGAGCAGACCATGAATGCGCGCACGCTCGTGCTGATGGGGGCGATCATGATGGCCGGCGCGGCCACGGCCCAGGATGACTTCCAGCCCAGGCAGTTCCACCTGACCGTGCCGCTGGTGCGCGGCGGGCAGCCGGTGGCGGCCATCGTCGCGCCGGAGTCAGAGGCCTACCAGACGCTGGCGCGGCAGGTGCAGGGGGCGGTCCGCCAGGCGAGCGGCGCCGAGTTGCCCATCATCCCGCCGGAGGAGGCGCTGCCCGGGGCGTGGACCGAGGGCCGCAGCTTCATCCTGCTCGGACGGCTGGGGGACAGCGACGCGGTCGATGCCCTCTACGTCGGCCACTACGTGTGCGCCGACGCGCGCTGGCCCGGCGAGGGCGGCCACGAGGTGCGCACCGTGCACGACCCCTACGGCACCGGGGCCTCGGGCGTGTTCATCGGCGGGACCACGATGGCGGACACCGGGCGGGCGGTCGAGCGCTTCATCGAGCTGCTGCCCGCCGGCCAGGACCTCGTGCTGGCGCACACCGTCGATGTCGCGGGGCCGGCTGTGGGCGCGCCGCTGAGCGAGGCCGGGATGGAGTCGATCCGCGAGCAACTGCCGACCGCCAACTTCCGCTACGTGGGCCAGCGCGCCAGCAGCGGCTGTCAGGCCTATCACCGCAGCG
>JALGVA010000257.1 GCA_029820295.1 Candidatus Zipacnadia bacterium
GGCCACTAGCTACGATGCGGGGTCAGGGCGCGGGTGGCGCCGCGTCCGACCACAGTCCACGCCCGGCCTGGCGGGCGGCGCGCTGGGCGGCGAGGAAGCGCTGCTCGTAGCGCACGTCCGGGGGATACGTTGACACCTGCGCCAGGCCCCGGCGCACCAGCTCCTGATTCACGAGCACATCGCCCGCCCACACGTAGGCGAGCAGCCGGCCGTAACGATCGCGCTCCTGCACGTCCAGCTCGAGGCGCACCACGCGCCCCTCGACCAGCTCGCGGTTGGCCGCGGTCGCGGCCTCGGCCCACGCCTCCACCGGCCGCATCTCCGGGGTGTCTATGCCGATGTAACGCACGTGCTCGCCGTCGGCCAGCTCAATGGTGTCGCCGTCGATCACGCGCGCGCACAGCGCCTCAAACTCGCCCGCCTGCAGGTCGCGCGTGCGCGAGCGCGCCCCCGGCCCGAGCGCCGAGTGCAGCGACCACCCGGCGGCGAAGGCCACCAGGGCGACGATGATGAGCGTGCGCGTCGTGCGAGATCTCATGGCGGTCAACGGAGACCCTCCCTGCGCGAGGGCTTCGCCGTCGGCCCAGAGTGCGCCTGCCCGCAGGAGGAGAGACCGCCCTGCGCGGCTAAGAAGCCCACACGGACCCTGACGCGTGACCGCCCGGAGGTGGGAACATGCTCCGCACGGTGATGATCGTGCCCGTGGTGATCGCGACCGCCGGCATGGCGATGGCCGCGCCGGTGAGCAGCAACCTCTCGCGCGCCGAGGCCGACGCGTGGCTGCGCTGGACCATCCCTCTGCCCAAGCAGGTGACGATCGTGCGCAAGGTCGAGCTGGCGCCCGCGCAGGTGGGCGTGCGCCTGCGCCGTGACGCCGGCCCGGCCGAGCAGAACGCCGCCGACCAGCTTGAAGCGCTCTTCGTCGAGCGCGCGGGCGTCGAACCGCGCGGCGATGGCTTCCGCATTGTGATCGGCGTGTGCAAAGAAGACGGCTCGGTGCGCGGCCGCGAGGGGGTCATCGACCCCGAGCGGCTGGGTTCGCTGCCCAACGCCGATCAGGCCTACGCCATCGTCCCCTACCACGAGAACGAGCTGGTGCTGACTGCACTCACCGAGGCCGGCGTCTACTACGCCGCGCAGACGCTGCGGCAGATGCTCGAGGCGACGCTGACCGCCGACTCGGTCGCCATCCCCGTCATGGAGGTGCTTGACTGGCCCGACCTGGCCGAGCGCGGTGAGTGGGGCGGCTCCGCCAACTCCGACATCGAGTGGATGGCCGCGCACAAGATGAACCTGGTCGAATCGCACGTGACGTTGAGAGTCAACGACGACGGCTCGATCGTGGCGACCGCGCCGGTCGAGACCATCGCGCTGGGCCGGCGCAACGCGCTGAAGGTGGTCCCGATCATCACGCACCTCGACCACCTACTGCGCACCGGCATCTACCAGGCCTATCCCCAGCTCGTTGGCGTCGGCTACGACCTCGCTACCCTCGATCGCGGCCTGGTCGCGCCCTGCACCTCGAAGCCCGAGTTCATCGACGTGCTCGCGGGCTGGATGGACGAACTCAGCAGCATCGAGGGCGTCACCGACATCTGCGGCTGGCTGAGCGAGATCCAGAACATGCAGTGCGGCTGCGAGGAGTGCCGGCAGTACAGCCAGTATGCGCTCGAGGCCCGCGCCTACGTGCAGGCCTGGCAGCGCAACCGCGAGAGCCACCCCGACGTGGGCCTGCGCATCCTGCTCACCCAGGGCAGCTACCCCACCAACGACCAGGTACTGGCCGAGATCCCGCCCGAGGTCGGCGTCACCTACTACGACGGCGGCCGCACCTACGACAGCTCGCGCGAGGAGATGATCTACCCGCTGCTCGAGGACTACGCCGCCGGCGGCGGCTGGCTGGGCTGCTACCCGCAGCTCACCGCCTCGTGGCGTATCGTCTGTCCGTGGACCGGCCCGCAGTTCATCCACTTCCGCATGAACGAGTTCGTCGATGACGGGCTCTCCTGCCTGTGCGGCTACGCCACGCCCGACAACCGCTGCTACGAGTTCAACGTGCTGGCGGCGGCGGAGTGGTCGTGGAACGCCAAGGGGCGCTCGCCGCGCGAGTTCGCCGCCGCCTGGGCGACGCGCCACGGCTTCGCCGACCCCGATGCGGTCGCCGAGTGGGCCCTGCGCATGGGAGATGTCGGCTGGGATCTCTACGGCTCGCGCGTGCCCTTCAGCCACTTCTTCGGCAGGGCGGCCACTTACGTCAAGCAGCGCTCGGTGCCCAGTCTGGGCAGCGGCATGTACCGCTACTTCCCCACGCAGGAGCACCTCGACGCCGCCATCGCCACCTGCGAGTGGGCCGAGCAGACCGCGCTGGAGTGGGACGCGCTGAAGCTCGTGACCGAGGCCCGCGTGGTGGGCGGGATGCTGCGTATGCTGCGCGGCATCCGTGAGATGACGCTGGCGATGGTGGACGCGGAGATGCCCGCTGAGGACCTGCGGCAGCGCCTGAGCGAGGAGATGTTCGCGATGGCGCTCGCCGGCCAGCAGGCCACGCAGGGGCTGCGCGACTGGCGCGACGCCATCGAGGGCTGGAACGGCGCCGCGCGCCTCGATGACACCATCGAGGTGATCGATCAGACCGTCGCCGACATCGGCGTGGCGCTGGCGGCCTTCGGCATCGAGGACCCGGGCCGCCCCTACCGCGTGAATGCCATCGGCACGTGGACCTCGAGCGACTTCGAGCCTGAGCGCCGTGTCGAGAAGCAGTTCGAGGTGACCGACGTGCTGACCGTGCCGGGCACGTGGAGCGTGGGCTTCCGCTACGAGAGCGGCTGGCACGGCCTGACCGCCTTCCGCGTGGCGCTGCTGTCCGCGCCGCGGGATGACCCCGACGACCTGACCGAGGTCGCCGTCGATGAGCACCGGGGTGTGGCGGCGGCGCGTAACGAGGCGAACATCTACGCCATCGAGGTGCCCGAGGTCGATCGCGAGCGCCGCTACTTCGTCCGCGTGGACATCCAGGGTACGCCCGACACAGATCAACCGCCCGGCCGCACCGGCTGCGAGGGCACGGTGTGGATGCGCCTGGCCGGGGAGATCGACGCCGCGGCCGGGCCGCCGCCCCTGCGCCCGCTCACCGACGAGCAGGCCGCCGCCTTCGGCCCGCCCCAGTTCACCACCGAGCGCCCGCACATCGGCGTACTGCCGGCGGCCTACGGCTCCTCGGCGATCCTGTCGTGGCTGCGCTCGCGGGCAGAGGTCGAGGCGCTGCCGATGCCTCGCATCGCCGCCGAGATGCTCGCCCCCTGCGACGCCGCCGTGGTCCCCCAGCCCCGCGTGCCCGACGCCATCGGCGATGCCGCGGTCGCTGTGTTGCGCGACTACGTGGCGGGCGGCGGCGGGCTGGTGGTGACCCATGACGCCGTGGGCTTCCGCGGCCTGCCGGCGATCATCCCCGAGGTGTGCGACGGCGGCATCGACAAGACCCGGCAGACCGAGTGGATCGCCATCGCCGAGCACCCGGTGACCGCCGGCATCGCGCTCGACGTGCCGCATCCGCAGGGCTACTACGACCAGATCCAGCTCCGGCCCGGGCCCGACGGCACGGCGCTGGCACGCAGTGCCGGCGATGAGAACGCGGTGGTAGTCGCCGGGGAGTTCGGAGACGGGCGCTACGTGGCGATCGGGCTGGCGGTAGGCCTGAACGCCGACACTCAGGACGCCGAGCCCGAGGGCGCCGAGGCGCAACTGCTGCTCAACGCCGTCACCTGGGCGGCGGGGTAGCCGCAGCACTGCGCTCGTCGGCCCTGTGCGGACCGCGCGCCCGGCTCGCAGGTGTATGGAGGGGCGAGGCTGCAGCGTCGCCCGGCCGTTCTCGGGAGGCGACCGGCATGAGACCCGTAGCCGTGATGCTGGGCGTGCTGATGGCCATCGCCTCGCCGGGCTTGGCGTC
>JALGVA010000258.1 GCA_029820295.1 Candidatus Zipacnadia bacterium
GTCGGTGCACGTTCGCTGGCAGACGCCCGAAGGCGCCTGGCACGCCGAGCCGATGGATCGGTTCCTGAGCGGGCCGGCCACCGGCGACGACTGGCAGCAGTTCGTCGGGCTGGTCACCGTGCCCGAGGGCGCGGGCAAGCTGGTGGTGCTGCTGAGCGCGGCCGGCCAGCGCTCCGAGGAGGACGTGATCTGGTGGGACGACGCGGCGGTGTACCGAGTGGAGTGAGGCGACGCGTGACTGCACGGCGGTCGTGGGATGATCTCTTCGCCGATCCGCGCTTCCACTGGAAGGAGCCCGATCCGGCGGTGGTGGCCGCAGCGCAACACTGGCGCCAGGGCGGCGTGGAGTTGATCCACGATCTGGGCTGTGGCGCAGGCCGGCACATGGCCTTCCTGCAGGCCGGCGGCTTCGAGGTGATCGGCAGCGACGTGGCCCCGCGCGGACTCGAGGCGTGCGCCCGCCAGCTTCGTGAGGCGGACCTGCGCGCGGCGCTGGTGCGGGCGGACATGAGCGCCCAACCCTTCGCCGACGCGTCCCTCGACGCAGCGATCGCCATCAACGTGCTCAACCACGGGACGCGGGCGGACGTGCAGCGCGCCATCGACGAAGTCCACCGGACACTCCGCCCCGGCGGCGAGGTGCTGCTGACCGTGCTCAACACGTGGGACTGGCGCCACGGCAGTGGCGAGCAGGTGGAGCCGGGCTCCTTCGTACTGGCGGACGGGCCCGAGGCGGGGATCCTGCACCACTTCTTCGACGAGGCCGACCTGCGCGCGTGGCTGGCGCGCTTCGAGATCATCGACCTGCAGCGCGTGCGCGGGGAGCTGACGCTGAGCACCGCCCCTGAAGGCGGGCCGGTCTTCCGCGATGCCTGGCAGGTGCTGGCGCGGAGATAGGGACGGCGACGGCGGGCCGCGGTCGTACCGTCGGAGCGGCCGCCCCGAGCGCGCTCTGCGCGCGCTCGGGGTGAGGTGGGGCGAGCGCATGCGAGCCCCACCTCAGTCGCCTGACCGGCCGGCCGTTCTAGTGCAGCGCCGTCAGGTTGCCGTCCCGTCCGGAGACCGCCAGCTCCTGCGCGCCGTCGCCGTCGAGGTCGGCGGCGACCAGCGTGATGCCGCGCAGCAGCAGTTGATAGCGGCCGACCACTGCGCCATCGGCGGCGTCCATGAGCACCACCGCGCCGCTGTCGGTGGTGGCCGCGACGCGCTCGCCGGCGGCGGTCTGCACTGTGGCGACATCGGTGACCGGGAAGCCGAGGTCGTCGCGCCAGACCACGTTGCCGGCGGCGTCGAAGGCGTAGATGTTGAAGCTGCGCGAACCCGCCACCAGCAGGCGCCCGCCGCCCGGTGCGGCGATGGTGGTCAGGCTGGTGACCTCGTCGCCGGTGCCGAACTTGAACAGCAGCCGCCCCTGCGCATCGATGACGTGCACGAACGAGTCGCGCCCGGCGAAGGCGATCTCGGGAGTGCCGTCGCCGTCGAGGTCATCGATCACCACATCGTTGGTGCCCGGTCCGGTGCGCGGCGCGTAGCTGAACAGCCGCTGGCCGTTCTCATCGTAGACCGGCCAGGAGTGGTACTCGGTGCCGGCGACCACCTCGTCCCGGCCGTCGCCGTCGAGATCGCCGGCGGCGCCGACGGTGGACATGCGCACACTCTCCACGTGCCAGATCTCCTGGCCCTCACTGTCGATGGCGTAGTAGCGCCAGCTCTCCGTCCCGGCGATGACCGCGTCGATGCCGTCGCCGGTCAGGTCGGCGGGGAAGAGCGAGGTGACCACGCCGGTGCCGTGGTAGGTCGGGAAGGGGAAGCTCCACAGTTCCTCGCCGTCGGCGGTGAAGGCATGCAGCGTCGCGCCGGTGCCGCCGGCGACGATGACCGGCCGCTCCTGCCCGGCGAGCTTCGCCGTGGAGACCGCGCGCACGCGCCCGCCGATCTCGCGCTTCCACGCCAGCGAGCCGTCGCTGTCGAACAGGTAGACGGCGCCGTTGGTCGAGCCGGCGATGATCTCGTCGGCGCCGTCGCCGTCAACGTCGGCGGCGTGCAGCGCCGCGAACGAGTGCACCACCACATTCGCGTCGGGCCTGAGCACCAGCGCCTCGATGCCCTCACGCGTGCCATGCACTTCGACCTCGGCGAGGTAGATCGCGGTGCCCGGCCGCGGCGTGAAGGACAGCCGCAGGTCCTGCGCGTGCGTTTCCAGGTCCTCGAACACGTAGTTGTGCGGGGCGTGGCCGGGCGCGCCCCAGTTCCCGTGCTCCTCGGTGTCGGTGAAGTCCACGATCTCGCGCGTGTCGTTCGCGAAGCCGTCGTCCGAGGCCGCGATGGTGATGTCCTGCACCTGGAAGAGCTTGCCCTTGCTCGACGAGGTGGCGAACCACGCGCGCACCACGATCGAGTCGATGTCGTAGACGGTGTCGAAGCTCAGATCGATGGTCACCGGCTGGTCGTCGTCCCACATGACGCACTCGTCGAGCGACTGGATGCCGCCATCGACGATGTTGTCGAGCGTGTTGGTCCCGTCCTCGTCGCCGAAAACGTTGGCCGCGAGGGGCTGCGGGTCGCAGGACATGGTCAGGTCGGTGTCCACCGCGCCGAAGATGCCGCGATTGCCGGTGAGCAGGTAGCTCTCCAGCGACTCGCCGTAGTCCCACAGCTTCGTCAGCTCCGGGACCTCCGCGCCGCCGACCTGCGGCGGCTGCACCGGCGGCGCGGCGGCGATGGCCATCTGCAGCATCGCCTGCACCTGGGCGTCGCCGAAGCCGGCGAGTTCGGGGACGAACTCGGTCATCTGCCGGGTCGGAGGCGTCGCGGTGCGGCCGGCCTGGGGGAAGACGATCATGTCGCCCTCGCCCAGCGCCATCTGCACGTCCGAGCCGGCAAGCGTCATCTCCTGGCCGCCGTAGCCGACGCTGGTGGCGTCGATCAGCGCCAGCAGGCCGGGGCGCATCAGGGCGGCGTGGGCGCGGGCATCGCCCTGCCCGGCCAGCGACATCAGCCTGCGGCCGTCGCCGACCGCGGCTATGGTCGGGACCTCGCCGCCGGTCACCGCGACCTCGTTGGGCCCCAGACGCGTGAGATGCAGCGGAGAGGCGTCCTCACCCGAGGGGTGAATGAGCGTGAACAGGGTCACGCTCTCGCCCGCCGCCAGGGGCCCGTTCCAGATGCCCTGGAGCTTGTGCACGATGGCATCGTCGATGAACTCATAGCCGCGCCAGTTGGCGCCGTACTCGGCGTCGTGGTCGAGCGTGAAGCGCAGGTCGGGGGTCATGCGGATGGCGCAGTGCTGGCCGGCCTGCTCGACCGAGAGGCCGTCCTCGCCCGGCTCGACGTCGCCGATGGTGTGCCAGAGCACGCGGAAGCTGTAGTCGCCGGCCTCCTGCGCGGTCATCTCGTCGGCGACCAGGAACCACTCGCCCTTGAGCCAGAAGATGTTGCGGTGCCAGTCCACGCCGGCGTAGTCGCGCAGCGTGGTCTCGGAGAAGCCCACGTCGGGCAGGTCGCGCAGGTGCTCAAGCTCGACGAAGCTCGGCAGCGGCGACGATTCGCCGTCGCGCAGCACCAGCGCGGTGGAGTGGTACTTGGGCAGCGAGTCCATGTAGGAGGCGTCCGCCAGCCAGATGCGGCCGTTGGCGGTGATGCGCGAGATGGAGTTGCCGTCGTAGTGCTGGTGGCCGCCGTTGTTCAGGCCGTCGAGAAGCATGTACTGATCCTGCGGATCGAAGCCGTCGCGGAAGACCACCTTGTCCACGGCCTGCTCGAGTGGCACACTGTCCTCGCCGCCCATCGCCCGCCAGTACGCCGGCTCGAGCGGGAAGGCCCGCGCGCCGATCAGGTCGATGGGCTCGGCGGCCTCGCCGTTGGTGGCGCACCAGCTCAGGTCCATGCGGCCGGAGACCTCACGCTTGCGCTGGTTGATCCAGGCG
>JALGVA010000101.1 GCA_029820295.1 Candidatus Zipacnadia bacterium
GTGGTGGGCGATCGCGAGCAGGAGGCGGGCCAGGTGGCCGTGCGCAAGCGCGGCGAGGGCGATCTTGGCCCGACCGGGGTCGCGGAGTTCATCGAGTCGGTGCGCGAGGAGATGCAGCCCGACCTGCGCTACTGCGCCGATCCGGGCGCGCCGCGCGCCTGAGGGTGACTTCGGCCGAACGCGGACGCGCGCCTCGCACCACCCCGTGCGGGGCGCGCGCGTTCTGCAGGACCACGCGGCCGGCGCGGCGAAGCGAGCAAGGTCCGCAGCGCGCCCATCCACCGAGGGAGCGGCCATGACCGACCGGCCCGGGCCAACCAGCGCGGCCCCCATCCTGCGCTACGCCGCCGCCATCCTCGTCATCAGCGCGCTGTCCGCGCTGCAGGTGCCCTACCAGTACGGCAACGGTAACCAGGTTTTCCAGCTTCCGACCGTCCACCGGCTCATCAACTCCGACCTCTACCCCGACGACGCGCTCGTAGACAGCCTGTGCAACTACCCGTCCGCCGCTTACCCGGCCATCGCCTGGCTGGCGAAGGCCCTCGGCGCGCGCGTCGAGCCGCTCTACCTGGTCCTGTGGCTGATCGAGCGCGTGTGGCTGGTGGGCATGTTCATGCTGATCGCCGCGCGCTTCGTCGCCGACTACCGGGGCCGCGTCTTCGTGACTCTGGTCGCGAGCACGACGGGCTGGGCGCTGCTGCCCAGTCTCATCGGCGGCGAGCACCTGTTCTCGTCGCTGCTCACCCACACCGACCTGGCGTTCGCGCTGCAGCTTGCCGCGCTGGCGGCGTGGCTCTACCGCCGGCCTGTGGTCACTGCGGTGGTCACCGCCGGCGCGCTCTACCTCAACGCCATGACCACCGTGCACTTCGCGGGCTTCCTGGTGCTGCTGTGGCTGCTCAGCGAGGACCGCTGGAGCCGACGCTACCTGTGGGCGGCGCTCGCGTTCGTCGTGTGCGCGTTGCCCTTCGTTGCCCAGGCGCGCGCGGCGATGGGCGGCGCCTCGGGCGCGGCCGGCGAGACCGCGCGCTTCTGGGAGCTGCTGAGCATCCGCCACGGTCCGCACTACTTCGTCAACGCCATGGACGTGGCGACACTTGTCTCGATCACCGCGGTGTTGGCGCTGGTCGTGGGCCGGCGGGACGCCGACCCGTGGCTGCGCCGGATGGCCATCGCGGGCGTGGTCTACGTCGCCGCGATGCTCATCGTTGCGCCGCTGGGCGTGCAGGTGTGGCAGAGCAAGCTCGTGGTGCTCTTCCACCCGCTGCGCGGCGACAAGTGGCTCTACGTGACGCTGGTGCTGGCGGTGCCGGTATTCCTGTGGCGGCAGGCCGTATCCGGGACCGCCCTCGCGACGCGCGCGCTGCTGCCCGCCGTCGCCGCGCTTTTCCTGCTCGGGCACAAGCCGCCCTACGCGGTGCTGGTGACGCTGCCGATGCTGCTGGGCCTGGCGGTGCTGCAGAGCACGCGCAAGCCCGCCAGCCCATTGGGGGGCACGGTGCTCGTCATCACCGTCGCCGTCGGCCTGGGCCTCGCCTGGGCCGCGCTACCCGAGCATCGCCTGCTCGGCGCGCTGCTCCTGCTCGGCGCGCTCGCGGGCGTGCTCATCGCGCTGCAGCCGCGGTGGACGCACGGACTGCTCGTGGTCATCGTGGCGCTCATCGCGCTGGGGACGGTTGCCCGGAACAGCATGGACCTGCGCGCCATGCGCCTCGACTGGTACCGCGCCGGCGTGGACCGCGCGTGGGACGAGATGGCCCGCTGGGCCGACGCGAACACGCCCACCTGCGCGCGCTTCATCACGCCGCCCTACCTTGAGGGCTGGCGCTGCATCAGCCGCCGTGGGACCCTCGTGCAGTACCGCGACGGCTCGGCGATGCACTGGGACGTGGGCTTCGAGTTCGGCTGGTGGCAGCGGCTTGAGGCCCTGCATTGCGACGTGTACTACTCCGAGGACGAGCTGAGGCCGGAGCTGGCGGAGCGCTACCTGGGGCTCACGCCCGGCGACCTGGTGGCCGCCGCCGACCGCTACGACATCGACTACGTCATCATGCCCGACTCCTGGCGCGGCCCGGCCGGCGTGCCCCCCGTGCACAGCAGCGGCGGCTACCTCGCCTGGGCGGTCGCCGACCTGCGCAGCTCGACGTCCGACTGAAGGAGAGCATGATCATGCCCATCGCCAGGCTGATCGCCGGCCCATGCCGGATCAAGGAGCAGCCTGCGCTGCGCAGGCTGCTCAACGAAGTGTTCATCTCCGAGCGCGGCGCGCGCGTTCTGCAGGACCACGCGGCCGGCGCGGCGAAGCCATGTCGTGTGCTCCGCTCCGTATCCCGGACGCGATTCGCACCGGCCAGCGAGGTGGCGCCGATGAAGGTCCTGGCGATCATGGGCAGCCCGCGCAAGGGCGACACCTATCACCTGACGCAGCGCGTCGAGGAGAAGATGCGCGCCCTCGGGGAGTACGAGTTCGAATACCTGTGGCTGCGCGATCTGGACCTGGGGTTCTGCCACGGGTGCTACGGCTGCCTGTGGCGGGGCGATGAGGCCTGCCCGCACCACGATGTCGTGGTCGAGGTCGAGCGCAGGCTGCTCGCGGCGGATGGCGTGGTCTTTGCCTCGCCGGTCTACGCGCTGGACATGACCGCTCTGCTCAAGAACCTGCTCGATCACCTCGCCCATCACATGCACCGCCCGTGCTTCTTCGACCAGCGGGTCCTGCTTGTATGCACCGCGGGCGCGATGGGCGTGGGCATTGCGCTGCGGACAATGCCCGCGGTAGGCGTCATGGGCTTCACTGTTGCGCACAAGCTCGGGATGCTCATGCAGTCCGAGCAACGGACGCACGCTGAGGAACGCCTGATCGAGCGCAAGGCCGAGCGTGCCGCGCAGGCCTTCCATCGGGCGCTGCACGCGCCTCGCCCGTCACCGAGCCTGATGGACCTGATCACCTTCCGCGCCCAGCAGGTCTTCTTCCGCCTCAATCGCGACCAGGTCCCGGCGGACCACGAGTACTTCGCCGAGCGGGGCTGGTTCAACCCGCAGCGCAAATACTACGTCGACATGCCGGTGAACCCACTCAAGGACCTGGTGGCACGCTTCGTCGGCCGCGCGAGCGCGTGGCAGACCCGACGCCGCCTCGCCACGCCCGCGCGCGTGGCGTCCGGCATGAGCGGCCCGCCGCAGTGATGCAGGAGCGGGCCGTCCGCCGTCGAACCTGCCGCGCGAGCACGCCAGTCACCGTGAGAGGAAGAGCGCCATGATCATCGGCAACTGCACCTACTCGGTCCGCGACTACCTCCGTTCGGGCGAGATGGGCCTGCTGGAGTTCGCGGAGTTCTGCGCCGGCCTGGACATCCGGGTGCTCGAGTACAACGACATGTTCTTCGAGCGCTGGGATGACGAGTACCTGGCGGACGTCGTGAAGTCGGCGCAGGATGCGGGCTGCACCATCCAGTGTCTGACCTGCGGCGGCAACCTGGCCTCTGACGATGGGGCCGCGAACCGCGAGCAGATCGAGCTGTTCCGCGTGCGACTGGAGCAGGCGGCGGCGCTGGGGGCGCCGGTGGTGCGGCTGAACATCGGCTCCACCGGCGACGAGGAGCGCGATCTGACCGTGGGCGTCGAGCGGGTCATCCATGGCTTCAATGTGCTGCTGCCGACCGCGCGTGAGCTGGGCGTGAAGATGACCATCGAGAACCACGGCGGGGTGAGCAAGTATGCGGACCCGATCCTCGAGATCGTGCTGGGGACCGACCCCGAGTGGGTCGGCACCTGCCCGGACTTCGGCAACTTCAAGGGCGACGATATGTACCTGCAACTCGCCAAGGTGATCCCGTTCTCGTATCACATGCACGCGAAGTTCCATGAGTTCGATGAGGATGGCGAGGACACGGGCTACTCAATCGAGCGCGTGCTGAGCATCTGCAAGGCGTGCGGGACTGAGTCGGTGCTGTCGATCGAGTTCGAGGGCTCGGGCGACCAGAAGGAGGGTGTGCGCAAGAGCCGGGATCTGCTGCTGCGGTATCTGTAGCGGGCAGGCTGTCAGCAATCAGCTGTCAGCGGTCAGCAACGGCAGCGACTGACGACGTCGTGTCGTTTGGAGGGGCCGGTCTCCGACCCGGCCCGGCCGTTGCCGTCTGCCGTTCGTAGGACAGGCATCCTGCCTGTCCGCCGCTGCCGTGGAAGGGGGAGGCGCGCGATGGACCGTCGCGAGTGGCTTGACGTCGTGCTTGGGACTGCCGCTCTGTTGGGGTTCGAGGCGTTCTTCGTGGGGCTCAGCAGGCTGCTGACTGGCGAGGTCTTCATGTGGCGGCTCGAGGAAAGCCTGGAGTTGTCGCTGGCGATGTGCCTCGTGTGGTCTCTGTACGGCGTTGTCCCGTTCGCCGTGCTGGTCACACGGTTGGTCGGTGAACCGTACACCCTATGGCGCAGGCTGTTCCCCGCCGCGTTCGTCGTTGTCGGCCTCAACTACGCGACGCTTGCCGTACTCAGTCCGGCACGCGACGCCCTGCCGGTGACTCGGCACATTGGGGCGTACCTTGTCGCAGTGGCCGCCTACTACATGCTGCTGTCGGGAGGCACCTGGCTCTGGAGGGTTCTCCGGAGCCGGGGCGAGCCGTTGGCTGGCGAGAACCCGCCGCCGATCCTGCAGCTTCCCGGTCTGCGCGTCTGGACCGCGACCGCGCTCCTCGGGCTCCTCTTTCTCCTGCTCGCCAGACTGTGATCGAACTTAGACCTGATCCGACTCCACCGATCGGAGGCCACCCCCATGACTCGCATGATCCTCGCCATCGCAGCCATCCTCCTCGCCGGCGCCACGTGCGCCGAGGATATCGACCTGCTGGCCGACCCGGGCGCGTGGGTGGGCAACGTGGACCGCGAGGGCCCGACCATCGCGTTGTCCTCGACCGACGAGGCCCCGCTGGTTGCGGATGTCGTCTCGAATGGCGGCGCCGAAGACTACCCGAAGCTGCGCCTGCGCTTCGACCCGCCGCGCGATCTCAGCCGCGCCCTGCGCCTGCGCTCGCGCATCCGGCTGACCAGCGATGACCCGAGCGTGAGCCGCAAGCGCATCTGCATCGTGGTCTACGATGACCGGCACCGCCACGCCGACCTGCCCGGTAACCCGCCGGTGCAGCAGATCATCGAGCACAACGTCGCCGCGGGCGAGTGGCTGAGCTTCCGCGACTCCATCGCGGGCCTGCGCCGCTCGGCGGTGCTGCAGATCGACCTCTACGTGTACGAGGTGCCGCCCGGCGGCGAGCACTCCTGCCGCTGGGAGTTCGCCGAGCTGGCGCTGGAGGCCATCGAGGGCGACGCGGTGGTCTTCGACGGTGAGCCCTACGGGACCGATGAGCTGGCCGGGGATGCGGGCGCGGAGGTCGGCTCGGTCGCGACCGACGACGGCCTGTCGATCACCCTCGGCGACGCGGGCGGCATTCGTGCTCTGCAGGTCGATGGCGTGCAGGTCGGCGCGGCGGACGGCCGCCCGTCGGGGCTGCTGGTGCGCGATGTCGCTGCGGGCGGACCGCCGGTGCAGGTCGGCGGGAAATTCACCGCCGCCGACGGCGCCATCCGCCAGCAGGCGACGCTCGATGACCTCGGGCTCTCGGTCGATGCCATCTGGCGCTCGATCGGCGACTGCATCGAGGTCGCGGGCACGATTGCGGACCTGCGCGGAGAGGACCGCGCCGTGACGCTTTACCTGGCGCTGCCGCTGGCCGAGGCGGAGTGGCGGTGGTGGGATGATGCCGCGCGCTCGCGCACGGAAGCGGGGGAGTTCGCCGAACTCGCGAACTTCGAGTCGGGCGCGCAGTTCGGCCTGAACGGTCGGCACTCGCGCTATCCGCTGGGCTGCGTGGACGCGCCCGACCTCGCCGGGCTGACGCTCGCCATCCGCATGGACGAGCCGGTCGTGCACCGCATCGCCCTCAGCCCGTCGCTGCGCACGCTCTTCATCGCGCTCGACTTCGGCCTCGTGCCGGTGACCAACGTGCACGGGCGCTCGCTGGCCGAGGCGCCCTTCCGCGTGCTGATCGCCCGCCACGACGCGGCGTGGGGCATGCGCTCGGCGCTGGCGCGCTACCGGGAGATGTTCCCGCAGTTCTTCGAGCGCCGCACGGAGCAGGCCGGCGGCTGGTACGTGTGGGGCGACGTGCAGGAAATGCCTGAGGCGCTGGAGGCCGGCTTCCGCTTCCACTGGGGGCCGCGCGGCGTCGATGCGGTCCGGTGGGATGACGAGCACGACGTGACCTCGGTGCTCTACATCGAGCCCGAGTTCTACCAGCAGACCCACGGTGACCTCGACCGCGCGCCCTCGGCGGAGGAGGCGCTGGCGCGCATCAGCGACCTCGCCGCCGGCGACCCGGAGGAGATGGCGGCCTTCACGCAGCTCGGCTACGCACGCTCGTACGTGCCGCAGCAGTGGGTGGACGAGCACTCGCTCGAGGAGGCGGTGCAGGCGGTGGCGCGCGCGGGCGAGCAGTCGCTGCAGCACGATGCCACCGGCCGGCCGATCCTCAGCGTCGGCCAGTACTCGTGGATAGGCGACAGCCGGTGGGGCGTCATCTTCCCGTGCAACCTCGACCCGGATATCCCCGCGGGCAAGGGCTGGTTCTGCCGCAACCTGTTCATCGAGCCGGGCCTGCAGACCGGCGAGGACGCGGGCGCGCACTACGACGGCGTCGCCCTCGACAGCTTCGGCGGCTACGGCCAGACCGCGCGCGCCGACTACCGCCGCGAGCACTTCCAGTACGCCGACATCCCGCTGTGCTTCGGCGCCAACGACCGCCGCCCGTGCATCGTCTCCTCGTTCGCCAGCATAGAGTGGCTGCGCGAGCTGGCCGCCGATGTGCACGCGCGCGACCTGGTGCTGATGGCCAATTGCTCGTGGGGGGGCACACCCGCGTGGCTGACCTTCGCCGGCCCGTATCTCGACATCTTCGGCGCCGAGGCCGCGACCTTCGCCGACCCCGACTTCATCCGCTTCGTCGCCGGCGACCGGCCCTGCTCGACGCTGCCCTACAGCCCGCGGCCGGAGTGGGAGACGGCGCGCCACCTGCTGCACGGCATCTGGTCGGGCCACGGCAATGACACGCAGATGCTCGCGCGCCTCGACCCGATCCTGCGGCAACTCGACGCGGCGGGCTGGCAGCCGATCACGGGCGTGCGCGCCGAGCCCGCGAGCGTCCAGGTCGAGCGCTTCGGCGAGCCGGCCGATGGGGCGCTCTACTTCGTCGCGCACAACCCTGATCCCGAGGCGGTGCAGGCGCGCTTCGTGACCGACCCGGAGGTGCTGGGCCGGAGGCCGTGGGGCGTCGAGAGCCTCCACGGCCCCGCGCCGACGCCTTCGCCCGACGGCGCGATAGAGCTGGCCCTCGGCCCGCAGCAGACCGCGGTCATGGCCGTGCGGGAGCGCTAGCGGCCGCGTCGGCGGAAGCACAGGTCGGGAGAGACAGGAGGCCCGATCCACGATGCCATCTACACGCGCCGCGCGGTCGGTGATGCTCGGTGTCGCGCTGGCGGTCATCATGTGCGCCGCGGGACGGAGTGCAAGCCTTGCAGCGGACACGGGGAGGTCGATTGCCGTGACGGGCACGAATGTCGATATCCAGCGGGCCATCGACGTGGTCGCGGAGCGCGGCGGCGGCGAGGTGGTCATCCCCGCGGGCGAATACCTGTGCCACAACTCCGTCTTCCTGCGCGACAACGTGGCCGTGCGCGCCGGGGGACACGTGGTGCTGCGCAAGAGCGACGGCCTGCAGCGCCCGCTGATCTCCGACTGCGGCTTCTACTACGACCGCGTGAAGGTCGCCGAGCCCGGCGAGTGGCAGGTCGGCTGGGGGGTGACGCTGCAGGCCCGGCCCGAGCCGCGCGGCTTCCTCGACGACGTGCGCACCATCGCCGCCATCGAGGGCGATGACCTGGTACTCGACCGGCCGGTGGATCACTCCGACTTCACGGTCGCCGGCGGCGCAGTGGTGCAGAACACCTTCCCGCTCATTGCCGGCTACGGCGTCACCGGCGCAAGCGTCGAGGGCTTCATCTGCGACGGTAACAAGGCCGCCAACTCGATGCTCAACGGCTGCCGCGGCGGGGCGATCTACCTGTTCCAGAGCGAGCACTGCCGCATCGCTGAGTGCGTCGCGCGCAATTTCCATGGCGATGGCATCAGCTACCAGGTCAGCCCGTATACCGAGGTCGTCGGCTGCACGGTCTCGGGCAACACCGGCCTGGGCCTGCACCCGGGATCGGGCAGCCATCACACGACCGTGCGCGACTGCGAGGCCCTCGGCAACGGCGGCGTGGGGCTGTTCCTGTGCTGGCGCGTCGCGCACAGCCGCTTCGAGGGCAACACCATCCGCGACAACGGCTCGTTCGGCATCTCCATCGGCCACAAGGACACCGACAACTGGTTCGCGGACAACGTCATCGAGGGCAACGCGCGCCACGGCATCTACCTGCGCGACGAGCCCGGCTACAACGCCGGCCATCGCTGCAGCTTCGAGCGCAACGTGATCCGCAACAACGGCGGGCCTGAGGACGCGGCCATCTGGATCGACGGCCACACCGAGGGCATCCGCATCGTGGGCAATGAGGTGAGCGACGATCGCGAGCGCCCGGCCGCCTGCGCGCTGCACATCGGCCCGCACGCGCGCGACCTGACCTGGGCCGGCAACCAGGTCAGCGGCTTCGGGGCGGAGGTCGTGGAGGAGTAGCGGGCGGCCGGTCTGCCCTGAGGGCACGCGGGGCGATCTGGAGGCGCCGCGGCGCGGAGCCCTCACACTGCCGTGCGCACGATGAAGGCGGCCTCGTGTGACTCGCCCGCCATCTGGCGCGCCTCGGCGCCGAACAGGCAGTGACTGGCCTCGCGCGCGTCGAGGTCGAGACAGCGCAGCTCCTCGAAGTCCACGTCCTCGACCTTCGCGCGCAGGGCCTCGGAGCGCGCCGCGAACTCCTCTGCCGACAGCCCGCGCGGCAGCAGCCCGATGAAGGTCATCTCCGCCCCGCCGAAGAGCGCCACGATCTTCACCAGGTCGCGGATAACCGCCGGGTCGAGCGCCTCGGTCACCGGCACCAGCAGGCGCGCGGGCTCCTCGCCGTCGGGCAGCGCCACGATGGCCAGCGACGGCCCGGTCATGCTCGCCACCGCCTCGGTGATGCGCGCGGGTACCTCGGCGGCGTCGGACTCGGCGCCAACGGCCTGCGCAGGCGGGCTGTAGCCGAGCAGGATCAGGTTCGCGTCCGTCCGCGTGCAGGCCGCGGCGATGCCGCTCGGGACGTCGTGGGCGAACTCGACCACGGGATCGACGGCGATGCCCAGCTCGGCGCCGAACTCCTCTGCGTGCGCGACCAGCTCCTCGGAGGTCTCGAGCTGCTCGGGGTCGGCGTACTCAGCGCCCTGCGCGAGGTCGGCGACCGGCGGCACCACCACCACCGAGACGGCCACGATGCGGCCCTTCTGCCGGCGCGCGAAGACCGACGCGATGCGCATCAGCCCCTCGAGGCGCTCGGGGTGGCCGATGCCCACCAGGATCTTGTACTGCTGCTCGCGGAACCTCTCGACTGCGTCACTCATGGTGTGGCCTCCGGACGGAGTGATGCGCGTCGCCTACCCCGTCGGCGTGTACCTGCGGGTCAGCTCGGCGAGGTTGCGCTGGCGGGTGATCACCAGGACCTCATCGCCGGGCTGCAGAACGACCTCCTCGCGCGCGGGCAGGAACGAGTCCATGCGCAGTACCACGATCACCGAGGTATCCTCGGGCAGCTCGCGGTTGAGCTGATAGACCGGTGTGCCGTCCAGCTCGTCGTCCACCAGGAAGCGGAAGAGGCGGGCGTCGCCGCGCAACAGCTCGCCGATCTCCGCCAGGTTCAGCCCGCGCGCCATCTCCGACACATACATGGCGAACGACAGCTCGGGGAGGGCCAGCTTGTCGAGCCCCAGGTCCTCGCAGATGGGGATGTAGTCGGGGTTCTCGAGCTTGACGATAACCTCGTCGATGCCGAAGCGGCGGGCCACCAGCGCGGCGACGATGTTGGTCTGGTCATCGCGCGTGGCGGCGATGAAGGCGTCGGCGTCCTCGGCCTCAGCGGCGGCCTGCACGCGCGGGTCGGCGCCGTCTCCCTCGACCACCGCGATGTCCATGGTCTCGGCGAGGTGCTCGGCCTTCTCATGGTCGATCTCGATGATCACGACCTCGTCGCCGCGGCCGATGAAGATCTCGGCCGCCTGCAGCGCAAGGCGGCTTGACCCGACGATCAGGACCCTCATCCTACCTCCTCCTGCGCCCGAACCACACGGGCGGGTAGAGCACGAGCGCCGCCGGGATGATCTCGATGCGGCCTACCCACATGTTGAAGGTCAGCAGCAGCTTGGCCCATGTCGGCAGCGCCGCCGAGGCCAGCCCGACCGTGAAGCCCGAGGCGCCCAGCGCCGACGAACACTCGAAGAACGAGTTGAGCGGCTCGAAGCCCGCCGCCGTGAAGCAGGCCGTGGACAGCACCAGCAGCACGAAGTAACCGATCACGAACGCGGCCACCGTCTCGACTTCATCGCGCGACAGCGACCTTCCTCCCACCAGGAAGGGCTTGACCACGTTCGGGCGCAGCACGGTCCGGAAGATGGTCATGCGCACCAGCGCGATGAGCACCAGCAGCCGGTAGATCTTGATCGCGCCGGCGGTGGAGCCCAGCGCGCCGCCGAGGTTCATGGGCGCGAGCATCACCAGCCTGCCCAGGGGGCTGAGGGTGGCCGGATCGACGGTGGTGAAGCCGGTGCCGGTCTGCAGCGAGATGCCCAGGAAGACCGCATCCATCGCGCCGTAGCCGCGGGCTGCGTCGGCGGTCTGGAAGAGCACCAGGAGCACGGCGATCCACAGCAGCGCCAGCACCGTGAGCACGCGCACCTGGGCGTCGCCGAAGACCGCGGACATGCCCTCCGCGCGCCAGCGGCGGTAGAGCGTGAGGGGCCACGCGCCGACGAGCATGAACGGGATCAGCACCAGCAGGCTGGGCCACCACAGGCTGGCGAGAGAGGACGGATGTGTCGGGAAGCCGCCGGTGGAGACGGTGGCGAGACCGTAGCAGAAGCTGTCGAAGATGCCTACGCCGGTCGCGAGCAGGAGGACAATGGTGATGAGCGTGTACGCGAAGTAGAGGTGCGACAACGACTTCGCCGCTGCGACCGCGCTGGGGACGACCTCGGACTTCTCAAGCTGCGTGGTGAGCAGACGTGAGGCGCTCGAGCCCGGCGGCACCAGCACCGCGAGCGTCAGGATCACGAAGCCCAGGCCGCCGTACCACTGCATGAGCGCGCGCGTGAACAGCAACGTGCGCGGCACCGTGGAGGTGTCGCCGATCATCGACAGGCCGGTGGTGGTGCAGCTCGACATGGCCTCGAAGAAGGCGTCGATCCACGGCAGTCCGCCCATCTGGTAAACCGGCGCGAGCACGAGGCTGGCCACGACGTAGATGAGGCCACCCACCACCAGCGCTTCGACCGGACGGATCGCGGACTCGACGGTCCAGCGCTGCAGCAGCCAGCCCACGTCGGCGACCGCCGCCCCGATGCCCAGGTGCGCGACGAGCATCGCCCACTCGGTGGTCACGAGTCCCATGACCGCGGGCACAGCCAGCCCGGCGCCCAGCAGCATCATGAGCTGGCCGAGGTAGTTGAGGACGACCCCGTGGCGGACCGGGCGCAGCAGGATGCGCATCGGTGGGCGCGGCCTCCCGCACGGCGCGCGGCGCTGGCGCGACGGGCGCAGGTTCGACCGCCGGCGCCGCGCGACCTGCCCGAGCTGATGGAGGTGCGGGCCGTAGGCATGGGGCAATGTGCGCTTTGCGGGCACACCTGGACGGGACGGTGATGGCGATGCTGCGATGGCTGGTGATCGCGATGCTGGCGACGGCGGCGACCCTGGGGAACGCGCAGGATGAGCCGATCTTCCACGCGACCTTCGACGGCACGCTCACGGCCGGCGGATCGGGCGGTGCGGTCGAGCCGGCCGAGGTCGCGGGCGGCGAGCCGAGCTTCGAGGCCGGGCGCCTGGGCCAGGCGTTGGTCGCGGGCGCCGGGCAGCCACTGATCCACTACCCGAGTGCCGGCCACCTGTCGCCCATGTCCGGGACAGTCAGCCTGTGGGTGCAGCCGGTCAACTGGACGCCCGACGATGAGGCCTTCCACAGCTTCTTCGAATCGGGCGGGGCCGACGGCGACCGCGACTGGCTGATCTTCTACAAGTACTACCAGAATGGGTGGCTGCTGCTGCGCTGCTCCGACGCTGAGGGGCGCGTGGGCATCGCCAAGGCCCTGGACCTCGGCTGGCGGCCGGGCGAGTGGCATCATCTCGCTGCCACCTGGTCCCCCCGAGGACTGCACATCTACGTCGATGGCGAGCTTGCCGCCCGGCAGGAGGGCGCGATCGTGGTGCCCGACAGCGTCGGCGCGACCTTCAAGGTAGGCGACGATGGCTGGCACGTGCCCAACCCCGAGGCGCGTACGCTCATCGACGATCTGCGCGTCTACTCGCATCCGCTGAGCGACATCGAGATCAGCCGGCTGGCGGGGCGGCCCGCAGTGGATGTGGAGCGTGCGGAGATGAACAGCCGCTGGCGCGTCCAGGTGCTGCTCCCGATCGGCGTTGAGGACGAGCCGGTCGCACTCGACGTGCGGCAGCCGGGGGCCGCGGAGCCTGCGCTGGCCACTGAGGTCCGGGCGGCCGAGGGCGTCGCGCGGACGTCGCTGGATGTCGCCGAACTCCCGGCGGGCGAATACACGATTACCGCGCAGATCGTGGACGGCGAGGTGCCGACGCTGCCCGCCAGCGTCACCATGCGCCAGCCCGAGCAGGCCGTCTACGTGCTCGAGAACGGACGCATTCGCGTGGTCTTCGACGGGGCGACCGGCGGGGTGCTGGCCATCGAGGCGCCCGATCGCGCCATGGTTGCGCGCGCGCAGGTGGCGCCAGAGCCTCTGCTGACCGCGGAGACGCTCAGCTACACCCTCAATCCATGGTTCTACCGTGACGCCGACGTGACCCGGGCGCCCGCCGACGACAGCACCGTGCGCGAGATGCGCCTCGAAGAGGCCGACGGCGGCCGGCACTTCACCATCGAGTACGAGCTGCTCGGTGGTGCGCGCGCGACCGTCACCGCCGACCTGCCTGACGGCGCGCCCACCGTGCAGTTGCGGGCGACCGTGGCGAACGCGCGGCCGCTGTGGCCCTCGACCGCCATCCGCATCCCGCGCATCACCTTCCCGATGGTGAGCGGCCTGCGCATCGGCGAGTCCGCCGAGGATGACCGGCTGGCAACCGGCCTGGTCCACGGCGAGGAGCTGGTCAACCCGGCGGCGGCCATCGGCGCCACGCGCGTGCTGCAGTACCCCGGCCGCTCCTGCGTGCCCTGGCAGGACCTGTTCGATGACGCGGGCGGCGGGGTGTCGCTGGCGCCGCTGACCGACGGCCGCTGCCAGCTCGAGGTGCTGGCGCGCGGCGACGACGATGCGATGGCGCTGGGCAACCGCTGGTGGGCGCTGCTCGAGCCGGGCGAGACCTGGGTATCGCCGGTAATCGAGCTGACTGTGCACGAGGGCCGGTGGCATCCGGTGGCCGAGCGCTTCCGTGACTGGGCGCTGGCGAACACGCCGCCGCGGGAGCAGCCCGAGTGGCTGGCCGAGTGCGACGGGTGGGTCGGGGCGGGCAGTGCCACCTACACCTTCGCCGGGCTGCCCGAGATGCTGGCGACAGCCAAGGAGTATGGCCTGAGCTACATCCAGCTCTGGGCGGAGATGGTGCTGGGTAACGCCTATTACTGCTATTTCTACCCGAACCCCGAACTGGGCACGGTCGAGGAGCTGAAGCAGGGCATCGCCGGCGTGCACGCGGGTGGCGGGCACGTAGGGTTCTACTCCAACGCCATCTGCTTCGATGGCGGCATCGACCAGAACCCGGCGCTGCAGGCGCTGATCGAGCAGTACGGGCTGCAGGACGAGATCACCGACCTGCCGCGTTTCTACGAGGAGGTCGCGCCCCACGTATTCGTCGGCCATGACGGAGTGCGCGCGCCCGGGGCCGCCGCCGGGCACAGCCTGGGCGGTTACGTGGACGGCTACTGGCCCATGGACCCGGGCTCCCCGTGGTGGCGCGACTACCTGGCGGGCTGGATCACCCGCTGGCAGGACGAGTACGGCGCCGATGTGTGGTATCTCGACAGCTTCCCGGTGCACGGTTACGGCATCGAACCGGCCTCGTTCAGCCGCTTCCACGACCACCCGGCCAGCACCGGCGGGGCGCAGATCGGCCTGCTGCAGCACATCCGCGACGCCGGATTCGTGGGGCCGATGCTCTACGAGGGCGTGGCCTGTGCGGCGCTCATGCCCTGGACCAACTGGTGCCTGGGCACCGAGCTGTCCTTCGGCTCGGGCGAGTGGTCGCGACCGGAGATCTTCTGTTACTCGCTCAGCGACGTCTACCCGGTGTTCTCGGGCACCTGCAACCGCTGGACCGGCATCGGCCAGATCTGGACGGACCTCGCGGAGCCGCGCCACAAGGACGCGATGAACTTCGTCTTCCTCAACGGCGAGCGCTTCGACGCGCTGGGCCTACAGGACTTGCCGATGGATGACCCCTACGCGGTGCATATGAAGCAGCTCATCGCCCTGCGCGCGCAGCTGCGCGACGTGGTCTACGGCGGACGGATGATGGACACGCTGGGGCTGTCGGGCATGCCCGAGCGCGTCGCCGCGCGCGTCTTCGTGCGGCAGGAGCCGGCCGCGGCGGTCGTGACCGTGGTCGATCGCCGCGAGGAGCACGCGCCGTGGGAGCTGGCCATCGACACGAGCGCCCTCCCGTGGCCTGACGGGGTCAGCCGCGCGATGCTGCTGACGCTCGACGGCGAGGAGCGGCCGGGGCAATTGACCCGCGACGGCGCGGTCCTGCGCGTGATCCTCGACGGCCAGGGCGAGGTATGTGCGCTGCGGCTGGAGTGACCGCCAAGGTCCGTGGTCCTCTCCAGGACTGACGGCTTCGACAGGCGCACGGTGGCCGCGCGTCGAATCGCCTCCGTGCACTCGTGACGCCCTCGAACCAGGAGTGACCGCATGAGCCGCCTGACCGCCATTGCCATCGTGTACGCAGCCATCGCCTGCGGGGTGAGCGCCATGGCCGATGACTTCGCGCTGCTGCGGCCCGACCATCCCAGGCTGGAGCTGACCGCCGAGCAGATCGACGAGCTGCGCGCCGACCCCGACGCCGTCGCCGCCGCGCGCGCCCTCGGGGACGACATCATCGCGCGCACGCGCACCACGGTCTACGAGGACTACTACGTCTCGCTGCCGAAGCCCGATTTCCCGCCCGAGCACGATGACGGCTGGCCCTACTGGACCGGGCTGGGCGGCGAGCTGCGCCGCTACATGGAGGGCACCGCGCGCGCGTGGGTGCTCACCGGCGAGCGCAAGTACATCGCGTGGTGCCGGGATCTGATGCTCGCCGTCGCCGGCTGGCGGCAGTGGACCGACCCGTGGTACGGAAGGCAGCCGTGCCTCGACACCCACCACCTCACGCGCGGCATGTGCGTGGCCGTCGATCTGCTCTGGCACGACCTGCCCGACGAGGATCGTGCGACCATCGTCGGCGCCATCGCCGAGAAGGGCGCGCAGTTCATCGCCGACTACGGGAATGACGGGGCCTCCTACGTCTCGGAGCCCGACGCCTGGCCGAACGGCTACGCGATGATCAACACCGAGCTGGGTGTGGCCGGGCTGCTGCTGCTGGGCGAGGACGAGCGCGCACAGGCATGGCTGGCGCAGGCGCTGGACAAGGCGCGCCGGTTCTTCGATGAGCAGGGCGGCGTCGACGGCGGCCTGGTCGAGGGCTTCGGCTACGGCTCGGCGGCCGTGGACAACCTCATGTACCTGGTGCGCAAGGCCGACGCGATCGCCGGCGTGAGCCTGCTGGACAACCGCTACCTGTCGCAGGCGATCTACTTCCCGGCCTACTTCGTAGTGCCCGGCGGCGGGAGCGTGGCCAACTTCGGCGATAACGGCGGCCCGGCGGGCTGCTCGCCCGCGCTGCTCGACATGGCGCGCGCCCTCGTAGAGGTCCAGGGCAGCTCGGTGGCCGCGTGGTATCTGCGCAAGGCCGGCCAGAGCGGGCCGGAGATCGATGCCCTCGCCCGGCCGCCGGACGACCTGCCCCTCGCGCGGCACTTCCGCGATATCGACTGGGTGGCGATGCGCTCGGGGTGGGGCGACAGCGGCAGCCTGTTGGCCCTCAAGTCGGGGCATGTCGCGCACCACAATCATCTCGACCAGAACAGCTTCATCCTCGCGTGGAACGACGAGTGGCTGCTCACCGACCCGGGCTACCAGGTCTATGACATGGCCTACCCGCCGGGGAAGAACCTGACGCGGGAGATGGTCGTGGCCCGGCATGAGTACACCTACGGGACGCTCGGCCACAACGCGATCCTGGTCGATGGCTACGGGCAGGAGCCGGTGCGCGGGCACGTGACCGGCTTTGCGACCACGGCGGCGATGGACTACGCGGTGGGCGACGCGTCGGAGTGCTACCCGGGTCTGAGCCGCTGGCTGCGGCACGTGGTGTCGGTAGCGCCGGAATACTGCGTGATCTTCGACGAGATCGCGACCGACGGCCAGCGGCGGCAGATCGAGCTGCTGCTGCACACCTCGCCCGACGGGCAGTTCGCGGTCGATGATCGGCCGCTGCCGGTGGGCGAGCGACGCGAGGGGCAGGAGGCGACGGTCACGCGGCGTGGCGAGGCGGTAATGCGTCTCGTCGAGCCGGAGACGATGGTCTTCGAACACCGGCAGCAGCCGCACTGCGACGCCTACGGCCACTACCTGTCGGCGTCGGCCGGCGCGATGGGGGAGGGCACGATCGCGTGGGTGATGGCGGCCGGGCCGCGCGGCGGCGTTCGCCTCGCGACGCGTCCGGCGCAGTGCGAGGGCGGAACGGCCGTGCAGGTGCGCGCAGGGGACGGCACCGACACGGTTGCGATCTCGCCGGACGGCAGCGCGGTCGTGGGCGAGATAAGCTTCGCGGGCGCAGCGGCGATGGTGCGCGAGAGCCGTCTGGGCGCGCCGCGCTTCGGGCTGGTGGATGGCACAAGCCTGACGCTCGGGGAAGCGACGCTCGTGGCCGCCAGCGCGCCGGTGAGCGCAGGCGCGGTTACCCAGGGAGGGCTGTTTCGCGCCACGATCACCTGCGCGGAGGCGGCGCAGGTGACACTGCACTGCCCGGTCGAGCCGGGGATGGTGCGCGTGGCGGGAATTGAGAGCCCGGTGGATGTGAGCTTCGACGCCGACCCGGCGACGGTGACGCTCGACCTGCTCGCAGGCAGCTTCCGCATCGAGGTGCGGGCGCTGTAGCCGGCCGTCGTCAGGAGAGGCGGCGTTCCCATGCCGCCCGGTCGTTGTCGTGGACGTCGGGCCGACCGGACCCACGGCTGTGTGCGAACGGCAGGGCGGTCCGGGAGGACCGCCCCTCCTGACGGCAAGGTGGGGTGCCGTTTGCCTTGAGGGCGGGCGGCGTTCCGGCGCCGCCCGGTCGTTACCGTCTGGCGCGCGCCCTAGCCCGGACTATTCATGAATCGTCTGGTCAGGTGTGGTTGACGAGGGTCTGAAGCGTTTGGTGAGGTGGTTCGCGACTGAGTGATGGTGGCCCGGGGTGGAAGGCGCTCGAT
>JALGVA010000259.1 GCA_029820295.1 Candidatus Zipacnadia bacterium
GGGTGGCCCGATCCCGCCCCAAAGCGGGATCGGGCCGGGGGAGGAGGCCGTCGCAGTGCGCCAGCCGCCGGCCCTTGCCCGCAGTCCTGCCTCGCGCCCATAGCGCGCGCGGCTACCTCGCCCGCGGTCGGGGGTTGTGCTATAATGGCCGCCGCGAACGAGCCGACGCGTCCCGAAGGGACCACTGCATGGCACAGACGAAGGGCAACGCCTGGTCCGCGGACGAGCTGCGGCTGCGTCCCGGCGACCTGGTGATGAGCGACTTCGACGGCACGATCACCCGCCGCGACACCGGCTGGGTGGTCTTCGACACGCTGGACCTGCATGAGGCGTGGGACTGGGAGTACCGCTGGCGTGACCGCGAGATCAGCTCCATCGAATGCCTCGCCGGGCAGTGGGGGCTGGTCACCGTGCCGCCGCACGAGCTGCTGGCCCTGATCGACAGTATCGAGCTGGACGCGCGCTTCCCGGAGTTCGTGGAGAGCGCGCGTGACGCCGGCGCCGAGGTGGTGGTCGCCAGCGACGGCCTGAGCTTCTACCTCGACCGGATGCTGGAGCGCCTGGGCCTGACGATCTGCGAGGACGACCCGCGGCCGGGCGTGCGCCGCGACTGCATCACGCGCTACGTCAACCGCGCGGAGCTGACCGACGAGGGCGTCGTGATCGACTTCCCGCACTCGAACGCGGCCTGCATGCAGTGCGGCAACTGCAAGACGCGCCACCTCATGCGGCTGCAGCTCGAGTACGAGCGCACCATCTACATCGGCGACGGCTACTCGGACCGCTGCGCGGCGCTGCAGGCCGACATCGTCTTCGCCAAGGACCATCTCGCGCAGCTCATGGACGAGGACGGGGTGCGCTACGTGCCCTTCGAGGACTTCGGGGACGTGATCGAGGCGACGGCCGGCTACCCGCGGTCAGCCAACGACGAACGACAACGGCCACGGTAGGCCGCCGGCAAGCAGCCCCGCTCCGCACGCACACGCAGCGTCCGCCTTGTTCGTGGCCCGGGCGTCCTCGCCCGGGCGCCGTTCCCCATCTCCACGCGGCGTCCACCGTTGCCGTCCAACAGCCTCGCGCCCGCGGGCGCCCGTGCTGTCCCGCTGATATTGCGCGAGCCGTCCATCGTCGGCGCGCCACCCACGTCACGGCTCAAGCTCCCCCGCACCGTCACCGTCGCTGCTGCCTTCGCCCTTGCCGTTCCCCTTGCGCCTCAACCCGTCGCCCCACGCGGCCGATGTACCTCTCGGATGGCGCGACATCGGGCACCCCAACCCGCGCGCGCTCCTGCATCGCACCGGGAAGAAGGAGTCACCATGCATGTTCTTCCGCAGGCTGCGTGTTCTTGCGGGGTCGGCCGTCCCGGCCCTGCTCCTGGGGCTGTGCCCGGCGGCGGCTGAGCTGCCGGCGGGCTTCGAGATCACCACCGCCCGCCCGGCCGCCACCTTCCTGCGCGACGAGGCCATCGAGTTCGTGGTCCGCTGCAGCCGCCCGGTGCAGGGCGCGACGTGGGTCGTCACCCGTCACCACGGCGGGCAGGTCGCGTCCGGCGAGATAACGCTCGGCGGCGGCAATGCCGCGGCGCTGCGCGTGCGCGAACGCCCCGGCGTGGGCTTCTACATGCTGACCCTGACGCTGGAGTCCGGCGAGGTGGTCAGCGACGTATTCTGTGTGCTCCCGCCGCCGGACGAGGCGCGCGGTGACGGCGGCATCTTCGGCCTGGGGTACAAGCCCCGGTGCGCCGCCGAGTGGGACATCTACCGCCAGGTGGGCGCGCGGCACGTGCGCGCCGAGTTCCCCTGGCCGGAGGTAGAGCGCGAGCCGGGCGTGTACGATCTCGCCTGGGTCGATCAGTTCGCCACCGACGCCCGCACGCGCGGCATCCAGCTCACCATACTCACCGGCCATACGCCACGCGCCTATGGTCAGCGCCCCATCGACGCCGAGGGCCGCGTGGCGACCGCGTGGTACACCTGGCAGCCCGCGGGCACCATCGAGTGGTACCGCTTCATCAACGCCATGTCCGGCAGGCTGCTCAACCGGCGCATCAGGGTCGATGCCTCCCATCCCACCGACACGCTGCCGCGCGGCTCACGACCGCTGGTCATCGCGTGGGAGATCTGGAGCGAGGCCGACCAGAACTTCTACTACGGCGACTGGGACCGCTACCTCGACATGCTGCGCATCGCCTACTGCACCATCCGCGCCCGCGAGCGCGTGCCGGTGGTCTACGGCTCGTGCGGACACCTGACCGAGATGAACTACACCTTCTGGCAGGGCTGCGGCGATTACTTCGACATGGCCGCCTACCATCCGTTCGGCTCCGATCCCGACTACGAGCTGATGCACTGGTTCCGCAACATGCCGCAGGCGTGGTGGTCGCGCGGGGTCCCGCGCGACAGCGCCTTCACTGAGTGCGACTTCCACGCCGCGGACTCCGCGCACGAGGCCGGCTTCATCGTGCGCCTGGCGGCGACGCTGCGCGCCTGGCGCCAGCCCCTCTACGTGCGTTCGGGCTGCACCGGCGGCTGCATCAGCACCAACCGCTGCTCGTACGCGCTGGTCTGGCACGAGAACGGGCGCTACGTGCCGCGTCCGGCCTACGTCGGCTTCGCGGTGGCGCGCTGGCTGCTCGAATCGGCCCACTACGTCGGCCCGCTGGAGGCGCCGGCGGGGGCGCGTCTGGAGCTGTTCATGCGCGGCGGCGTGCCCATGATCGTCGGGTGGACCGACGGCCCCACGCAGACGGTCCGTCTCGACCTGGGCGGGCCCGCCTGCGTCATCGACCCGCTGGGGGGCACGCGCACGCTGCGCGGCGCCGCCGCAACCGTCGAGCTGTCGCAGGATACCGTGGCCGTCGTGGGTGCCAGCTACCGCTACCTCTCCCGGGCCGCCACCGCCGCCGCCGAGCGCTGGCTCACCACCGAGATGGGCCACGAGAGCCCCACCGACTCGCGTTACGTCGATCCGCTCGAGGATGACGCCGCGGCGTGCATCGCCGCCGACTTCCCCGCCCGCGTGCGCGCCGCGGTCCGGCACGCCTGCGAGACGTGGGAGCGCCGTCCGCCCCACGGCGCCTCCGCCTTCTTCGCCGCTCAGCGTGCCGTCGGCGAGGGCATGGTGACCGCAGCGCGCAACGCCCGCGAGGCCGGCGGGCTGCAGCCCATCCACACCAACACCATCTGGCGGCTGGCGCAGTTCGCCGAGCACCTGGGCGAGATCGCCGATGGCGCCGGCGAGCGCTGGTGGCGCATGAACAACGTCAGCGCGGCGGACATGGCGAAGGTCCGGGAGCTGGTGCGCGCGACCCGCCGACGCGTGCCCGACGCCCGTGGCGGCGTCCGCTGCCCCGGCGCCGACCGCCTGCTCGACCGCGCCGAGCGCCGGCTCGCACTCGTCAGCGCCGGCGGCGGCCATCACCGCGGCGCATGGTGGGCGGCGGTGCTCGAGGCGCGCGCGGCCCACGCCCTCACCGGCGTCGAGCAGCCGCGCATGATCGAGACCTTCGCGGTGGCCGAATTCCCCACCGCCCAGCCCGTGACCAGGGGCAAGCTGCTGCCGCCGGATGGTGACCACGAGCTGCTGGCGCGCGTCTACAACTTCCTGCCGCAGGCCGTGGCCGGCACGATCCGCCTGGACATGCCCGAGACCTGGCCGTGCGCCACGGGCGCGCTCAGCTTCTCGGCCCCGGCATCGGGCCCGGGGCAGCCGGTGGCGACGGACTTCTGCGTGCCCGAGCAGCCGACGCCGTGGGTGCGGAAGACGGTCTACCGTCCCTTCGGCTGCTTCGACGTGGACCTGCCCGCCCCGCTGCGCCCGAACGAGGGCCTGTCGATCGCCGTCGAGGCGGGCGGCAAGGTGGCG
>JALGVA010000102.1 GCA_029820295.1 Candidatus Zipacnadia bacterium
ATGGTGCAGGACGCCGAGACCGGCGAGGCCGTCGCATATCCATCGGTGGCGCGACCGCTGATCGCCATCGACTTCAAGCTCGCGGGCGAGCGGCGCATCGTGCGCGTGGACCCGGTGAGCATGACCGAGGTGCCTATCGAGTTGGTCGAGAAGCGCGGCTGGGTGCAGCAGCCGCAGGAGCCGCAGGCGGTCGAGACGCCCCCGCGGTCGGTCGAGGTCGGTGATAACTCACTGACCGCCACGTGGGAATTCACGGTCGAGGGCATGGGCCGGGCCGAGGTCACGCAGGCGATCGTGCCCGCCGAGGAGGGTGGCTTCCGCATCGACGTGACCGTGCGCCCGCTGGAGGGCCCGGCGGACGTGGTCGCGGTCACCTGCCCGCGCATCGAGCGCTGCCGCATCGGTCGCTCCGGCCTCGACGATGTGCAGTTCCGCATGCAGTCCTTCGGCCACGAGACCGTGCAGCCGGGCTACCAGCCGCTGCGCGATGAGACCTACTCGGGCGGCGCGGTCATGCCCTGGCAGGAGATCTACGACCGGGAGCTGGGCCTCTACGTGGGTGCGCACGACCCGGAGGCCTACAACTGCCGGTTCACCTCGCGGGCGGGCGGGCTCGCCGCCGACAGCTTCAGCTTCGCCCTGCGCAAGCTCGATGACATCAAGCCCGGCGAGGAGCGCACCTACCCGTTCGTGGTCATGGCGCACGGCGGCGGCTGGCACGCGGGCGCCGAGCGCTACGCGGCGTGGTTCGACGAGACCTTCGGCCGGGCGCAGTACCCCGCCTTCATGGCCGACTTCGACGGCTGGCTGAACTTCGGCGCGATGAACACCGCGCGCGGCTTCAGCTTCGGCGAGCTGCCGGGGCTGCTCACGCAGGCGCGCGCCATCGGCCTCGACTGGGTGCAGGTGTGGGGGCAGTTCTCCTACGACTGGGGCCCGTGCTGCCACGACTTCGCCGAGCCGTCGCCGCTGTTCGGCGGGCGGGAGGCGTGGGAGGCGGCCGCGCGGGAAATCGTGTCGCGTGGCGGGCACGTGGGAGCCTACTTCATCTACGACCGCCTCGACCGCCTGCCCATCGCCACCGATTGGTTCCTCGGGCACTTCCGCAAGTCCGACTACCCGCGCGACACGCCGTGGCCGACCGGCGAGTTCTACGAGCGCATGCAGCTCGTGGGCGACCCGTCGGGCGTCGCCGACCCGTGGCCGCCGCCGCAGGCGGAGATCGACGCGAAGCTCGCCGAGGTCGATGCCCACCAGGAGACCTACGAGAAGGGTGAGCGCGCGGCGCCGGTCATGTGGTGGCATGATGTGTGGTGCAATGACCCGGAGTGGGCGGAGTACCTGCGCGGCTGGATCGTGGATCGCTATGCGCGCGACTGGGGCTGCAACGCCTGCTACATCGACGTGCTGGGCACCGGCGGCGCCGAGGTGAGCTACGATCCGGCGCGCGGGCATAACGGCGAGGGCTCGTGGGGCATGGGGCGGCTGCGCATTGCGCGCACCGTGGTCGAGAGCGCGCGCGAGGTCTTCCCGGACTACGCGCCCACCATGGAGGGCATGGGCGACCTGCCCGGCCTCTACTGCGCGTCGATGTGCTCGGGCGTCTACCGGGGCGGGCGCAATGTGATGCGCTATACCTTCCCCGACCGCGTGTTCATCCACGGGCTGGCGAACGCCGGCTCCGGCGGCGAGGCCCTCGACCGTTTCGCCGAGACCTTCCTTGAAGGCATGCGCTACGACTTCGTGGGCGTGCCGCACACCGACGGCATACGCTTCCTGACGCTGCAGCGCACCTTCACGCCGTGGCTCTACCACGCGCGCTTCATGGACACCGCCGGGCTCTCGGTCAGCGACCCGCGCGTGCAGGTGCGGCGCTTCGAGCTGCCCGCGGAGGTCGGGCGCGGCTCACTGGTGACCGTCGTCAACCGCCGGTGCCTGAGCGACGTGCGCATCAGCACCGATGACCGCGTGCTCGGCGGCATCGCGCGCGGCTTCTACGTGACCATCGACGGCGACGCGGGCGCGCTGGACCTCGTCGGCATGCAGGGCCGCTTCGACCGCCTGGTGCGCTTTACCGCGCCTGACGCGATGGCCGCGCAGGTGCTGCTGGTCGGCGAGGCCACGGACGAGAATGCGGTCTGGCCGGTCATGCGGCTGGTGCGCGACGGCGAGCCGCACGTGGCGGTGACGCTGCTGAACCTGTCGGCCGAGGTGCAGGCCGGGACCTGCCGCCTCGAGAACCTGGGCTTCCCCGAGCCACGCGAGGCCGAGACTGATGCCGCGCGTGAGGCGCTGCCGCTGGCGCAGACCGAGCTGGCCTTCGACCTGCAGCCGGGCGAGGCGGAGACGTTGCGCTTCCCGGTGCAGAGCCTGCGCGCGCATTCGTACACTGTGCGCCTGCAGGCGAGCATCGAGCGCGAGGGGCGGCCCGCGATCGCGCGCGAGTTCCTGGCGCTGCCGGTGGCGCTGGACGGCTCGTTCGAGGCGGTGGGGACGGAGAGCGAGTTCGCCTTCGAGGGCACGAGGGTGCTGGAGCTGGGGCCGTCGGAGCAGTACCAGTACGGGGCGAAGCGGCTGTGGCTGGAGCCGGCTCACCGCTACCGGCTGCAGGTGCAGGCGCGGCGCAGCGGCTTCGACGCGCGCGTGCACTCGACCGCGATCACCATGGCGGGTGAGAGCGGCGACCTGCCGATCATGCGCGCGAACATGGACACCACGCGCCCGAACGAGTGGCAGACGCTGGAGTACTCCTTCGAGACGCCGCCGGACCTCACCCGCGCGCAGCTCTACCTCTACAACGTCGAGTCGCCCGACACGGCGTGGTTCGACGATATCTACGTCGAGGACCTGGGGCCGGTCGAGTAGCTACGCGCTTGCGGATGCGCTCGCCATCGCCGCCTCCGCCGCCTCGGCGCTGAGGCGGGTGTTGCTCTCGATGTCCAGGTAGACCTGGATGCCTTCGACCAGCGCCCGCAGCGTGAATGCCCAGAAGACCGACCAGAGCACGATGACGCCCACCGTCGCCGCCAGCGCCACGGCATCCAGCCCCGCTGGCATCCCGCCGACGAACCGGCGCAGATCCATCCAGCCGATGATCAGCATGCCCACGATCGCCGCGCCGGTCACCAGGCTGCCCCATGCCGAGAGCATGCAGACGTACTGGTAGGCGCGCAGGATCGGGTAGCGCGACGCGCCCCGCATCGGCGGCACCCACAGCCAGCGCAGCGGCGACGGCTCATCGGCTTCGTGGGCCGGCGGCTCCTCGCGCCGCGGCTCGCGTTCGGCCTCGGCCTCCGGGGCGGGGCGGGCCGGTAGGGGCTCGCGCTCCTGGCGCGCGGCCACCAGGTCGGCGCCGCAGTCCATGCACACATCGTCCGAGGCGAAGACCTCGGCCCCGCACTTCGGGCACTTCGCACGCTCGGCCATCGCAATCGCTCCGTGCGCCTACTGTGCAAGCAGCAGCAGATAGTCCACGTTCATCCCGTTCCCGTCGGCGTTGGTCAGACGCAGCGTGTGCTCCCCGGCGGCCAGCTCGAGCGCCAGCGGCTTGCCGTCGGGATCGCGCAGCAGCGCATGGCGCCAGTCGCTGCGCTCGCTGCTGAAGCCGCCGGTCGCCGGGAAGGCGAACTCACCCAGCGACTCGCCGTCGATAGCCGCCGACCGGCACACGTCGGTCTGCGCGCAATAGCGCACCGCCAGCAGGTAGCGGCCGGCCTGCGGAGCGGCGAGCGTCCACTCCAGCCAGTGGCCGGGCGCGTCCCAGTGCGAGAAGCAGGTCCCGTCGGCGCCGACCTTGTCCTCGCGGAGCTGCACCTCGCCGCCGCCCTGCGCGGCGATATCCTCGGCCTGGGTGCGCGGCCGATCGGCCATCGGCTCATCGAGGGGCTCGACGGTCAGCACGCCGGTCAGCGGCCCGCCCTCGCCCTCGAAGCGGGCGGTGACCTGCCGCGCGGCTGCGGCGAGCAGCGCATCGCCGGCCGCCAGCGTCAGGGCGAACGGATAGCGGCCGATCTGCCCGGGCGGCACGTCCACCTCAACCGCGTCCGCGCCGAGGATGACACCTTCCTCCGCCGCCAGCCGAACCGTCCCGCGCAGCGCCCGGTCCGCCGGAGCGGTCAGCACGACCTCGGCGCTGGCTTGCTCGCCCGCGGGCGCCTTGCCGCCATCGATGGCCAGCGCCAGGTTGGCGACGCCGGCGGAGAAGCAGGCGCCGGTCATGGGGCATTGCGTGTAGCCCATCGCCTGGATGGCGACGTCGGCGCGGTAGATCGGGTCCTGCATGAGGCAGACGCGTCGGTCCTCGGCCGGGATGGTGGTCACGTAGATGCGCAGCTCGCCCGGCAGCGTCGCGATGATCTCCTCACGCCAGTCGCCCAGCACATCCGCGAAGCCCACGATGCTGCCGCGGATCCAGTCGGCGTGGGTGGCGCCGCGGAAGTCGAAGACGCGGTCGCCGCGCACCAGCTCGCGCTGCGGGTCGGCATCCCAGTAGACGGCGCGCGGAGACAGCCCGCCCAGGTCCGTCATCTCGATCAGCTCGCCCTGCGCCGACCACAGCCACTTCTTCTCCGGGAAGTCGCGCTCACCGGAGTAGCACTCCATGCCGGGGAAGCGCGCGTCGATGTCGGCGCACATGCCGCTGGCGTGCACGTGGGTGGTGGGCTCATCGAGGCCCCAGAGCCACTCGCCGGTGGCGGCATCGATCATGCAGCATCCGTCCGCGCTCTGCCGCGTCTCGTAGCCGTAGTAGACCTCCAGCCCCGGACGCGTGGGGTCGATGTCGCCGACGTAGTGGTGGTCACAGTGGCCCATGCCCGTAGACCACAGACCAACACCGTTGTCGTCGAGCACCGATGAGCCCAGGAAGACCTCGTCGCGCCCGTCGCCATCGACATCGACCGCATGCATCGAGTGCGCGCCCTGACCGCGGTACATGCCGCCCTCGTCGCTGTCACGCCAGCGCCACAGCTCCTGCAACTCACCGTCGTGGAACTGGTAGGCGGCCACGATCATCACGTTGTAGGTGCCCCGATCGACGATGAGGCACGGGGTCCTGCCGTCGAGATAGGCGACGCACATGAGGTTGCGCGAGGCGTAGTTGTAGCTCGGGAACTCGTCGCGGGAGGGCCAGTCCACCTGCGCGCGCACCTCGCCGGTCATACCGTCGAGGATGGTCAGGTACTCCGGGCCGCTGGTAACGCGCCCGTCTTCATCGCGCGGGTCGCCGTCCGGGCCCGTCTTCACGGCGACCTCGGCGCGGCCGTCGCCGTCGAAGTCGTGCACGATGTAGGGCGAGTACCAGATGCCGCGCTCGATGCCCCAGCCCAGGTCGTAGCTCCACAGGAAGGTGCCGTCGGCCAGCCAGGCTTCGAGCTTGTAGGTCTCGGGGCTGGGCTCCCAGTACAGCTCGTAGGGGTCGATGTTGGCGTTGGGCTGCTTGATGACGAAGTCGTAGCGCCCGTCGCCGTCGAGGTCGGCGATGCCGGCCTTCTGGAAGGTGTAGTCGCCCTGCAGGGGGATCGAGACCCAGGGCTGGCCCTCGTCTGAGGGCGTGGCGTCAACGACCGTCGAGGCGTCGCCCTCGGCGCCATCGACCACCGGCCGCACGAAGTAGGAGTTCGCCCGGCCGGCCACCGGCTCGGCATCGATGAAGTCGCAGGTGCGGGTGATGGGCTCGTCGGTCAGGCGCTCGGGCCGCATCCGCCCGATGGCCCGGTAGACGTGGAAGCCCACGTCGTCGGGATCGTCGGCGAGCAGCCGCCAGCTCAGGTAGACGCGATTGCCCGCCCAAGGCACCGCGACCAGGCCGCGGCCCATGGGCTCGACCACGCGCTCGGTGGCCCAGCCCTCGACCGGCGGCCGGTCGGCGCGCACCACCTCGGGCCAGCCGCGCTCGAGGGTGACGTCATCGACCCATGCGCGCACCTCGCCGCTGCCGGTGAAGCGCACGTAGACCTGGTCGATGCCGCGGCGCACCTTCGCCGGCGCCTGAAGGCGCGTCCACTCGCCCGCTCCGGTCGCGCCATCCGATCCGATGCTCCAGGCGACCACCTCACCGCCGGAGAGCGCGACGATCGAGAGCCGCAGCTCCCCGGGGCCCTCGGTGCGCACCCACGCCGACGCGGTGAGCTTGGCGCGCGCCTCGACGTCCAGCCGCCCGCCGTTGCTGAAGGCGAAGTCGCGCTCGCCGGTGTGCTCAATGAGCACCGCGTGCGCGCCCTCATGGGCCTCGTCGGTGAAGCGCGCGCTGCCGGCGTCGGCCTCGCGGGTCCACCACGCCCAACCGGGGATGGTGTCGTCCGCGGCTACCTCGAAGCCGCCGTTGCGCACGCCGTTGTGCGCGGGCAGCGCCGGGCTGAACTGCAGGTAGTCGTAGTAGCAGGGCCCGCGGCCCTCGGGGTCATCGGCGGCGTAGCGGTCATCGACCCACAGCTCGAAGCGTCCGTCGGCGATCTCGAACTCGCCCAGGACACGGCCGGTCTGCTTCCTCCAGGTCTCGCCATCGAAAGAGACGCCCATGGGCCGGCCGACGCCGCCGATTTCGACGCTCCAGTTGCCCGGCAGGATGCCGGTCACCACGGAGTGCAGCGGCGGCGCGCCATCCTCGGGGCGCTCACGGTCCTCCGTGACCGCCGGGGAGCGCAGCACGATGCCCTCCGACCACTTGGCCTGAGCATCCTGGTCGGTGGACCACAGGTTCCAGTGGTCCTCGGTGTCGCGGTTCTCGATCCAGGCGTCGGTCGGCTGCGAGATGTCCTCGGCCTCGAAGCGCAGCACGCCGGGCGCGTCCTGGGCGCAGGCGGCGAGCGTGGACACGAGGATGAACGCGGCTGCAAGCCGGGTGCGGCGGTGCGCGAGCGTGGTCATGGGCCAAGCCTCCGGGCAAAGTGGCAGCCGCACCGGCCGTTCGGGCGCCGGTGCGGCGTGATGCGCATGTCACGGGCCGGGCGCCCGTGCGATGGTTCCGCACGCGGGGGCGCGGCCCCTGCGCCTACTGCAGCCACTGCATGATGATGCTGTAGGCCTGATCGCCCTCGGCCTGCATGTTGCCGTCGGGTCCGTAGATCTTGAAGTGTGGGATGCTGCGCAGGCCGAACTGCTGGGCGACCGGCGAACTCCAGTCGATGCCCTGCACGCCCGGGCGATTGATGTCCACCGTGACCAGCACGATGTCATCGCGCGTCTCAGCGAGGTTCTCCATGTAGGGCCCGATCTGCACGCAGGGCGGGCAGAACTGGCTGAAGAAGTCGAAGATCACCGTCTGACCGGAGACGAGGTAGTCGCTCAGGCTGATGCGCTCGCCGTGCGAGACGACCCGGACATCCTCATAGGGGCACAGCACCGAGTCGGCGATGCGGATGGCGACCTTCTGCCGATCGCCTGCTATCCCGGCCGCGACGGCGGCGTCCATGGCCTGGCCCATGAGGTACTGATGGGCGAGGCCGATGTACCACAACTCGTCCGCTGTGCGCCCCTCGATGGTTCCGCCGGCCGCGCCGAGGATGCGCTGGGCGTGGACGAAGGCCTGCTCGAAGTTGGCCTCGTCGGCCGCCTGCTCCATGGCCTGCCCCTCGTTCGCGATGTCCACCGCGGCCACCCCCTGATCGTCCTGCGCCCAGGCCAGCGGTCCCGTCGGCAGCACCGCAGCGACCATCGCGACGCACATCATGACTGCAATTCGCATCATCTCAGCCCCTCCTGCGACCCGGATCGAGTCCTTTGCGCCATCCTGCATGTGAGTTCGGCTCAGACCACGGTACTCCTGCTCACTCAGCACGCACTGCATCACAGCGAGTTCATCCGGCGCGCCTACCCCAGGTCCACCTGCAGATCTGCGAGCACGCCGCGCAAGTAGGCGGCGCCGCGGCGCGTCGCGGTGAGGTGATCCAGCGGCCCCTCGTACTCGAAGGCCAGCGCGCCGTCGTAGCCGGTCGCGACGAGCGCCGACAGGATCGCGCCGTGGTCGAGCAGCCCCTCGCCGTGCAGCCCGCCGCGAATGAGCGCGCCATCGGGAAGCCGGATGCGCCCGTTCGGGTGGTACTCCCAGTCCTTCACGTGGCAGTTGACGATGCGGTCGCCGAAGGCCTCGATGGCCGCCACCGGGTCGTCGCCGCCGATCAGCCAGTTGCCGTTGTCGAAGGTCAAGCCGAGCCCGGGCGCCTCGCGCAGCAAGTAGCCGACCTCCTCGATCGACGCGTAGGGCGCCAGCGGGTTGGGGAAATCCTCGATGCTCACCGTGACGCCCGCCTCGCCGCCGACCGTCACCAGCTCGCGCAGGCCCTCGGCGATGCGCGCCGCGGCCCGCGGCTTGTCCTCGGCGCCGGTCGCGCGGCCGGGGATGATCATGACCACGGGGCAGTCCATCTCCGCCGCCGCCGCGATCAGCTCGCGCCCCTGTTTGAGGCCCGCCGCCAACTCAGCGTCATTGGCGCCGGCGAGGTCGGCCGGGCCGTTGATGCATGAGATCGCCAGGTCGCGCGCGGCGCAGATCTCGCGCGCCTGCGCCGGCGCGTTCGCGTCCAGATCGCGCGCGGACAGCTCCAGCGCCGCGAAGCCGACCTCGCGCGCGAAGTCGGCGATCTCCTCAAGTGTCGCCAGCCCACCGGGCTGGCCGGCGTGCACCGTGTAGGTCATCAGCGAAAGCCGCATGTCATCGCCTCCGTGTTGGTCGGTCAGTCGCTCGCGCCCAGGGCGTCGAGCAGTGCGCGCCGCATGGTCTCTACCGGCGGCCGGTGGCCGCTCCAGTACTGCAGCGAAATGGCGCCCTGGTGCACCAGCATCCCGGCGCCATCGACGGTGTCCGCGCCCGCGTCCGCCGCGGCGCGCAGCATCACCGTATCGATGGGATTGTAGGTCAGGTCCACCACGAGCTGGCCGGGCTGCAGCCACGCGCCGGGGATGACCGGATCGACCTCGGCGTGCGGGTACATGCCGACGGAGGTGCAGTCCACCACCACGTCCGCCGCCTCGACCGCCCGGCGCGCCTCCTCACCCCTGATCGGCAGCGCGTCCACCTCAGCGAGGCCGGCCTTCGCGCGCACCAGCTCGGCCACGCCCTCGGCGCGCTCGATCGTGCGGTTGAGGATGGCCAGCGAGCGGGCGCCGGCGCGCGCACAGGCGAAGGCCACCGAGCGCGCCGAGCCGCCCGCGCCCAGCAGCGCGACCGCCCGGCCCGCGATCTCGTGGCCGCGCTCCTGCACCGAGCGTACGAAGCCGGGGCCGTCGGTATTGTGCCCGACCAGGCGCCCGTCCTCCTCGAGCACGATGGTGTTGGCGACGCCCAGCGCCTCGACGTCCTCGTCGAACTCGTCGAGGTAGCCCACCACCGCGTCCTTGTGCGGGATGGTGACATTCAGGCCCACCAGGCCGAGGCCCCGCACCCCGCGCACCGCCTCGCCGACGCGGCCGGGCTCGACGCGGAAGGCCAGGTAGACCCAGTTGAGCCCCATCTCGCGCAGCGCCGCGTTGTGCATGGCGGGAGAGAGGCTGTGCTCGATCGGCGAACCGATGACTCCGACCAGCCGGGTGTGCGTATCAGGCATCGGGGGCATCCTCCTCGGCCTCGTCGCCCGCTTCGGGCATGCTGATCCCGCGCGCGGCGAGGCGCTCGCGGATGATGCGCTCGAGACGGCGGTTCACGTGGCGCGTCACCACGAACTCGGTCGGGTGGATGGGCATGACCAGGATGGTGTGCAGACCCGCGCGGTTGCCGCCGAGTATGTCGCTCAGGAGCTGGTCGCCGATCATCACGGTGCGCTCGGGCGCGGTGCCGGTGAGCGCCAGGGCGCGGCGGAAGCCGCCGCTGAAGGGCTTGCGATTCCAGTTCCACACGGAGATGCCGGGGACTTCGAGCAGCTCCCGCAGCCAGCGCACGCGCTTGCCGAAGATGGAGTTGGAGAGCAGGCAGACTGAGAAGCGCTCGATGGCACGCCGCATCCACTCGAGGCGCGCCGGCTCGACCTCGAAGGTCCCATGCGCCAGCAGCGTGTTGTCCACGTCGATGACCATGCCCGCGAAGCCGCGCGCGGCCAGCGCGTCGAGGTCGATCTCCTCCACGCTGCGCACGACCTCATCGGGGACACACAGGTCGAGCCAGCCCATCGATCACCCTCCCCTGATCTGGTCGATCGCGCGCAGATGCTCCTCATAGGTGTGCGTGAACACGTGCGTTCCATCCGGGCGGGCGACGTAGAACAACGCCTCGGTCTGCGCCGGTTGCAGCGCCGCCATCAGCGACGGCAGGCCCGGGGCCGCAATCGGCCCGGGCGGCAGGCCCGCATGCAGGTAGGTGTTGTAAGGCGACTGCACGCGCAGATCCTCGAAGGTCAGCCGCGGCTTGTGCTCGGGCAGCGCGTACTGCACGGTCGCGTCGATCTGCAGGCGCATGCCGCGGTCGAGCCGGTTCTGAATGACGCCCGCGATCAGCGCGCGCTCGCGGTCCACCCTGGCCTCGCGCTCGACCAGCGACGCCAGCGTGATGATCTCGTGCAGGCTCAGGCCGCGCGCCGCGATGGCCTCACGGTTGGGCGTGACGAAGCGGCTCTGCAGTTCGCGCACCATGCGCACGACGATGGCGTCCGCCCCGCCATCGTACGTGAAGTCGTAGGTCTCCGGGAAGAGGTAGCCCTCGAGCGTGCCCTGCGGCAGCGGCATCTCGACGGCGTCGGCCACCGTCGCCGGCACCGCCGCCGCCAGAAACTCCCCGGCGCTCGCCACCAGCTCCGCCTCGGCCAGGCGCGCGGCGATCTGCTCGAGGCGCAGGCCCTCGGGGATGGTGATGCGCCGCGTCGCGATCTCGCCGGAAGCGATCTTCTCGGCGATCGCGCGCGCGCCCATGGTCGGCGCCAGCTCGTAATGCCCGGCGCGCAGCCGGTCGCGCAGGCCGGTCAGGCCGAGCATGACGCGGAAGGCGCGCGCGTCGCGGATCAGCCCCTCGGCCTCCAGCAGCTCGGCGATGCCCGCCGAGCCGCTGCCCTCCACGATGTGCACGATCCGGGTGTCGCCGCTCGGCGCAGCAGGCCGGAGCATCTCGCGGTACCAGCCCACCCCGACGCCGACCGTGACACCGACAAGCGCCACGACGATGGCGATGATCACCAGGCTCTTACGCATCGCGCTCCGCCTCGGCGCGCCGACGGTCCAGCCAGGTCTGCAGGATCAGCGCGGCCGCGACCTTGTCGATCTGCCCGCGACGGTCGCGCTCGGTCAGGCCCGCCTCCTGCATGGCGCGCGCCGCCGCCGCGCTGGTCAGGCGCTCGTCGCAGATCTCGACGGGCAGCGGGCCCGCGGCACGCAGGCGCTCGACGAACTCGCCCATGCGCTGCGCCGCGACGCCCGCCTCGCCGCGCAGGTCGATGGGCATGCCCACCACGATGACCTGCGCGCCCACCTCCTGCGCGCGTGCCAGCACCTCGGCCACCGCGTCGGTCTGCTCGTCGCGGGTAAGGACGCCCAGCGGGGAGGCGATCAGGCCGGAGGGGTCGCTCACCGCCAGCCCGATGCGCCTCTCCCCCACGTCCACACCCAGCGCACGCATAGTCTCATCCCTCGAGCTGCCCGGCGAAGATGGCGGACGCCGCGGCGATGGCCTCGTCTATCTTCGCGACATCGCCGCCGCCCGCCTGCGCGAACCGAGGCGCACCACCGCCGCCGCCACCGGCCGCCTCAGCGACGCCCTTCACAAGGTTGCCGGCGTGCGCGCCGCGTTCGATCAGGTCGTCGGAGACCTTGGCCACCAGCGCGACCTTGCCGTCGGCGTCGCCGGCCAGCACCGTCACACCACTGCCCAGTCGTTCGATAATCTCGTCGGCGAGGCTCTTGAGCATCTCGCGGTCGCCGCCGGAGATGCGCCGGGCCACCAGCCTCACGCCCGCGACCTCCTCGGCGGCGGCCACGAGGTCCGGCACGTTGACGCTGGCGCTCATCTGCCGGGCCTGCTCGACCTCGCGCTCGAGGTCGCGGATGCGCCGGCGCTGGGCGTCCACACGCTCGACGATCTCCTCGATCGGGCAATTGAGCGCGCGCGCGACCGCGCTCAGCGCCTCATCGGCCGCGCGCGAGTGCCGCACCGCCGGCAGGCCCGCGACCGCCTCGATACGCCGCGTGCCCGCCGCCACCGAACTCTCCGACAGCACGCGCAGGCTGCCGATCTCACCGGTGCGGCGGCAGTGCACGCCGCCGCACAGCTCGAAGCTCGCGCCCGCAACACGCACGGTGCGCACGCTCTCGGCGTACTTCTCGCCGAAGAGCGCCATCGCGCCCTCGTCCAGCGCCTTGTCGAGGTCCATGAACTCGATGTCCACCGGCAGGTCCTCGACGATCCAGCGGTTGACCATCTCCTCGACCTGCACCAGCTCGTCGTGACTGACCGCCTCGTGGTGCGAGAAGTCGAAACGGAGGCGCTCGGGGCCGACCAGCGAGCCGGCCTGCTTGACGTGCTCGCCCACCACCTGGCGCAGCGCCGCGTGCAGCAGGTGGGTGGCGGTGTGATGACGGCGGATGGCGGCGCGGCGGTCCTCGTCCACGCTCGCGGTGACGCTCGCGCCGACGGTGACCGTGCCCTCGGCGACGCGGCCCAGGTGCGCGACGGCCTCACCCAGCGGCTGCGTGTCGGTCACCTCGAAGCGGAAGCTCTCGCCGACCATCTCGCCCACGTCGCCGACCTGGCCGCCCCGCTCGGCGTAGAACGGCGTCACGTCGAGCACCAGCGCGCCCTCTGCGCCCTGCGCCAGCTCATCGACCAGCTCGCCCTCGACCACGATCGCCTGCACCGTCGCCGGCCCGGAGGTCGCGTCGTAGCCGGCGAACTGCGTCGGCTCCAGCTTCGCTGCGACCGACGAAGCGCCGTGCACGGCCAGGCCGACGACCGCCGCGCGCGAGCGCTCGCGCTGCCGGGCCATTGCGGCGTCGAAGCCATCCTGATCGACCGTCAGCCCGTAGTCGCCGGCGATCTCGACGGTCATCTCGCGCGGCAGGCCGAAGGTGTCGTAGAGGCGGAAGGCCTCCTCTCCGGGGATCTGCGTCGAGCCCTTCTTCTGGAGCATCTCGATGACGCCGCGCAGACGCTCCATGCCCTGCGCAAGCGTGGTGGCGAACTGCTCCTCCTCGCGCCGCACCACGCCCACCGAGAACTCCTGGCGCGCGCGCAGCTCGGGATAGGCCTGGCCCATGACCTCGGCGACCGTGGGCAGCAGCCGGTGCATGAACGGGCCGCTCGCGCCCAGCTCCAGCCCGAAGCGGTAGGCGCGGCGCAGGAAGCGGCGCAGCACGTAGCCCGCGCCCTCGTTGGTGGGCGCCACGCCGTCGGCGGTGATCATGGCCGCGCCGCGGGCGTGGTCGCAGATGACGCGCAGCGCCACGTCCACGTCCGGGTCCCGACCGTAGCTGATGTCGCGGCCCCAGTCCTCGCGCGCGATCTGCACCGTGCGCTCGATGATCTGCCACATCTCGTCGGTCTCGGTGCTGAACTGCTTGTCCTGCAGGATCATGGCGAGGCGCTCGAAGCCCATGCCCGTGTCCACGCCGGGGCTGGGCAGCTCGGTGAGCGTGCCGTCGGGCGCCTCGGTGTACATCTGAAAGACCAGGTTCCACAGCTCGACGAAGCGGTTGCAGTCGCAGGCGGGGCCGCAGGTGGCCTCGCCGCAGCCTACGCCGGGGCCGAAGTCGAGGTGGATCTCGGTGCACGGTCCACACGGGCCCTCCCAGCGCTCCTCCGGCCACCAGTTCTCGCTGCGGCCCAGGCGCACAATGCGCTCGAAGGGCACGCCGATGTCCTTGTGCCAGATCTCCTCGGCCTGGTCATCGTCCTCGAAGACGGTGATCCACAGGTCGTCGCGGGGGATGCCGAGCACGTCCACCACGTACTCCCAGGCGAACTCGATGGCACCCTCCTTGAAGTAATCGCCGAACGAGAAGTTGCCCAGCATCTCGAAGAAGGTGTGATGGGTGGCGGAGCGGCCGACGCGCTCGAGGTCGCCCATGCGCGCGCACTTCTGATTGCTGACCACGCGCGGGGCCGGCGGCCGCTCCTCGCCGCGGAAGGCCGCGATGTAGGGCTGCATGCCCGCGACCGTGAAGAGCGTGGTCGGGTCATCGGTGACGAGGGGCGCGCTGGGCATGATCAGATGCCCGCGCTCCTCGAAGAAGTCGAGGAAGCTGTCGCGGATCTCCTGGCACTTCATCTGCGATGATCTCTCCTGCGTTGCGGCGGCCCGCGCCCGGTGGCGGGCGCGGGTCATGGTGCGGCCGGTCGGCGAGGCGCACGGCTACCGCTCGCTCTCCCGACGGCTCTCGAGAATCGCGCGCAACTGGTCGATGGCCCGGCGCTGCAGGCGCGACACGTGCATCTGCGAGATGCCCAGGCGGTCGGCCACCTGCTGCTGGCTCATCTCCTGGAAGTACCGCAGCACGATGATGATACGCTGGCGCGCCGTGAGCTTCGACAGCGCCCAGGTCAGCTCATCGCGGTCGTCGAGCAGCTCCAGGTTCGGGTCCATCTCCCCCGCGCGGTCGGCGACCGACAGGCCACCGTCCTCGTCGGCGCTCTCGGTGCTCGGGTCCTGCAGGCTGGCCAGCTCGTACTGGTTGGCCACCTCCACGGCCTCGATGACGGCCTCCTCGGAGACGCTCAGTGACGCGGCCAGCTCCGCGTAGGTGGGCGAGCGCCCGAGGGTGCGCGTCAGGTCCTCCCGGGCCTCGCGCACCTGCAGGCTCAGCTCCTGCACGCGCCGGGGCACGCGCAGGCCCCAGGTCGAGTCACGGAAGAACCGGCGCAGCTCGCCCCGGATGGTGGGCACCGCGAAGGTCGCGAACTTGGTGCCGCGCTCGGGGTCGTAGCGATCCACGGCATTGACCAGGCCGATGTGTCCGACGCCCACCAGGTCGCCGTAGGGCACGCCCGAGTCGCGGTAGCTGTTGGCGACGTGGCGCACCAGCCCCTCGTGGCGCTGGATCAGGTGATCGCGCACCGCGGGGTTGCCCGTGGCTCTCAGGAGGCGGAACAGCTCCTGGGTGGACAGGTCCTGGAGGCGTTCGCTCATGGGGTCACCTGGAGGCGCGCTTTACCATGATGACCCGTGTGCCGCTGCCGGGCGCGCTCTCGATGCGCACCGAGTCGGTGAGTTCCTTGATCAGCCAGAAGCCGAGGCCGCCGTCGCCGTCGTAGCTGTCGCGTCGGCCGCGCTCGAGTTCGGCGGGGTCGAAGCCGATGCCCTCGTCCTCGACCTCGACCGTGATCTCGTCCCGGCCGACGGTCATACGCAGGGTGATGCGCCGGTCGTCCTCGTCGGTGCTCTCCGGGAAGGCGTGGTCCACCACGTTGGTGCAGGCCTCGCCGACCGCCACCTTCAGGTCCTCGATGTCATCGACGCTCAAGCCCGCACGGGCGGCGGCGCCGCCGGTGGCCAGACGCGCGACCTGCAGGAACTCCGAGCGGCCGGGCAGCACCAGCTTGACGGTGTTGGCGGTCTTCGAGGACATACTACGTCCCCTCCTCGGCATCGCCGGCGCCCGTCTCGCGGCCCCGCGCCAGCTCCTGCAGGCGCGCATGGGCCGCCTCGACATCCGCCACCACGTTGAGGATCTCCTGCGTGCCGGATATCTGGAAGATCTTGAGCAGATTGCGCCGGTCACAGGCCACGGCCAGGTCGCCACCGGCCTGGCGGCACTGCTTGGCCGCCCCCACGAGGATGCCGAGGCCCGTGCTGTCGAGGTAGCGGAGCTGCCCCAGGTCCACGATGATCCACGCGACCCCGGAGCGCACGTGCTCCTCCAGCGTGTCGCGCAGATCAGGGGCGGTGTAGGCGTCCAGCTCCCCGGCCAGCCGGCAGACCACGGTCTGGTCGTCGATGGCGTCGGTGTTGATCCTCAAGCCTCTCGCCCTCCCACTTCGCCGTCGTTGGCCGCGTCAGCATCGCCTGCACCGGCGTCCCCGCCGCTGCCCCTCAGCCTGGCCAGGCGCTCGGCGATCAGCCGCTCGCGACGGCTGTCGCCCGGCTCGTAGTAGCGCCGTGGCGCCATCCCCTCGGGCCAGTAGCTCTGCCGCACCCAGCCCCCCGGGTAGTCGTGCGGGTAGAGGTACTGAGCATCGCTCCCGCCCGCGCGTGGCCCGCTCGCCAGGTGGTCTGGCGCCGGTCGCCCGCCCTCCGTGCGTACGTCATTACGCGCCTGCGCGATGGCCGCATACGCCGAGTTGCTCTTGGGCGCCACCGCGAGGTGAATCGTCGCCTGGGCCAGCGGAATCTGGCCCTCCGGCAATCCGACATATTCTACCGCATCGGCCGCGGCAACCGCAACCCTGAGCGCGGTCGGGTCGGCCAGCCCCACGTCCTCGGCTGCGGCGATCACCAGCCGGCGGGCGATGAAGCGCGGGTCCTCGCCGGCCTCGAGCATCTTCGCCAGCCAGTAGATGGCGGCATCCGGGTCGGAGCCGCGGATGCTCTTGATGAACGCCGAGATGGTGTCGTAGTGCTCATCGCCCGCACGATCGTACTTCACCACCGGCCGGTCCAGCGCCGCCCGCGCCACCGCCATGTCCACGTGGCGCGCCCCGTCCTCGCCGGGCGGCGTGGTCAGCAGCGCCGTCTCCAGCGCCCCCAGCGCCAGCCGCGCGTCGCCGCCGGCCGACTGCGCGATGTAGTCGAGCACCTCATCATCCACGCGCGGGGTCATCTCGGCGAGGCCGCGCTCGGCGTCGGCCAGGGCGCGATCGAGCAGCACCCGCAGGTCCTCGGGCGCCAGCGGCTCGAGGGTGATCAGGCGGCAGCGCGACAGCAGCGGGCTGATGACCGAGAAGAACGGGTTCTCGGTGGTGGCGCCGATGAGAGTGAAGGTGCCCTCCTCGACGTGCGGCAGCAGGTAGTCCTGCTGGGCCTTGTTGAGCCGGTGAATCTCGTCGAGGAAGACGATGGTGCCGGCATCATGCAGCGCGCGGCGCTCGCGGGCGGCGGCTGCGGACTCGCGGATGTCGGCGACACCGGCCTCGACCGCCGAGAGCTGCACGAAGTGCGAGGCGGTGTGATGGGCGATGATGCGCGCGAGCGTGGTCTTGCCGGTGCCCGCGGGCCCGACCAGGATCATCGAGGGCAGCCGGTCGGCCTCCAGCGCGCGGCGCAGGGGCGAGCCCTCGCGCAGCACCTCGCGCTGGCCGACCATCTCCTCGAGCGAGCGCGGCCTCATGCGCGCCGCCAGGGGCGCGCTGGGCTCGACCCCGCTGCTGTCGAAGAGGCTCTCTCGCATGGGCTGCAACTCCACGCACGGCGCCGCGACGGGTGTGGTGGGAGGTGTCGGTACGCGGCGGGGGAAGGTCAGGATGGCGAGGGCCCCGCGATGACCGTTGGCCCTCTGGGTTATGAACCCCGTTGGAAGCGGGGGGCGCCCTCCCGCCGACTTTACGTATCTTCGCGTGGAGGGGGTCGAGCCCCCTCAGGGCGAAGTGTCATGCCGTCGGCGGAGCCGGGCTCCCAGTAGGCAAGTGTTGGCTCAAACCTTGTCGGGCGTCACGCATCCCGCAGGGTGATCCTCGCCACGTACATCTTACCATACGCGACCG
>JALGVA010000260.1 GCA_029820295.1 Candidatus Zipacnadia bacterium
GATCGAGCGCCTTCCACCCCGGCCACCATCACTCAGTCGCGAACCACCTCACCAAACGCTTCAGACCCTCGTCAACCACACCTGACCAGACGATTCATGAATAGTCCGGGCTAGCCCATAGGAGGGGCCGCTCCGAGGGGCCGAGCGGAGCGACGGCCCCCGCAGCTTCCATGCCGGCCCGGCGGTTCGTCGTGCTGAGACCGGACGGCCGGGTCGCGATGGAACCTGACACCTGCGTAACCCGGGTTGCGCAGGCGTCACTGCTCGCGCCTGCGGCGCTCGCAGCGGGCCCTCTGTACGGCTTGCGGACAGGAGCTCGGCGTCCAGGGGCACGTTCGAGGCAGTTGTGCGCCACTGTGAGATGTGTGTACATGGCCTGCCTGCGCCGCGAAGCGGCGCCGGGGAGAGGGGGGCAAGAGTTCGCGCAGCGAACTCAGTGAGACCGTGCGCGCTCTCCGGGTGAGGAGGCTGCTGCCGTTGGCGGGCCCCTACGGTTCTCCGCCCTACCTCCGCCTGCGTCCCCGCGTGAACACCAGCACACCCAGGCCCATCACGATGCCGATGAAGATCAGGATGTTGGGCAGCGCCTGACCCGGCAGGCCGGGGCCCGGTCCGGCGGGGGTCGCGTACCAGATCAGCCCCGCGCCCAGCGCGCATACCCCGGCGAGCGCACACAGCCAGATGAAGATCCACTGGAAGGCCGAGGCCGCCGCCTCCCAGTCGAACAGTCCCGCGCGCGCCGGACGACGCGCATCCGGCGTGTCGCCGAGGCGTGTCTCATAGTGCTCGGCCAGATCGTCGAACACCCGATCGAGTTCCCCCTCCAGCTCGCCCTCGCGCAGCATGGTGATGAAGAACGGGCTGAAGGTGTTCGGGTAACGGCTGAACGACGTCGCGAGCGTGTGCCCCATCTCGACGTCCTGCTGCACCTGCTCGAGCACCTCGCGCAAGAACTGGCTCTGTGTCTGCTCGCGCAGCGTCTCGAGAATCTCGAGGATGTTGATCTCGGCCTTGGTCAGCGTCGCGAACTGCCGGCATACCACCGCCAGCTCCGCGTTGGTCAGCCGTCCTTCGTCGGCCATCGTGACATCACCCGTGCTCAGGTTCGCGATGAAGGGCGCGGAGACCTTCAGAGGCGAGAGCGGATGATCGGCCGCAATGAGGAGGGGCCGCACGAGCCGCCCGCGTCGTCTGCGGGTGGCGAGGTCGGCCCTGCGGTCGTTCGCGCAGCGGCCGGGCGTACGACCAATGGGCCGCATGCCGAGCTTCTGCGCAGATGCGTCAATGTGGCTCGCCCCCGCCCCGTGCCCTGCGCCGAAGGGCCCGGGGCCGCGACCTGTGCGCCGGTGAGTGTGGGCAGCGTGGTCAGAGCGATGGTGCGTGGCATGGCCGTCGCTCTCCATAGCCACTATCAGGTCACCGACCTGAAGAGCGCTGCTCCCCATTTGATTGCGGCCCAGCGTCCCATCCACGCGCCGATAAGTGGCCCGATGATCGCGCTCAGCATTGCGTGGCCCATCGCGCCAATCGAGCACGTGCCTACGGACTCGGCATACAGCATCCCGATGCTCATGGCGCCGAAAAAGCCAAGCGGCAGCCCCAGCGCGGCGCCGAGAAGCATCAGCCCGATCAGCACCGCCGCGCGCGGTCGCGGCTCCGGGGCTTCAGCAGTTCCGGCCGTCCTGCGCGCCAGTATGACGCCGACAGCCGAGAGCAGGATCGCGGGCACGATCGGGGCCAGTAGTGCCGTCGGCGCCAGCCACGGGTCGCCTGGTCTCGGCGATGAGGTCTCGGCCCACCATGCGAGCCACACGAAGCCCGCCTCTCCGAACGCGATGGAGGCACCAGCAATGCTGGCGGCCCGAAGCGCGTCACCGGGACGCCGACCCGCCTTCAGGGCCGCGCTCCTCGCAGCCATCGCAGCGCCGACTGAAGGCGCGAGGTAGTACACAATCACGAACGCGGTTGTTCCCGCGTCAAACCACGACTCGAGCAGACTCAGCGCACTTAAGACCGCCGTCCCCAACACCATTCCGAGGACCGCTGCGCGGGCAGAGGCGATGCAGGTCCGTCCGCTCATCGGCGTACCTCCTCCTCGTCGAATGGCCGGGAGGGAGCGTAGTCCCTCCCCTCCAAACGACTGAACTCAGCCCCACGGCCCAGAGCCCGTCTTCGTGCGCGGGAAGAGCGCGTCAAGCACGCCACGGTGCGTGGGGGAGAGGTCCGGCGCTCGCACGCACGGCAGCTCTGTCAGCGCCGCGATGCCGAAGAGTGCTTTCACGAAATGCGCCTGCGTCATCCGCAGCGCCAGCTCCGCCGGCCCGGGCGCCGTGTCCACGCTCACCTGCCCGCCTGCGATGACCAGCCAGCAGGCCTCGCCCGGCAGCGCGCCACCCGCGGTCACCGCGCTCGGGTCGCCGCCGGGGCAGGCGCCGCGTTGCGGGATGGCGATCTCGATCGCGCCCTCCCAGCCCGCCACCAGGCTGTTGGCGAGGCGATCGGTCAGCTCCGGCGCCACCCGGCGCAGTGTCGCCGCAAGGTCCAGCAGCAGGATCATGTTCCCCGCGACGGCCTGGTGCAGCTCCTTGCGCGCCAGGCTCACGCCCGCGAGCTGCAGCGCCTCGGTGAGCATCTCATCGAAGGGCAGGCGCGAGATCACCCGGGCGCGCTCGCACCGTGCCGCGCGCGCCAGGAGCGTACGCATCAGCGCCCCGGCCGCGTCGGGGTGCGCCTGATCGTAGGCGAACTCGGCGATGGAGAAGACGGTCTCCTCGCCCCGGGCCTCAAGGGGGCTCTCCACCGCGAACAGGCAGCCGAGGACCTGCCCCTCGCGCTCGTAGACCCAGCGCATGGCGTCCGGGTCGGGCGGCGCGGGGCTCGCGGGCGGCTCGGCCTCGGGCGAAACCTGCTGCGCGCCGGAGCGGCCGTGGTCGAACCGGTAGCGCAGGCGCACGCGGGCGGCGAAGTCGCGCACCTCGTCGTAGGCGCGCACGGTCCCGGGGAAGCCCTCGGGCTCGGGGTAGACCTCCGCGGCCGGGATCTGCCGGCGACCGCCGTGGACCGACTGCAGGTCGATCTCGACGAAGCGCCGCGGGAAAGGCTCGTATCCGAAGCGCGAGTAGAAGTGCATCAGCCCGCCCAGGCGTGACAGATGGTAGCCACTGTCCCGCAGGTGTTCGACCGTCCAGCGCATCATGTGGGTGCCCAGGCCCTCGCCCTGGAGTTCGGTGCGGATCGAGACATGGCCGACATCGCCCTTGAGCACCGCGCACTTGCCCACGTTGATCCAGGTGTCGCCGATGTGCACCAGCCCGACCACGCGGCCGGTGTCGTCCACCATGACGATGTGTGCCTCGGGGTGGCCGAACACCGAGGCCCGGGCGCGCTCCAGCCGCATCGGATTGTCGGCGAGGTCGAAGGCGTCCACCTGGGTCTCGAACATGCCCGGCGCGTCTTCGGCGGTGGCGCGGCGCAGCTCGTAGCGCATGCTCATGCTCCTCTCCCGCGTGAGTGCGCGTGCGCTCTTCCGCGAGAGCCGGCCGAAGTCCTGCCCTCGGCGCGGCAGGGCACGCTCCGGCGCGAGGCGAAGAGGAGCGTGCAGGTGATGTACCCGCATCCCGCCCATGCAGGAGGGACCAGCGATGCCCATCGACGCGCAGGCGGTCTGCTTCCCGCGGGCCGACACCGCCGAGCTGCTCGACGTGAAGTACGAGGATCCGGGGCCGGAGCAGGTACTGGTGCGCATGAATGTGAGCGGCATCAGCGCCGGCACCGAGGGCTCGATCTTCCGCGGCATCCGCACCCACAACGGCACCTTCCCGCTG
>JALGVA010000261.1 GCA_029820295.1 Candidatus Zipacnadia bacterium
GCCCGACCGCTACCCCGGCCCTCTGACGGCGATGAAGCCGGCCCAGTAGAACGGGTGCGCCTTGTCGCCCGATTGCGGCAGCGCGTTCTGACCCGCCTGCAGCGCCTCCTCCACGGACGCGCCGTCCGCGAGCGCCTCGTAGAACGCGGTCATGAGCGTCTTCGTGCTCTCGTCCGAGACCGGCCACAGGCTGCAGACGACGTCTTGGGCGCCGGCGTAGATGAATGCCCGCGACAGCCCCAGGATGCCCTCGCCCTCGACGTCACGGCCCAGCGCCGTCTGGCAGGCCGACAGCGTCACCAGCCGCGCGTCCAGCGGCCAGGTGTAGACCTCCATCGCGGTCAGCACCTCGTAAGGCAGCTCGCTGCCTTCGGGCGCGGCCAGCAGCAGGCCCGAGAAGTCCGGGTAGTCGGGGTCGGCATAGCCGTGCGTGGCGATGTGCAGCATGCCGCAATCGCCGCCCAGTTCGGCCAGCCGGGCCTTCGTGGCATCCGAGCCGGTGACGAGTTCGGCGCCGGGGACCTGCCCGGCGATGGCCGCGCCCTCGGCGGCGGCTCCCGGCAGCGGCACCATCGCCATCGCCGTGAGCGCCGAAGACACCCCCTCGCCGCGGATCGGCATATACATCCCGCGCACCGGCATGTACATGCCCCGGATGGGCATGTAGAGGCCGCGGTCGTCGTCGTCTTCGGCTGCGGGCTCGGGCGCTCCCGTGTCAGGCGCAGCCACGATCACCGCCCGGCGCGAGGGTGCAGGCCGCTCGCCGCGCGACGACAACGCCAGCGTCAGCGAGGGCGCGAAGGCGATCGGGAAGCGCGCCCCCAGGTACTGGTTGCGCCCGTCGATCAGCGCCGCGAAGGGCACCAGCTGCAGCGCACCATCGGCCACGATCCACAGCCGCTCGGCGCCGCTGAGCGTCCCCTCGACCGGCCGCACCAGCGTCTGGTAGAGATCGGCGGCCTGCGTGATGGCGTCGTCGCTGCGCTCCCAGATGGCCTCGCGGAACCTGCCGATCTGCTCGTAGAGCGCATTGCCGTCCTGCTCGATCATGCGCACGCGCGCACTGCCGTCGGCGCCGATGGCGGTCACGGCCAGCCCTTGGTCGGCGAAGGTGTAGTGCAGCACCGCGAGGCCGGGATGGCGCGCGACCTCGGCGACCAGCGCGTCGCCGGTCGGGATCTGCGCCTGCGCCGCCATGGCGTAGGCGGGCACCTGCTCGCGGATGGCGCCCTCGAGCGCCGCCTCCTCGGCCGCCAGCGCGTCGAGCAGCACCTGCAGCCGCGCCACGTCCTCGTCGGTGACCGGCCCACCGGCATCGAGCGGCCCGCGGATCGGCATGTAGAGGCCCCGGATGGGCATGTACAGGCCGCGCAGGTCGTCGGCCGAGTCGCCACCGCCCATCACCTGCGCCAGCAGCGCATAGGCCCGGCGGCGCATCTCGCGCAGCTCCGTCAGGCGCGCCGCGACCTCGGGCGCCAGGTTGATCTGCAGGTCGGTCTTCTTCCAGGCGAGCTGATCGAGCAGGGCGCGCGCGCGCATGCGCTCGCCGCACGCCAGCGCCAGCTCGGCATCGCCTTGCAGCGCGGCCACGCGCATGAGCTGTCGATAGGGCGTGATGTTGTCCGCGAACCACTGCTGGCGCAGCAGCGGGTCGAAGGCCAGCCGCTCCCGCCGCGCCTCCGCACGGTCGATGAGGTCGACAAGGGCACTCCGCGCCGAGCCCAGGCGCCCGGCCTGGATGGCCACGTCGGCGAGCTGCTCGTCCACGCTGTCCTGCAGCATATCGAGCCCCGACGCGGCGGCGGCCTCGCGCGCCCGTTCGAGCAGTCGCGCCTTCCAGTCGGTGTCCTCGGCAAGCCACGCCAGACTCATCAGGTGTCCGACCCGCTCTCCCGCGGGCAGACCGGCCTGGTCGATGTCGGTCGAGGCCTTGCGGAACCACTCGCCGGCCTTCTCCCGGTCGCCGAGATTGAGCCAGGCATGGGTCAGCAGCACCGCCGCCTCGACACCCTCAGGGGATGCCGGCTGCCCGGCGAAGACCGGCTCGAGCACCTCGGTGACGTACTCCCACCGCATCGCGGCGGCCGCCGCCCGCGCACGTATCAACGGAAGCCGACAAGACGTGCCGACGTCCTGCGTAGCGATCCATTCCGACCACAGCCTGGCCTCGGCGGCCAGGCCTGGCGCGCCGGCCTCGTCGAACAGGCGAGCCGCCTCCTCGACCATGTCCATCTGCTTCGTGGTATCGGCCGCCTGCGCCGATGCCTCCAGCAGCATGTGGCCCAGGTCTACCTTCCACCAGGGCTGCTCCTCAGCCACAGGCAGGACACGCCTGACCCAGTAGGCGTTCGCGCGCCAGTCCACGACCTCATCGATCGCGTGGCACGTGAGGCAACGGACCATGACCGCGTTGCGGATGCCCACCGGCGTGTACGGTCCGACCAGACACCCACCATGGTAGAAGAACCGGGCCTGCTCTGTGGGCGCCAGTTGCTCCACGGTAACCAGCGCACGCGCGGCCCACTCCGAAGCCATGCCGTGAAGGCCCAGCGCCATCATCTTCATCTGCGCGTAGCAGAACGTATTGCTCTGGATCGCGGTGTTCGGTGATGGGTGCTGCAACCAGTGGTCGAGTGACCACTCAAGCTCCTCACGGTAGACGTCGTCCCTACCACGCCAGCCCAGAAGCAGGTTGCCGGACATCCACAGTGAGATGGGGACGCTCTCTCCCCATGCGCCGGACCGGACCGTCACCCGGACCCGAGCGAGTTCCGCCGCCGGAATGCCCTCGCGCATCTCCCGGGCAAGCCGCACCAGTGGCTCACTCGCGCGCAGGCAGAAGAACCGGGAAGCGAAGGCGATGGTGTCGATCTGCGTCTGCACCGGGAGCGCGGCGTGGCGCTGCATGACGCCGCGCAGCAGAGAACTCGCAGCCGCCAGCGCCTCCGCATCTCGCAGGTCCACCAGTGCCTCCACGGAGGAGGTGACCAGGGCCCCCAGGTCGGCGGGGAGGGCGGCGATGAGCCCCTGCGACAGCAGATCATCGTCCGGCTCAGGCGGCGTCGTAGTGGGCGGGAGCTCCCGTCCCACCTTGGCGGCGGCCTCGTCGCGGAGTTCGCGCACGCGAGCAACCCGCTTGAGCAGCACCGGATCGAACCAGGGAGTTGTGTACACAGTCTCACGTCGCGCCGCCCCGTACCATGATTCGTAGGCGTCGGCCACTGCGTTCAGATCGGCGCGCTCACGAGCCAGACTTATGGTCTCCCGAGCCATGCGGGCCACCACGCCCGGGCAGGCTGCGTACGGTCCCGTCGCGTCCCAGGTCGCACGCAGTGTCGCGACCATCGTGCCCAGGTCCTCCGCGGCCATCGCCCGGTCGAAGAACGGCTCAGCATGGGCAATGCCCGCGGGAAGGTCGGCTGCGAGGAGCTGCTCAAGGTCGGCCACGGTCTGCGGCTGGGACCAGCAGACGCGGCCGAGGGCAAGGCAGAGGAAGAGGACAAGCCCCGGCGTGACTCGATACCGCTTCATCGCGGACACCTCCCGTGCTCTCCGGCAGACTGAGAACGTGGCTTGGATGTGGCATTTCCTGCCTCCGCTGGCGGACTCCTGCAACGGAAGTCCCCGCAGAGCCATGATCCTTACGCGCAGGCCACACGCCACCGGCCGGCACCGCAACGCAGAAGGACTCGCCCCCGCGCCCCACGAACTCTCACGTGCCCCGCGACGAGCCGTATCACTTCCGCTCACCCACTCCGCCTCGTTGGGGGGGATGCACTTGAGCAACCAGGGCCCC
>JALGVA010000262.1 GCA_029820295.1 Candidatus Zipacnadia bacterium
GAGCGTCGGACGCGCAGCGTCCGCGCGAGGGTGAGGCGCGCCGGCGCCTCAGCTTCCATGCCGGCCCGGCCGTTGCGTCGTGTGCCGTTGGCGCTGCGGCCGTGCGCGGGCCGGCATGGAGTTCGCGCACCGAACTCCCAACAGAAGCCCCGGGGGCTTCTGCATGGAACCTGACGCCTGCGCAACACAGCCACGCAGGTGTCACTCCTCCGTACGACGAAGCGGCGTGTCGCTTGTCCACCGCGCGGCCTCGCCACAGTCGTCCCGACTTGTGGGTAATGTACAGGCCCCGATCCCGGGCGGCCGCAGACGAGGCGGTCGCAGGCAGGAGGGGGCTTGCGCCACGCAGCGGACGCCGACGCCCCGGCGAAGGTCGATCAGGCAACGCTGCCCCCTCTCCCGCCCGAGCGCCCGAAGGGCGGTCCAGGGAGAAGGCGAGGAGCCCGCGAAGCGGGCGGAGGGGGTGAGGAGGTCGTTCGCGGGCGCAGGCTATCCGTCCAGCATCTCCTGGATGCTGGCGCGCAGGCGCGCGATGGCCTGTGTGTGGATCTGGCACACCCGCGATTCGGTCACATCCAGCACCTCACCGATCTCGCGCAGGGTCAGCTCGTCCTGGTAGTAGAGGCCGATGACGACGCGGTCTCGTTCGGGGAGCTGGTCCACCGCCCGGGCCAGCAGGCCCTGCAGGGCGTCACGGTCCACGATCTCCGCCGGGTCCTCGCCCCACGACTGCGGCTCGCCGGGCAGCTGGTCCTCCTCGGGCTCGAGGGTCTCGTCGGTCTCCATCAGTTCCTCGAGGGAGGCCACGGCGAGCGAGCTGGTGGCGGCGAGCAGTTGCCGGTAGTCCTCGGCGCTTACCCTCAGGGCGCAGCAGATCTCCTCCTCGGTGGGCTGGCGCCCGAGCTGGCGCTGCAGTCCCGCCACGGCCTGCTCCAGTTCCCGGTAGCGCCGGCGCACACTGCGCGGCGCCCAGTCGCGCGCGCGCAGCAGCTCCATGACCTCACCGCGGATCACGCTGCTGGCGTAGGTGGCGAACTTGACGCCGCGGCGCGGCTCGAAGCGGTCGGCGGCCTTGATCAGCCCGACAATCCCCGCGCTTTCCAGGTCCTCGCGCTCCACGGAGTCGGGCAGGCGGATCGCCACGCGGCCGACGATGTAGCGCACCAGCCCGACGTGTTCGAGGATCAGCCGCTCGCGCTCATCGGCGGCGAGCGATGGGCGCATCTCCGGACATCTCTCCGCTGCCACGTCAACCAGCCTCTCGCGATCCCGCATCGCGTTGTGCGTCGGGCGTCAGTCGAGCTGTCTGGGCTCCAGCCGCGCGACGTACTCCACATGCGCCTCCGGCGCCAGATCGATGGCGCGCACCGGCACCAGCCACGGCCGCGCCTGCCGGCACAGCGACACCAGCGGCAGCAGCCCGTCGGGCTCGACCACGATCGCCAACGGCCCCCCCCAGCCGTGCTCGCTGCCCACCTGGTCGAGCAGGTCCACCCACGCCCCGGCCCGCGCGGGCATCAGCGCCGCCACGGTGTGTCCGCCCTCGCGATGCGCCGACGCCGCCAGCTCGTCCTCCAGCTCCGGCGCGATCACGATGGCCCGGATGCGCCCGTCCACCGCCAGGTGGTCCGACAGCATGCCCGCCAGCCGCGGTCGCACCTCGAGCGCGATGCGCTCGGGCTCGACGCCGCCGGGGAGGGCATCGATGATCCCTTCCACGATCGACAGCCGGTCGTGCAGCGGCACGCCGGTGCGCAGCAGCTCCCCGCACACGTGGCGGAAGACCGGCGCACCCATGCCCGCGGCCTGGGCCGCGCCGCGCAGCGCGGGCCGCTCACGCCACAACTCCGCCAGCACCCCCGCCGCGCCTTCGAGGTCGAAGACCTGGTCCGCGTGCTTCCGCAGCGCGATACGCAGGTGCTCCGCCAGCGCCTGGGCGGCGGTCAGCAGCTCGTAGTCCGGCGCCGCCAGCTCGCCGCTCTCCTCCGGCGCCACCCACACGCCCGCGCGGCCGTCGGGCAGCTCCGCCGGCCGACCCACGTCCGGCATCGCCCCCGCGAGCGGCGGCACCGCCAGCAGCCGCCCCGGGCGCACCGTCCCGCGCGCCAGCGTGCCCGCGCGGAAGACCAGCGCGTACTCGGTCGCGCGCAGTTGCAGCGAGTCGCGTACGGTCATCGCCGGCACCGCGAAGCCCAGCTCCTCCGAGCAGCGCCGGCGCACGGCCGGCAGCAGCTCCATCAGGCCGCCGCCCTCCTCGACCAGTTCCAGCAGACCCATGCCCAGCTCGACTGTCAGGTCCCCCGCCGCTCCCGCCGGGCCGTCGCTGTCGCCCGGCGCGGCCGGGCGCTCATCGCGCCGTTCCGGCCGCGTACTGAGCCACCACGCGCCCACCGCCAGCGCCGCGCCGCCGAGCAAGGTCGGCAGCTTGGCCACCCCCGGCAGCAGCCCCAGGCCGATCAGCGCGACCGCCGCCGCCGCCAGCGGCCACGGGCTGACCATCATCTGCGCACTCAGTTCGTCCACGAGCGGCGAGCCGTGCGCCGACCGCGACACCATCACTGCCGCCGCGGTCGTCATCACCAGCGCGGGCACGATGGTCACCAGGCCCTGGCCGGTCGCCAGCAGCGCGTAGTGCCGCGCCGCCTCGGCCAGGTCACCGCCCGCGCCCACGGCACGCGCCGCGCCGGCGACCGCGGTCAGCGCCACGATCACCGCCGCCGCCACGGCCTCGCCGCGCAGCAGGCGCCCCGCGCCGTCCATCGCGCCGTAGAAGTTCGCCTCGTGCTCCAGCCGGGTCACCTCGCCCTGCGCCTCACGCGCCGACAAATGCCCGCCGCTGATCGCGGTGTCCAGCCCCATCTGCTTGCCCGGCAGCGCGTCGAGCGCGAAGCGCGCCGCCACCTCGGCCATGCGCCCGACGCCCGCGGTGACCATCACGAGCTGCACGATCACCAACACCACGAGCAGGCCCACCCCCGCGATCGGGTCGCCGGCGCCCGCCACCGCTCCCAGTGTCTCCACCAGCCCACCGCCCTCGCCCGCCACCAGCACAAGCCGCGTCACACACAGACACAGCACGATCCGTGCCAGGCTGGTCAGTACCAGCAGCGGCGGCATCGAGGTCAGCCGCGCGGGATCGGGCGTGGCCAGCGCCAGCAGCAGCACACCCGCCGCAGCACCCAGGCTCACCGCCAGCAGCACGTCCACCGCCATCGCCGGCAGCGGGGCCATCAGCATCAGCACCGCGGCCGCCGCCAGCACCAGCCCCGCCATGCGCGGGACCAGGGCCGGCCACGCGGCCGCGAGTGTCTGCCAGGGCCGGGCGCTCAGGACGCTACGCATGACGCCTCCTCCGGCGTTTCGGCGCCCGCCGGCGTCGCGCCAGCGGATGGCCCTCCGTGTCGCGTAACTCCTCGTCCAGCTCGCGCCGCGACATCCATGCCACGCGCGTCCACGTCACGCGCCGCGCGATGGTGTCCAGCAGCGCCGCGCCCGTCAGCACCGCAAGCACGGGCCAGGCGATGGCCCGGGCCACCTGCGCGGCCGTGGCCACTACGTCGTCCCCGAAGGCCAGGTCCTCCGCGTGCCCCAGCACGGCGCGCAGCGACGCCGCGACCGTCACCAGCGCGAGCACCGCAAGAAGCGTGCCACGCGCGACCTCGGTCATCGCCGGCGCCCGGCTCGCCGCGCCGGAAGCAGTCGGCGGGCGCACCGTGCCGCCCCCCGCCGCCGCCCGCGGCCCCGCCTGCGCAGCCATGACCATGAGCGCCACCGCCAGCACCACCGCGCACAG
>JALGVA010000263.1 GCA_029820295.1 Candidatus Zipacnadia bacterium
ATCGCCCGCAGATTGTCCACCTGCAGCGTCCCCGATGCTGCATTGCGGTCGCCGATCATGGCCACGCCCACGTGATTGATGGCGCCCCAGTCGATGGCGGTGCCCGCCACGCGCGGCACGAAGTCGGCGAAGGGCAGCTCGAAGCGCTGCCACCGCCCGGTGACGCCGGTCACCAGCAGGTCGGCGATGCCCACGTCGTTGGCGCCCTCGGGGTCGGCGGTGCTGTCCTTGACCACAAGGGTAAACGATGGCACGTCGCCCTTGGCCCAGATCACGAAGCGGTCGTACGCGGACAGGTCAACGGGGCTGTCAGGCGCGAACCACATGGAGAAGCTGTGCGGGTCAGCGCCGATGTCGTAGGCGATGCGCATGGAGCCGCCCGCGCCGCCCTCAGCGTCCTCAGCCACCCACGTCTCCTGCCCGCGGCAGCCCTCGACCTGCGGCCACAGCCCCCAGTCGCCGCCCCAGTCGGGATCGGCGTCCTCGGCCGGGAAGCTGAAGACCATTACCGCCCCCGCGATCGCCGTGGTGGCCGGCGCGGCCGGGGCGGCGGGAGCAGCAGGCGGAGCGGGCATGGGGCCGGGGGTGTTGATGGCCACGTTCTCGGCGGTGTCGTAGGGCCCATCGGGTAGCGGATTGGCCGCCCCCGCGGGCGCCACGAAGATGTCGGCCCAGCGGTCAGTGCGCGAGTTGAAGGTCAGGCGCACCGGCTCATCCGGGGTGGACCAGTTCTTCAATGGCACCAGAAAGATCTCGTAGTCGCTGGTGTCGTGGTCGTGCTGGTCGGGCGGGCAGGCGCCGTAGATGAGCCACTCGCCATCGCCCGACACGCGCGGAAAGTAGGTGTGGCTCCACTCGCCGGTGCGGTCCTTGAAGAACACCAGGTCGCCGCCGTCGGACAGGTTGAAGCGCACGAATCGCCCGGAGTCATGGACACCGTAGCCGTAGCGCTGATCGGGCGCGACCTGCCCCTCGCAGCCGGGGTGCACGAGCTTCTGAAAGCGCCCGTCGGGCGAGCACACCCAGGTCCCACGCGGCTGGGGCGACCAGATGACGAAGCGCGTGCCGTCATCGTTGCCCAGGCCGCCCCGGATCTCGGGCTCGAACTCGATGCCCGGGATGGGGAAGAGCAGCACCTGCCGGCGTGTGGTGAAGTCATACTCCCACGTGCCCCAGGAGTCCTCGCCGGGCCGGATGCGCCGCAGGAACTGTACCGCCTGGTCGCGCTTGCGCCACTCCGCACGGGAGGCGTTGTCGATCAGCCGCCGCTGCTCCGAACCGTCGGCGTTCATGATCCACACGGCCGGTGGCTGCCCGGGCACGGTCCGCGTGAACAGGATGCGCGTGCCGTCGCTGGAGAAGCGCGCATCGGTGTCGTTGCCGGGATCGGAGGTCAGGCGGCGCGCGCCGGTGCCGTCGGCGTTCATGGTGTAGAGCTGCCAGTGGCCGTCGCGGTTGCTCTCCCACACGATCTGGCCGACGATGCGGCCCTTGAGGCTGCTCAGGGCCGCCCGCTCGGCATCGTTGGGCGCGACCCCCGCCGCGTCCGCGCGCGGGCCACTCAGGCACACGAGTCCGCACAGTCCGAGGACAACTCGCCGGTACCATCTGTGCATGTTCCTCAGTCCTCTCCGCCGGATTCAGGTACTGCGCCATTCAGCGGGGCAGCGCGCGCAGGTTGTCCACCTGCAGCGTGCCCGAGATTGCGTTGCGGTCGGCCATCATGGCCACGCCGACGTGGTTGATTGCGCCCCAGTCGATGGCCGTGCCGGCCACGCGGGGTACGAAGTCCGCGAAGGGCAGCTCGAAGCGCTGCCACTGCGCGGTCACGCCGGTGACCAGCAGGTCGGCGATGCCGGCATCCGTCGCGCCCTCGGGATCGGCGCTGCGATCCTTGACCACGAGCGTAAACGATGGCACGTCGCCGCGGGCGTAGATGACGAAGTGGTCGTAGGCGGACAGGTCGAGGTTGCGGCCGGGCGCGAACCACATCGAGAAGCTTCGCGGGTCGGCGCCGATGTCGTAGGTGACGCGCATCGACCCGCCACCGGCGCCCTCGGCGTCCTCGGCCACCCAGGTGGCCTCGCCCTCGCAGCCCTCCACCTGCGGCCACAGCCCCCAGTCGCCGCCCCAGTCGGGGTCGGCGCCGTCGGCAGGGAAGCTGAAGACGGTCAGCGGGGGCGGCGGCGGGTTGGTCTGCCGGTTGCCCGCAACATCGTAGGGCCCGTCGCCGACGCGGCGCGAACCAAGCCAGAGGTTGGGCCAGCGGTCGGTGCCGGTGTTGAAGGTCAGGCGGATCGGCGTGCCGGTCGCCTGCCAGTTCTTGAGGCGATGCATGTAGATCTCGTAGTCACTGGTGTTGTGGTCGTGCTGCGAAGGCGACGCACCGTACATCAGCCAGCGCCGGTCCTCGGACACCGTCGGGAAGTAGGTGTAGTTGTAGGGTTCGACTGTGGGCGTGCCGAGCATCTGCAGCTCGACGTCCGCCTGGGTGTCCCACACGCGGAAGTTCTTGGGTCCCTGCACCCAGTACATGAAGCGGCCGTCGGCGGTGAGGTGCGGCTCGCAGCCGCCGGTGGTCTTCACCACCTCGCCGTCGGACAGCCGGATGTACTCATTCCGGCGGAAGCGGAAGACGCCCGCGCTCAGATCAGGCACCACGTAGCCGACCATGCCGCCCTCGCCGGTGGCGTCGTTGATCACCAGCGGCAGCGCGAGCGTGGCCTCGCCGGCGGCGAGGTCGAAGCGCCAGATCTGCTTATCGCGCAGCAGCAGGAAGCCCGAGCCGTCGGGCAGCCAGTTGAGCGGGTTGCCGGCGCAGAGCTTGCGCGCCTCGCCGGTCGAGCTGTCGGCAATCCAGCACTCCACGGGCGCGCCCGCCTTGCCGTAGCCGAAGAGGATGCTGCGGCCATCAGGTGAGAAGCGCGGGCGCAGGTAAGAGTTGTAGGCGAGCGGGTCACCCGGAGTCGCCAGCGAGGTGAGCCGCCGGGCGCCGGTCCCGTCCGCATTCATAACGTACAGCTCCCATGCCCCCGTGCGGTTGCTCTCCCACACAATCATCCCGCTGATGCGGCCCTTGAGTGCGGCCAGTGCCGCGGCCTCCTCGGGCGTCGGCTGCACGCCCCGGGCCGCCATGGCCAGCGCTCCCGGCAGCAGCAGCGCGGCAGCCATCATCAACATGCGACATCGGCTCATCTTCATCGTCACTCATCCCAGTCTGGTTGGCTTACGGTGTACTGTAGCTGACCACCCATTGCGGGGCCAGCGCGAACTCGTTGGTGTCGTCGGCCTGCATGGCGCGCTGCAGATCGGGGTGATCGGCGAGGGGCTCGATCACCAGCCGATGGCGCTGGCCGACCTGGAAATTCGCGGGGGGCTGCAGCTTCGCGTCGCGCATACCCCAGAACGCCGCCAGCAGCTCCTTGTCCGGATAGGAGCCGCTCTCCACGCTCTCGACCGCATACTTGATCATGGTCAGGCACTCGGTGTACGGCACCTCCGACGGGTCGGGCACATGCGAGACGAGCGTGATGCGCCCCACCACAACGGTGCCCTGGTTGGCGGGAGCCGGCTGTGCTGGAGTCGCCGGTGCAGATGGCGCCGCCGGTGCAGATGGTGCCGCCGGTGCGGGCTGCGCGGGCGCGGGCGTCGACGGCGAGGCCGCGGGCGCGGGCGTCGCCGGCGTCGGGGCAGCCGCAGGCGGTTGCGCGGGTTGCGTGGGTTGTGCGGCCGTGGGCGCCGGCGCCGTCGGAACCGGCTGCGCGGGGGCCACCGAGATCTGCGCCGGC
>JALGVA010000264.1 GCA_029820295.1 Candidatus Zipacnadia bacterium
TGGCGCGCTACAAGGTGCCGCGCAGCATCGAGGTGATCGCGACGCTGCCGCGCTCGGCCACCGGCAAGGTGCTCAAGCGCGAGCTGCGCGCGCGGGAGAGCGGCTCGGCGTAGCCCACGGCCACCGGACACGCGGGCGGGCGCAGGACGATGGTCCTGCGCCCGGCCTGTGCGGTACACGCGCTGTCGCCCTACTCGGTCGGTGGGTAGAGCACGTCCCCGTTGCGCGCGTTGATGAAGATGGCGTCCGCTATCCTCGAGTCCACCCCCTCGCGTTCGACGCGGAAGGTCACGTACCATACCGGTGCTCTGTATTCCCGATCGTGGCTCAGGAAGCGACAGGCGGTGATGTTCGCCGCGCCCTGGTACTGCCTCGTCAGTAGCGCCTTGGCGATCTCGAGTGCCTGGGCCTCGGTGACGGTCACGCCCTCAAGCTCCTCAGATGATGTGTAGCTGCAGTCGTACCGGAATACGCGCTGATCGACAGCGCACAGGCCGACACTCACGCGACAGGCGCCCCTGCCCGGCTGCGGCGGCAGTGACCACGTGTAGGCGTGGTAGGTCTTCTTGTTGGCCGGCACGGCAGTGTGTGAGTTGAACTCGAAGTCCGCGGTCCAGAACGGACAGTGGCTCCGGGCGAAGGTCTCTGCGACTTCGCGCAATGGGCTCTCGTCGAAGTCCTCCGGCGGCGGATCGCAGTTCAGGCGCTCGGGCCAGTCCGCCCGGGTCACGTACCCGAGCGGCAGGTTGACGGTCAGGCGCACCTTCTCCTCCGTACCACCTGCGGGCTCAGTGACCGGAGTGCCCTCCGTGAGGTACAGGCCTTCCTCGCCAGCCACCGGCCTGACTTCGAAGCCCTCAACGGCCGCTTCCGTGGTTCCCAAGAAGCTCGCGGCCGACTCAAGCACTTGCGGCCGGAACATGGGCTCCTCGGAAGCGAGCATCAGCCCGATGGACAGCGCGGCGAAGGCCAGCACCGCGATCAGCAGCTTCGCTTTGGTGGTCATTCCTGACACCTCCTCAGATATGCATGCTCCGCACCCTCCAGTATGCTCAGGTCGGCCTCAGCGGCGCGCGTGACGACCACGGTAGGTCGGACTTGCCCATGGTGGCCTGGCCGCGCACCTCACTCACCCCACCTGGCAGGGATGAGCGAGACATTGCCGACAGATAGATACGAGCCCCATCCGCCGTCTTCCCTCGTGCGCGGCCTCCAGATCCATGATCACCTGAATCGCGGCGGCGTCCACCGTGCAGCCCTCTTCCATTGCGTACTCCCAGAAGGGGGGGACGCCGTCCGTGATGGCCCACATGGGAACCTCGTCCTCGAAACCGGCGGCGTAGCCCGCGGCCAGCGTACGCGCGTGATCTACTCCCGCTCACTGAGCGCGTAGACATTGGGCGCGAGTACAATAACCAGCATCGACTCTTTGGGCAGAGCCAGATGCGAGATCGTGAAGTAGCCAGGAAGCGATAGTGAAGACACCAAGCGCCCCTCGCCGCTGTAGCACAGCAGAGCAGTGGAGACCGCCAGGTAGACGCGACCGGCGGCATCGGTCACCGGTGCGGCCTCGAGGACGGCAGGCACACTCCCTGGGGGGAGCCTCGCGTCCCACAGCGCACGTCCGTCGTCCAGGCTCATGCACCTGAGCACTCCATCGGCCGTAACAGCTAGGACGCCCCCTGAGCTGAGTGCCAGACCGCTACAGACCCAAGACGGAAGGGGAGCGCGCCACACGACCTCACCCGAAGCAGCGTCCAGGCACACTGCGTCGCTCCGATACGGGGTGCTCGATGCCGAGACCCAGTACACTCGGTTGGTCGCCCTGTCCACAGCAGCCGGAAACGGGACCGCGTAGCGGGCCGCCGTGTACTCCCAGACCACTTGGCCTGATGCCGCATCGAGTGAAACCAGGGCGCCTGTGGAGCAGGGCACCAATACGGCGCCTTGCGCCGTCACAGTCAGCGGACCCAGGAATGTGAGGTCATCGTCGCTTGCGGGGCAAGACCAGGTCCAGAGAGGTCGGTCCGTCCCGCGGGCGACCGCCTGCAACGAAGCGCGTCCGCCCACGAAGACAGCGCCGCTCTCGCCCGCGACGGGCCATGTGGCAACGCCCGGGCGCGACGTCACGTCGGCACGAACCGACCACGCGCGCGCGCCGTTGTCAGAACTCAAGACCAGCAGGTCGCCGTCGTGCGTCGCGACGTAGAGCCCCTCACCCCCCAGGCTGATCCCGGTCACCGTACTGCCGCAGTCGACGCTCCACGCCTCGCGCCCGTCGGAGAGAGCATGAGCCCGCAACTGGCGCCCGTCTACCACATAGACCCTTTCTGTGTCGGCAACGGGGGCGGGCGCCGGGGTCCGCTCCAAGGCCGCCGTCCAGACCACTTCAGGCTCCACCGGGCCGGTGACGGCAGCTCTGCCGGCGGCCAGAACCCCCCTTGGGGCTGGCCAACCTGCCTGCTGCGCACTGCCCTGCAGCGCGCAGCCCAACAGCAGAGCAGACAGTGCGATGGCGCCGCGGCTAGCGCGCCGCAGTGCAGACGACCGCCTCGATCTCACCCCTGGTGGCCGTGCCGCGACTTGCCCTCCTGGGGATTCGCGCCTCAGCGTATCGCCGGATCTTTCCGTTTCAGGCCCTCGTGCTGTCATCGGGTACCCCCCTGCCTCACTGTGTCGATGCAGTACGTGCAGAACTCACAGTAGGTGTTCCCTTGGTTGGCGTTGTAGTCCATGAGACAGCCGTAGTCCTCAACAGGGGGCGGATCGTAGGCCTCCTGGTCGTGAGGGTGAGCCAGCACCATCGGATGAAGCGTGTCGGAATGCTCGCCGTCGATCCCCATGAAGTGGCCCATCTCGTGGACAGCCGTCTTGCCGGTGTCGAACACCGGGGTGTGCCCGCAGGAATCAACGAAGACGTAGGAGATGTGAAATGGGTCGCCGGTGGGGATATCGGTCGGCGTGCTCCCCCTGGGGCTGTAGTCTGTCAGGTCCGCGCGCTGGCACGCGGCCACGAAGTTGTGGTCCCTCATGTCCGGGTTCCCGCCGACCCACGGATGCCACGCCCACCAAGCCCTGAAGGCCGTTTCCCAGCCCTCTTGATCGAAGTGCGGCTGGGCGATGAACGGCAGGGCGAACGGGCCATCGACCGGCCTCCAATCCGTGAAGCAGGCACCGTTGCCGCTCTCTCCCGGAGCGGCATCGTCAACGCCGTTCCAGTGCGCAACTACGTCGCCGTATGCGCTCGGGACCGCCGTGGAGGCCCAGCCCGACCGGAGTCGCCAGCGGTCCTCAACCACACGAACGACCCACCCCTTGGGGATGACCCCATAGGTGTAGTGGCCATAGTAGCTGTTCACCAGCGGCTGCGTCAGGATGAGCTTGCTCGCGCCCGCGTCTACCGAGTCTATGACCGCCTCTTCGGCGGCAAACTGGTATCCGTCAAAGACGAGTACGTGGTCGCCTACTCCGAATCCTGCCACATCGCCCACGACCACATAGCTGGTGCCTTGATAGGCGTTGTCGCTGAGCATCGACCCCCCTTGACACATCTCACCGACCGTGTAGTACTTCCGCGCCCACGCCACCAGCAGGTGGCCTTCGCCGCCGTTGAACTCCTCAATCGCCATCGCCAGAGTAGGGTCGGTTTCGACCGCGGCGGCGACGACGTAGTTGTCGCCGGCTGCGTGGTCAGTGATCGTGAGCACCGTGCTGGCGACCGCCTGGCCGCCCACCAGTTGGGCCACCACCTGGTCTTCGTCCAGCGTTCCCCCGCTC
>JALGVA010000103.1 GCA_029820295.1 Candidatus Zipacnadia bacterium
TCCTCGACCGCCGCGATGGCGATGCCGCTGGCCACGTCGCCGGCGTTGTGCCCGCCCATGCCGTCTGCGACCGCGACCACCGCGCGGAAGCCCCACGGGCTCTCGCCCGGCGCGAGCGCCACCGACAGCGAGCTGTCCTCGTTGGTTTCACGCTGGGCGATGCGCGTGTCGTCGGCGACTTCGACAAGCATCCGTGCCTTCACCTCACAGGCATGATGACGCGACCGTGGGCCGTGGCGCAGGGCAGTTCGCCGCCGGCGCGCCTGTGTCCTCGCGCGGCGGCCTCAGCATGCCGCGGGCTCCTTCGCTGAGGAAGCCGCGCCCACGGGCACGGGCAACGGCAGGCCGCGCTCGGCCAGCAGGCGCACGTAGTGATCGCGCATCTCCCGCCAGATCAGCGCGCGATCGAAGTGCCGCACCGCGCGCGAGCGCCGCGGCTTACATGGAGAGCGCGGCCGCCCTGGGCGTGGAGCCATGCACGATGTGCGGGCGCAGGCGGCGGAACAGGCGCAGCAGCCGGCTCAAGGCCACGATATCGGCCGCGGGCGAGATGCGCCGGAGCATCGGTACCGCGTGCACCGCCACGCCCTCGCCCGGCGCGGTCTGCCGATTGCGCCGCGACATGCGGTTCATTCGCCCCGGGTCCATCACCACCTGCGCGATCTTCGCCGCCAGCGCCCGCACCCTCGCCTCGATGAGCGTGCCGGGCACGCCCTCCGCGCGCGAGGGCAACAGGAAGAGATCCGCGGCATTGAGCTGCTCGGCCACGGCCTCCCCTGCGGGAAGCTGTCCCACGAAGCGCACGCGCTCCTCCACGCCCGGGCGCTCGTCGATCAGCATCCTCAGCTCCGCGACCACGTCGGGTCGCTCGGCGGCAGATCGACCACCGATGTCAGGCGGTCGTCGCGCTGTCCCGCGGGCTGGCCTCCGGGCCACCTGACGATCAGCGGCACGTGCAGCAGGCGCGCGCTACGCCCCGCAGCGGTCATCTGCTCCCTGCGCGCCAACACCCTCCGGCCGGACAGGGCGACTCCTCACTGCGGACGAGCGACCGCATCGGCCGTCCCCCCGAAGCGAGGCGGTGGTGCGGTCCACACGTGCACTGGGATTGGGCATGACGACTGTGGATTCAGATTCGACAGCGGATGGCGGGCACTTTCTCGTCATCGGCCGTGCCCGGCGGTCAGGGCGACTCGGGGGGCGGGGCAGGGGCGTCCTCGCCGGCCAGCTCCTCGCGGATCTCCTCACGCTGCTCCCTGAAGCGCTCCGCCTGCGCCTCCACCGCCAGCAGGGAGACGCGCGTGATCAGGGCCATGAACGCCAGGAACATCCCGATGCCCACGAAGGTCAGCACCCCGCCGTCCCCGGCGTACATGCATACCATCGCCAGCACCGCCAGCGTGCCGGCGGCGATCATGGCCGGCTTGTTGACCGTGGTGCGCAGGTCGTACGCGCCCCACTCCTCGTGAGGCAGCAGCACGCCGAGCCGGCGCAGATCGCGCAGGGACATGATGACCTCCTTCGAGAACCGGGAGCCGGCAACCGGCAACCGGGACGGCTACGGCAACGCCGACCGGCAACGGCCGACGGCCATACTCGGCCTACGGGCCCTCGGTCTCCGCGCCTTCGGTCTCCCAGAAGAACTCGAAGAACTGTGAGATGTTGAATTGCAGCGGGCCGGTGCGCAGGTTCACCAGCATCAGCGGGCACTCGATGAGCGCCGCCACCCGGCTGGTGGTGTCCCCCCACACCGTGCGCCGCAGCCAGCCCTGCTGGGTCGCGCCCATGATCAGCAGGTCGAAGTCGGCCGACACCCGCCGGATGGTTGCCACCACGTCGTCGCCTTCGTAGATGCGGATGCGCATGCGCATCCGTCGCCGTGCCTCGGCGTCGCCGGCCTCAGGCTGCTCCGCCGGGTCGTAGGCGCTGATGCTCTCCTTGAGCTGGGCCGCCCGCTGGGCGCGCTCCTGCGGCGACAGCCCGCTGCGCACCACGTGCATCAGCTCGATGTAGCCGCCCTCGGGCTCCACCATCGGCGCCGCCAGCCCGGCCATCAGATGCCCGTGCTGCGGATGCTGCACCGGGATCAGGATGCGCCGCGCGGGCACCTGCACGTCCCCGCGCACCACCACCACGTTCGTGTTGGCCTTCTGCACGATCATATCGATGTTGCTGCCGATGGTGGTGCGGGGGTCGCGCGTGGCCCCGCGCCAGCCCATGACCACGAAGTTGGCCCCGGTCTCGTGCACCGTGTCGGCGATGGCGTCGGCGGGCCGATGGGCCACGCGCAGCAGCACCGCCGGGTCCATCCCCATCTCCTGAGCGCGCGCGGCCGCCGCGTCCACCACCGGACGCGCCTCCAGCACGAACTCGCGTCCCACGCTCAGCGGAAGCTGCGGCGGCACCGTGGACACGTGCAGCAGCCGCAGCTCGCCCGCCTGCGCCTGCAGCAGCCCCCGCGCCACGCCCAGCAGGTTGTCCACCGTGGCCGGGTTCGCCACCGGCACCAGCACCGAGAACGCCTCGGCGTCCAGCGCCTGCCGCTCCTCCATCAGCACCGGCGTTGCCGCCGCCGCGCGCTCGCGCCGCGAGGCGTAGCCGTAGTAGAGCACCGCCCCCAGGCCCAGGTAGCCCACGGCAATGTAGACCGCCAGCGGCGAGAACGAGAACATGCTCATCGCCAGCAGAAGCTGCGTGCACACCGCCAGGATCGGCAGCCACGGGAACCAGGGCATCACGTAGCCGTGCGCCAGCTTGTCCCCGTACTTGCGCCGGATGGTGATCGACGCCAGGTTCACCTGCAGGAACAGCAGCAGGAACATGATGCTCGCGGCCGCCGCCACGTCCTCGATGGGCGCGCCCACCACCATCGAGATGATCAGCCCCGCGGTGATGAACAGCGCCATGTGCGGCACGCGCGTGCGCGGATGCACGGCGGCGAACACGTCGGGCAGGTTGCGGTTGCGCCCCATGGCGAACGACACGCGTGTGGACGAGTAGGTGGTGGCGTTCAGCGCGCTGGTGGTCGAGAAGATGCCGCCGAACAGCAGCAGGATGCTGCCCAGTGGCATGAACTGCTCGGCGGCGCGCGCCAGCCCCAGCTCGGCGTGCTGGCCCAGCCACTGCCATGAGGGGACGTTCGGATCGCCGGTCTGCACCGCCCCGATGGCCACGATGCCGATCAGAATGTACGTCGGCACCACTACCACCAGCGACAGGAAGATCGCGCGCGGAATGTTGCGCCGCGGGTTCTTCACCTCTTCGCCGGTCTGCACGATGATCTCGTAGCCCTCGAAGGCGATCCACGTCAGCCCCATCGCCTGCAGCACGCCCTTCATGCCCGCCGGCGCGAAGGGCGTGAAGTTGCTCAGCCCCTCGGGGCGCATGAGGATGGCGTAGAGCCCACTGAGGATGAACAGGCCGATGATCGAGTTCTGGCCGATGGTGACCAGGTTCCCGGCCGCGCCGGTCTCCGAGGCGCCCCTGAAGTTGATGTACACGAACACCAGCACGACCGCGACTCCCGCGACCTTCGCGAACACGTCCTCGCTCAGCCCGAAGCGCCCGATGCCGAACTCCTCGAACATCAGCCCCAGGTAGGCCCCGAAGCCCAGCGCATAGAGGCTGCCCGCGACCGCGTGCGCGAACCAGTCCATCCACCCGGACATGAAGGCGTTGCCGCCCGGCAGGCCCTGGCGCACCCACAGGTAGCCGCCGCCCGCGCCCGGGATCGCCGAGCCCAGCTCCGCGTAGACCATGCCGGTGAGCAGCGTGACCACGCCGTTGAGCGCGAAGGCCATGATCAGGGCCGGTCCGGCGACACCCGCGGCGATGCCTGTGAGCACGAACACGCCCGCGCCGATCATGGCGGCAAGGCCGACCATGGTGATCTCGAACAGGCCGAGGGTGCGGCTGAGTTGCGCCGTCTGATCGCTCCCCGGCGCGAGGTGGTCGGCGGCCATGGCGGTCCCTCCGTCCGCTCGCTTGGTCGGGCCGAGGGGGACTATGCGCCGTGGCGGGCCGAAGGTCCTTCACGCGAGCGGCGCGGCAGTCGGGGGCCGGGAAGCGGGAACGGGCGACCAGCAACCGGCACGGCGACGACAGGGACGTCGTCCGTGGCACGCGCGCCTCGCCCGTGCGTTGTCTACCGTGCGGCGACGGTCCTGCGGCGCGGAGCCGTCGCCGCCTGTCGAGAGGAGCGCGCCGCGCCGTTCGTTCGACAGGTCACCCGACCTGTCCGCCGTTGCCGTCGCCGTTCGCAGGCCAGGCTTCCCCGCAATCGCTCGCGATCGTACTGTCTGCCGTTCGCCCCTGGCCCCCTCGCCCTCACCCGTTCCCCGCCCACCCGGGCGCGTACCTCTCCAGCAGCTTGCGCAGGTTCTCCCCCAGGATCCTGCGCTTGTCCGCCTCGGGGATGCGCGCGTGGAAGATTGGCCCGAGACCCCAGCCGATGGGCAGATCGGTCAGGTCCGAGCCGAACAGCAGCCGGTCCGCGCCGTAGATGGCCACGAACTGCTCGCATTGCCCCCACGCCAGGAACGGGCAGGTGCCCACGAACAGGTTCGGCACCCGCCGCACGACCTCGCCGTAGCTCGCGTTCGCGTGCCCGGTGATGAAGCACGCGTCCGGGTAGGTCGTGCACAGTCGCTCGATCTGCGCCGGCGAGCCCCAGTCGTGGTCCAGGATGAAGAAGCCGTGCTGGTGGCAGAACTCGCAGGCCACGTCGATCAGCGGCCCCTCGGGCGGGTAGCCCTGGTAGTGCGGGATCAGCTTCACCCCGGTCAGGCCCATCTCCAGCCCGCGCTGCATCTCCGCCCGCATCTTCTCCTCGCCGTGGTTCGGGTTCACCACGGTCAGGCCGACGAAGCGCTCGGGGAAGCGCCGCACCGCATCGGCCACGTAGTCGTTGCACCAGGTCTCGTCGCCGAGCACACCCTCGAGCCCGAAGACCAGGCACACCTCGACTCCGCAGCGGTCCATCTCGCGCACCATGCCCTCGACGGGCAGATGGTTGACGTGGTTGGGGCTGGACTCGCCCAGGTGTCCGTGGCTGTCGCAGAAGCCCTGCCCGGACAGGTCCGCGCGCTCGCGCGCCATGCGATGCAGCTCATCGATCGGTTCGGGGAAGCTCACCTCGTCGGCGACCGACACGATGTTCTCGTTCCACGCCAGCAGCTCGCGCAAGTTCCCGCCGGCGATGGCCGCCAGGTCCTCCTCGGAGATGTCCGCGCAGTTGAGCTGCATGAGCACCGCGCCCGGATCGCGGTGGGGCAGCCCGGCGCTGAACAGCAACCGCTCCGGGCCCCAGTGCTCGCACACGTACTCGATCAGCCCGCCGCGCCACAGCGCCGAGATGTCCAGCCGCAGGTTCGCACACGCGTCCAGCGCCGCGTAGGCGGTGCGCTGGTGGGTCATGTTGCGCGCCTCGGTGAGCACCACCGGCAGCTCGGGAAAGTCGCGGCAGATGCGCACCACCGCCGACCAGTCGGCTACGTCGCGCGCCCCGGGGCTCGCCCAGTACTCCGGGCAGACGAACAGCGGGACGCCGGCGGCCGCCAGCTCCGCCAGCAGCCCGTCGATCACCCAGTCGTCGAGCGTCAGCCCCATCATCTCCGCGAACAGGAAGAGCGCCCCCACGCCCTCCTCGCGCATGCGCGCCACCAGCTCATCCGGCGGCGGCAGCTCGCGGCTGTGCGGCGCCAGCCCCGCCCACGCCGGGTGCAGGCGCGGGTGCTCGCGCGTGCGCTCGAGGATGCGCTCGTTTCCCGCGCGCGGATTGGCCTCCTTCGCCAGCGCGTCGAGCACCAGCGCCTCGTGGATGCCGTAGTGGTCCATGGCCGCGAGCAGCTCGGCGGCGGTCTCGGGCTGGCCCGGCGCGGTGCGGACCGACCGGCCCAGCGTGCACACGGCGTCGAAGTACGTCACCTGATCGGGTTGCGTAGCCGTCACTCCCCGTTGATGATCCTCGGCGTGATGAAGATCATGATCTCGGCACGGTCCTCGTCGTCGGTGTGTGAGAACAGCAGGTTGAGCCCCGGAATGTTGCCGAGCATCGGGATCTTCTGGCGCACGCCCACCGTCAGCTCATCGCGGATCAGCCCGCCGAGGACGAACGTGTTGCTGTCGGCTATGCGGATCTCCGTGCCCACGCGCACGTGCCGGCCGCCCAAGCCCTGGAACTCGCCACCGGTGTCGTCGAGCACGTCCACGATGTCGAGCGCAACCAGGCCGTCATCCCCGGTCAGAGCCACACCCACGTCCAGCCGGACGCCCGCGTCGGTGAATTCGCCAGTCTCGTCGAACAGGTCGTGCACCACGACACCCGCGGAGGCCGTGGTCGGGCGCCCGAAGACCGTGGTGTCGGTGAATGCGGTGGCGCCGACGTCGGCGATGAACCGGTTGTCATCGGCGATCTCGATGGTCGCGGCCCGTGCTCCGAGCGTGAGGACGCTCGGAGCGCTGAGCAGGCGCGATTCCTGGCTGCGGGCGGCGGCAAGGTAGAACAGGTCCTCGTCGAACTGGCTGAGCCAGCCGCCACCGAAGGCCCACTCGCCGCCGATCTGCCCATAGGTTGCCTGCGCGCCCTGCAGGAAGTCGAGGTCATCAGTGTTGCCCGCGTAGTTGAGCGACCACACCGGCATCCGGTGGATGTTCCAGTCGGTGCCGACGTTCTCGAGGAACGACTGGTCCACGGTGACCACGCGCGACTCGATGGTCACCTGCATGTCGCGCGGCAGCGTCTCCGGCGCCAGCCAGCGCGCCGGCGGCAGTGCGGCCCACGCGTCCCCGTACTGCGGCGGATCCACGCTCAGCCGGCCGAACTCCGAGCCCCGCGGGAAGGCCAGCAGCCCGCGCCCGATCTCCCTGTCGGGCATCGTAGCCACCGCCGCCCCCGACGACCCCGCCGCCGCCATGTACTCCGGGTTCGCGCCCGGCATCCGGTAGAGCATCCCCAGCGTCGCCGGGTTGTTGGACCCGGTCGCCGGCCCGCTGGGCAGGGCGACGCCGGTGCCTCCGCGTCCGAGTTCATACGCCGATGCGCCACCGTACCAGAGCTGCCCCCATGCGACCGGTGCCACCATGCACGCCAGCACGACCACCATCGTGAGTCGGCCTGTCCTCATGTCCCCACGCTCCCTCCGGTCATCTCAGACTGGCTGCGGTGCGGCGTTACTACGCACGGTTCACCCTCGGTGCGCATCCTCCTGCCCGGGGCGGTAGAAGTAGCGCGACTCGATGGCGCGTGCGAGCAGCGCATCCAGCTCCGCGACGACCTGGGGGTGGTCGGCGGCGACGTTGGTCAGCTCGTCGGGATCGGCCGCGCAGTCGTATAGCTCGACCGCGGGCTCGTCCTCGTACAGGCGCGCGATGACCTCCCACAGGCCCGAGAGCTTCAGGCCGTGCGTCGGGTAGTCGCGGCCGATGGGCGCGCGCCGCCGCAGACGCCAGCGGTCGGTCCGCGCCGAGACCTCGATGCTCTTCCACAGGTCGTCGCGGTCGAGCAGGTACATGCCGCTGGACACCACATGGTCGCGATGCCTCTCCTCCCGCCCGTCGATGACCGGCAGCAGGCTGCGCCCGTGCATCGGCGCCTCGGGCTCCACGTCGAAGGCGTCGAGCACCGTGGCTGCGATGTCGGTGTGCGTGGCGAGGGTCTCGTGCACCGGCCGCGCGATCGGCGTCCCGGCGGGCGGCTTGACGATCAGCGGGATGCGCGTGCAGGCGTCGAGCGCCTCGACGTGCGCGAAGTGCGTCACGTGATCGGCCATGGTCTCGCCGTGGTCGGCGGTGACCATCACGCAGGTGTCATCCCAGCACCGGAGGTCGTCGAGCGTCTCGAGGATCCGGCCGAGGTGCTCGTCGAGGTAGCGGATCTCGCCGTCGTAGGCGTCGATCATCTCACGGGCGTTGGCGAGGCGGTCGCTCTGGGCGTCGGTGTAGGCGCCCTCGGCCCAGGTGGACCGCTCCAGCGCCTCCAGCGTCCCCCAGGTCGGGATGTACTCGCGGCCGTCGGGCGTGGTGCGCATCTGCGCGGAGCCGTCGTCATCGAAGGGCCGTAGCCACTCGTCGGGCTGGTTGTAGGGGCGGTGCGGGTCCCAGTAGTGCGCCCAGAGGAAGAAGGGCTCGGGGATGCGCCTCAGCACCGGCACCAGCACCTCGTTCATGCGCTCGGCGATCAGAGCGGTCACGAAGCTCTCGGGGTTCGGGTTCACGTATTCGGCGAAGCCGCGCACGAACCAGCTCGGGTGGCAGGCGAACTGCATGAGGTTGTCCACCGCGACCGTGTGGACGCCCGCCCTCGCCAGCGCCTCGGCGAGGACGGGGGTGTGGTCTGACAGCCGGCCGCTGGGGGTGTCGGGCACGCAGTGCAGCGTCGCCACCACGCCGGTCTCGAAGGGCGTGCGGCCGGTCATCATGCTGGTGAACGAGGGCAGCGTGTGCGCGCACTGGCCGATGAAGCTCTCGAAGCGCACGCCCTCGGCCGCGAGCGCATCGAGGTTCGGGCTGGTGTCGCGCCAGTAGCCGTAGCAGCCCAGATGATCGGCGCGCAGCGTGTCGGCGGTGATGAGCAGGACGTTCATGGCTGATCGCTCCCGGGCGGGGCAATGCGAACGGCGCCTCCCCCGGCCCGAGCTTCGTTCGGGCCACCCCCTCCCTTTCGCCAGAGACGACGTGCCGAGAGCGGGAGGGGGTAACGCGACGCAGTCGCGGAGGGGCAGGGGGCGCCGCTGCCTTAACCCAGCACCTCCGCGACCGCCCCGTTGATCGCCTCCGCGATGCGCTCGGCGTCCTCGTCCGTCCAGTCCTCCGAGACGCCCAGATGGATCGAGCGCCCGAGCAGGTCCAGCGTCCGCGGGCACATCTCCGGCGAGTACTCGGGCAGCGTTCCCTCGTAGTACGGACAGGTGAACGGGCAGCCCTCCTCGGTCACCGTCTTCTGCTCGAGGATGTGTTCCCAGAAGTTGTAGACGTGCCAGTCGCGCACGGTCTGGTCGAAGCGCCCGCCCACGCCCACGCCGCGCTCGCGCATCGCCGCCATGATCTGCATCGCGCCCTCGGGCGATGGGCCGAACATCACCAGCGCGGTGCTGGCGTCGCCCGCCGGGTCCGGCTGGCGGCGCAGGGAGAAGCCCTCGCGCTCGACGATGCGCTCGCGCACCTTGCGCTTGGCCGCCTGCAGGCGCGACACGTAGCCCTCCAGCTTGCGGAGCTGCGCCAGCGCCACCGCGCCCTGCATCTCGCTCATGCGGTAGTTCTCGCCGCAGAACAGCTCGCCCTCGCGGCGCTCCGCGGCGTAGCGGTCCGGCCGCCAGCACGCCGCAGTATCGTGCCACGACTGCGCGCGCATGTTCAGGAATTCATCGTCGGTCGCGACGAAGCCGCCCTCGCCCGACTGCGCGATCTTGTAGAAGTCGAAGCTGAAGCAGCCCAGCTCGCCGATGGTGCCGAGCTTCTTTCCGCCGTAGGAGCCGCCGCAGGCCTGGGCGACGTCCTCGATGACGAGCAGGCCGTGCTCACGGGCGATGGCCATGATCTCGTCCATGTCCGCGGGCATCCCCTTCATGTGCACCACGATGATCGCCTTCGTCTGCGGCGTCAGCCGACGCTTCACATCCTCGGGGTCGAGGTTCAGCGAGTCGTTGATTTCGGTGATGACCGGGATCGCGCGCGAGGCCACCACCACCGAGGCCGACGCGAAGAACGTGTACCCGGGCACGATCACCTCATCGCCCGGGCCGATCCCTGCCGCCGCGATCGCCGACATCAGCGCCGACGTCCCCGAGTTGACCGCCAGGGCGTACCTCGTCCCGATGGTCTCCTCGAACAGCCGCTCCGCCTGCCACACCTTGCCCTTGCCCTCCAGCGGCCCGTAGTAGCGGAACAGGTGCGGGGGTGGCGGGCTCTCGCTCTCGAGGATCGCCAGGATCTTCCCCTGCGCCTCGTCCGAGTAGCCCCACAGGTCAATGATCTCCATCAGCTCTTCGCGCCCGGCCTTCATCTTCATGCCTCCATCGGTTGAAACCGCCTCGTGATGCGCTGCAGGCGAACTCGCGCGTCGGCTACCCCACGAACCGCTCCTCGCACGCCGCCACGATCCCCTCGGCCAGCACCTCGAACGCCTCCTGGCTGAACTCGCGCGTGCGCCCCTCGCGCGGGTCGAAGAAGCTGCACGAACTCAGCTCCAGGCAGAAGCCGGTCGCCCCCGCCACCTGGTGCAGCCAGTCGCTGGCGCGGAGCTTCTGCTGGGCCAGCGCCTGGCCATCCGCGCGCCGCAGGCCGGCGTGGCGCTCGAGCAGATCGCGCCAGGTCTCCTCCGCCGCGGCCGCTTCCTCGCCGATCGCCACCTCGTCGCTCGCGCCCATATGCATGAGCACGTGGTTGCGGAAGATCCCGCCTGCGTGCATGTCGATGCCCAGGTCGATGCGCTGTCCCGCCGCCAGCACGCCCTCGAGCATCTCGATGACACACGCGGTCTCGGGCTGGATATCGGTGAACCAGTGACGGTTGAGGTTCCGGCGCGCGGCGTTCAGGCCGTTGCCGCCGTAGTGCGCGCAGTCCACGTTGACCGTGGGCACGAACCAGAAGCTGCACGCCTCCAGCAACTCCGGCCGCTCGAGCAGCCGCCGGATCATCGGCTCGATTACGTGCGCGGTCATGATCTCCAGCGGCGAGTGCTGCCCGCAGATGATCGCCACCGCGTGCGGCGCCGCGCCGTCCTCGCGCGCGCCGACCCGGATGCAGTGCAGCGGCCGGCCCTCGACCGAGCGCCCAATCTCGCGCACGCTCGTATGCGGCTGCGCGGCGGCCCACGCCAGCAGCGCCGCGCGCTCCTCGTCGCCGAAGACGGGGGCGCTCGCGAGGAAGCAGCCGGCCAGCTCGCGGGCGTCGAACTCCGCGGCCCAGTCGGTGCGGTCGGGGCCCATGTGCACCCGCAACGGCGCCACCCGCCGCCACTCCTGGCGGTCGTGGCTCGCGAAGAACGTGGGCGTCATGTTCGCGCCTCCGCGCCAGGTGGTGCGCACGAGCAGCCGCTCCGGCATCGGCTCCAGGTCCTCGACGCGCAGGAAGATCCAGTACGAGCAGGTGCGAGTGAACTCCGGGCGGCTGAACACCTCGACCGTCCGGTCGTCGATCCAGCGCGGGCCGAAGCTGCTGCCGCCGGGGATGATGGGGAGCAGCTCCCACGCCGGGCGGCCCGGGCCCGAGACGATCCGGTCGGCCTCCTGGGCGTTGTACGCGACGACCTCGATTGCGCCCTCGGTGACCTCCAGCGTCTCGGGCACCGGCGCGAGATCGACCGGCAGGGCCTCGGCCAGCTCGCGGCCGAGCCCCTGGTGGAGACCGCCGATCGCCGACAGCGCGCCCTCGGCCGGCCCGGCCAGCAGCCGTACGCGGCCGGCGGAGCTGGCCTCGGCCGCGTAGACCGTGCCGCGCAGGCTCCAGCCGTAGTTGCCGATCGACAGCCCGAGCCGCATGTCCTGCGCGGCGTCGAGCGCCGCGTGCACGGGCACGCCCGAGTCGCCCGCCGGGCCATCCTCGCCCTCGGCCTCGAAGCGCAGGTAGCCGTGTTCGGTGAGCAGGAGCCGCCACCCGCGACCGTCGGCGTGCGTGGCGTGCAGCAGCGTCCTCCCGCCGGCCGGGAAGATGTCCGTCCCGCCGGGCAACGTCACCCAGGCACAGATCTCCGGGTAGTAGGCGCCCTCCGGCAGCGCCGCACGCGCGGCCGCGCCGCCGGGCCGCTCGCGCAGCAGCAGCAGGTCCTCGATGTCTCGGATGTCGCGGAAGGGCCGGTAGTCCTCACCGGGCATGTCCATCGTCCTCTCGCCCTCTGCCCTCGCGCCATACACGCATGTGGTGGCGTTCGGGTGGAGGAGGCCTGCGGTGATGCGAAGCGGTTCTACGCACGGACGGCGCGACTCTCGACAGAGCGTCGGCGCAACTTCGCCGCCGTTGCGGTCCCTCCCTCTTCCTCCCGCCTGATACCCGCAGGGCGTCCAGGCGGAGGGCGCCCTGCTGCATGAGCGCCCCATCGTGGGGCAGGCTTCGACCTACATTATGCGTTGGTGGTGGGGAGCGAGTTTGCATGCGGTTCGGGCTGAGCGTCTCGAGAGAAGTGAGCGGTGAGTGGTCCGTCGGCGCCCGCACCGGGCCGCAGCCCTGCCCGGATGCCGCCCGGATACCCGCCCGCGCCCGGTTGTCGGCGGCGGGCATCATCCGACCTCCGGCGGCGATGAGCGCTCGCCAGCACTTACGCCGCCGCCGGACTCAGAACCTTCCCGGCCGGCAAGGAAAGGCGCATATCTCAGGAAGGATGCCTGCCTCACGGTTAGCGGCAACAGCCGCCGTTGCCTTGCCGTTCACCCGCCTCTCCTGCCCTCGGGTTGCAGGCGCGCCGGGGACAGGGGCGCCGCTGTCATGCACCTTCGCTGCCGTTGGCGGCATCCCGTCCATCCTGTTCCCTGGCCGTTACCGTCGCCGTCGCTCTCGCCCCGCTCGCCACCTCCCGCGCGCTCACCGTCCACTCACCGGCCGCCGCATTCAGCGGCAGCGCGAACGCCACCTCACCCGTCCCGCCCGCCGCCAGCACGTTCCGCGCGTATGGCCGGATCACGTTCCCCCTCGGGTCGGCCAGCTCCACGTGCACCACGTGATCGCCGGGCTGCGCCCCGTCGGTCTCCACCGTGCACCGCACCCGCAGCGTCTCGCCGACTGTGATCGCCTCGGCGCACTCGACCTGAACGCCCGTCACCGGGTAGGGCAGCACCGCGTAGAGCGCCGCCACGCCCGTCGCCAGCCGCGCCTCGATCGTGTCCGTCTCGCCCACGTACTCCCCCGCGCGCACGTCGTAGACATGCCCGTCCTCGGCCAGCTCAATGGTCGCCGGCGTGAAGTCCTCTTCCTCTATGTGCTGCGGCTCGGTGCCGCGCGAATAGCGCCCGCCGAAGTAGCGCGGTAGCACGCCCACGTAGCGCACCCGCCCGCGCGCGAACTCCACCACCTCCACATAGCGCCGCGGCGAGCCGTCGGCATTGCGCACCACCGCCGGCGCTGCGATCGCGGCGGGGGAGAGCACTTCTTCCATGCGCGCCTGCCACGCCGCCGACCGCTCCGCGCTCGCCGAGAGCCGCTCGGTCGTCTCCCCGCCGACGCCTCCCGCCCGGAACTCCCGGTACTCCGCCACCGGCTCGGCGCACGCCGTCGCCAGCCCCTCCAACGGGTCCGCCTCGCGCATCCGGCCGTTCCCGTCATGCGTGCCGCTCTCGCCGAAGCTCAGCACCAGCCCGCCGGCGTCGGCGAACTCACGCAGCGCCGCGACCTCCGCGTCCGACAACGCCGGCGAGTCCGCCAGCACCATCGCCCGGTAGCCCCGCTCGCCGAGCACGCCCTCCTCGAGCTGCTCGTGTGAGATCATGTCGAACTGCAGCCCGATGTCCTTGATCAGCTCCGCCGCCGAGATCAGCGTCTCCACCGTCGGCCGTCCGAGCATCTTCCCGAGGTGGATCGACCGCTGGCTGTAGTGCAGGGCGATCGGCGCACGCGTGCGCTCGGCCGTGAGCAACGCGCGCCCGACGCCGCCCTTGAGTTCCGCGACCTCCTCGCCCAGCCACCGCGCCCGCCGCGTCAGCGTCAGGTCCGGCCGCACGAAGCCACCCAGGTCGCCGCTCGATGCGCTGTAGATCGACACCCCCTGCACGCCCGTGAACGCCTCCAGCCAGGGGAAGTAGCGCGCGCCGACTTCGTTGATGTCCGCGTCATCGTAGCCCACGAAGCTGGTGATCAGGTCGCCCGGCTTCATCCACGACCGGATGCACTCGCGCTGCAGGCCGTCGTAGAAGCTCAGGTGCGTGAGCGTGTCCATGAGCCGCCACCAGTCGAAGCCGACGTAGTGCGCCGGGTCGCGCGTGCCCGAGATCCCGAGCCGGTTGCGCGCGTCGATCGCCTCCGCCTCGCGCCGCGCCGCCATCAACGTGTCGGCGAACAGCCAGTCGCCGAACAGCCGCTCATCCAGCCCCGGCGCATGGCTGATCACCTCCGGATCCGCCGGCTCCGGCTCGAAGCTCACCTCGTCGAAGTGGGCGAAGGCCGCGTTCCACGCCGAGTTCAGGGCCGCGATCTCGCCGTACTTCACGCGCAGCCACTCGCGGAACGCCGCCAGGGTGTCATCATCGCGCCGCAGCGTGTACCCGCACTCATCGCCCACCGAGAAGTCGTATGCGCCCCACCGGTAGCCCCCCTCGATCCGCGGCCGGATGGCTTCGAGGAATTCCTCGCGGAACCCCGGCGCGGCCAGGTTCATGTTCTCGTACCGCTCGCCCAGCTTGAAGAAGATGCGGTGCATGTTCTCCGGGCACGGCCGCATGTCGAAGCGCGGGTACGCGGGCATCGGCCCGGCGATGGCCAGGTCCACCATGAGCGGAAGCTGCGAGCGCAGCATCTCGTAGCCCCAGTGCCGCTTGCCGATATATGACCCGTAGGACGACCACAGCCCGACCGTATACTCATCCAGCTCGGGCTCATCGATGGTCGGCACGGGCCCGAACCACTCATCGAGCAGTCCATCAACATCCCACAGCTCCACGTGCAGCATGCACACCAGCGACCGTGCCCTCTCCGTCCCCAGCTCCAGCACCACCTCCCCGCCGTCGGCCGTTCGGAGCGGCCGGTCGCCTGACCGGCCCGCCGCTCCGTCGTCCGCAGCGTTGGCGGCAACGCCTCCGTATGCATCCACCAGTTCCCCTGTCACCTCCGTCGCCGCCCCCTCCCAGCTCACCGCCACCCCCACGGTGTCCCCGCGCTCATACCTGTCCCGGTCGGTGCGCACCGCCGTGATGCGCGGCCCATTGATCTCCGCGATCGCGACGCGCCAGTCGAGCTGCCTCCCCTGCGCGTCCTCCAGCCACACCATCGCCGCATGGGGCCCCGTCTGCAGCGGCCCCGCGAACTCGATTGCGCCGGCCGGCTCCCCGATCGCCTCCGTCGTCACCCGATTGTGCTCATCCACCAGCCGCGCCCGCACCCGCAGCTCGTCCGTCGTGCCGGTCGCGCGCACGCGCAGCGTCATCCCGTCCCGATCCGCCCGCGTGATCTCAACCGGCGCCAGCCGCGCCGCCGCCTCCCCGTGCGCCGCCCAGCACACCATCTTCGCCAGCCGCGCCGCGTAGATCTCCCAGTACGCGAAGTCCTCCGGCTCATTCGTCCCCGGCGCGCACTGCGGCCACAGCGCGCTGTTCATCTCCACAAAGCGCTCGCCGTCCGCGTTCTCGTAGCGCCACGTCACCACCCGCCCGGCGCCCACCGTCCCCGCGCGCACCTCCCCCTCGACCACCGGCCAGGGCACCTGCTCCGCATCGAGCACCCCGAACTCCGCCTCCGGCAGCGCCGCCAGCAGCTCCGCCAGCTCCTCCGTCTCCCCGCGCGGATGCACCCACACCAGCCCCATCCCGCCGCGCACCAGCTCCGCGATCCGCGCCCGTACCTGCTCACGCATGATCTTCGCGTCGATGCCCGCGAGCACCAGGACGTCCGGCGCGTCCTCGAGTGCCGCCAGCAGCTCGCGCGTGGTAATCAGGTCCATCCGCGGCGTCTGACGCAGGAGCGCGAAGATGCGCTGCTCCATGCCCACCCGCTGCTCCAGCTCCACGGCATCGCGCCCGCACACGTACTGCAGCACCGTCAGCACCCGCGGCCGCCCGCCCGCCGGCTTCGGCGCCCAGTCCACGTGCGGCGTCTCGAACTCGCCGTTCACCGGCGGGATGAACCGCAGTGGATCGCGCGCGCGCAGGTATGCCTCCAGCTCCAGCATCTCGCCCTCGGCCGACGTCGCCCCCGCCGGGTCGAAGTCGCCTGTCAGCACCTCGACCTCGGTCACGCAGATCAGCCCGCTGCGCGGCGCCCCTGTCACCGCATCGCCCGGCTGAGTCATCTGCACCAGCACGTAGCGCCCCGCCGCCCGCACCTCCGGGCTCTGGGAGCGCTCCGTGCTCGGCGCCTGCGGCGCCACCTCCAGCCCCACCCCCGCGTCCCACTCCACCACCTTGCGGAAGCGCGCCATGTCATCCGACACCCACACGGCCACCATCGGCGGATGGGCCGCCACCCCCCGCACCGCCGCCACCACCACCCCCGCGATCGCCCGCCGCTCCCCCAGGTCCACCATCACATCCGCGCTCTGGCCCGGCGCCGGCCGCCACGCCAGCGTATTCTCGCGCGTCCAGTACCCGTTCGCCCACGCCCCGTCGGTCAGGATCGTCAGGTCGCTCTCCCGCGACGCCCCGTAGCTGCGCCGTGTCAGCAGCTCGTAGTCGCACCCGGCCGCCAGGTTCACCTGCACCGCCGCCCCCGCCGCGCTCCCCAGCACCGCCAGTGCCGCCAGCAGCCCTCGTGTGCCTCGCATCGCTGGCCTCCATCGCGCGTCCGCGTTCTCGTCACCCGCCATCTTCGCACCATCGCTCCCGTGCACCTGCCCGCTCCCTGGGGGCCTCCCAATACTCCCCGCGCGCACTCTGTTTTGGCTCAAATCGTGACGTCCTCGCCGATAAGCCCGCAGTGTGTCGGCCGGTCCGTCTGCCTTCACAGGCCCCGTCGCCTGATCATCTCGCCAGTTGCTTGAGCTGGACTTGAGATACTGTTCCGGGCCGCAGAATTGGCAAAACTTGCGCTTACGGCCTTATTGGCCGCCGACTCTGTCATAGCTGATGTCGATGCCTGCGTCAATTTGGGGCAAAAACATTGTGGTTAGAGGTTTCATTTGACGCTTGACAGGGTACACACCTCATGTATACTCTATGCACGGAGAGCGGCTGAGCAGATCAAGAGCAGCTCCGGATGACATGCGACGGGCACGCGGGCTCCGGCCCGACCGGGACGTGTCCGACCCGCCCGAAGCCGCTGATCAGTCGCCCCGCCCGCATCGCGCCTGAGGCGTATCGAGGAGGCGGACAAGATGCGCGAGCTGTGGCAGGACCAGGCGGGTCTGACCACCGTCGAGTACGCGCTGCTCCTTGCCCTGGTCGTGGTCGGCGGCATTGCCGCGTGGCAGGGCCTGGGCAATACCGTCGAGAACACCGTCAGTGACTCAGCCGGGATCATCGCCAACAGCGCCAGCTAGCGCGGCGCTCGCCCGGCTGAGTGCCGGCGCCTCGCTCTGCACTCTCTCAGCCGGGCCTGAACGGTTTTCCC
>JALGVA010000001.1 GCA_029820295.1 Candidatus Zipacnadia bacterium
TGTAACGGTGGAGGCAGGAGCCGGCCGCCCGCGCCGCGAAGTCGGTTGAAGCCAACCAGGCGGGGGCCAGGAGGAAGCACTCATGGAGCGACGCGAGTTCATTGCCCGGCTGGTGGCGATGGGCCTGACCGCCGCCGCGGGCATCGCCTTCGCCGATGACGCGCCCGAGCCCGCGCGGACGTTGCCGCGCCGGCCCTTCAGGCCCGGCGGACCCGAGCTGTCCATCATCGGCTTCGGGGGCCTGCTGCTGCGCGGCATGGAGCAGCAGCAGGCCGACGACATCGTGGCCTGGGCCGTCGATCGCGGCGTCAACTACTTCGACGTCGCGCCCACCTACGGCGACTCGCAGGACCTGCTCGGGCCCGCGCTCGAGCCGTTCCGCGACGACTGCTTCCTGGCCTGCAAGACCATTCAGCGCGAGGCCGCGGGAGCGCGCGCGGAGCTGGAGGGCTCGCTGCGGGCGCTGCGTACCGACCACTTCGACCTCTACCAGCTTCACGGACTCACGAAGATGGAGGACGTGGACACGGTCTTCGGGCCCGGCGGCGCGATGGAGACCTTCACCGCCGCGCGCGATGAGGGTACGGTCCGGCACATCGGCTTCTCGGCGCACTCCGAGGAGGCGGCGCTGGCGGCCATGGACCGCTTCGACTTCGACAGCGTCCTGTTCCCGATCAACTGCGTGTGCATCGAGAACGGCGACTTCGGCCCGGCGGTGATTGCTAAGGCCACCGAGACCGACACGACCATCCTGGCCATCAAGGGGCTGGCGTGGCGGCCCGTGACCGACGCGAGCGACCGGCCCTACCCCAACTGCTGGTACCGGCCCGTCGAGGACCCGAACGTCGCGCGCCTGGCGCTGGGCTACACGCTCGACCGGCCGGTCGCGGCGGCGGTCTCGCCGGCGGCGGCGGAATTGCTCATGCTCGCGGTCGAGGTCGGCCGGCGCTACCGGCCACTGACCGATGCCGAGCGCGCCGACCTGATGGCCCGGATCGAGGGCGTCCCGCCGATCTTCCCGCAGTAGTCGCCGTCGCAACCACGGGTGGCACCGGCCACCCACCTGCGGAGGTCTCGCCATGCACGAAGTCCTGTTCGCCTCGGCGCACGTGCCGAGGCTCGAACGCAATGTCTCGCTCCCGGCGCGCTTCGAGCGCCTGCTGGCGCGCTGCGACTACGGCGGCCGCTTCGAGGGCAAGCGCGTCGCCATCAAGATGCACGTGGGTAGTGCCATCGGCTTCTACACCATCCACCCGCTCTTCGTCCGCATGCTGGTGGACGCCGTGCGGGAGGCGGGCGGCAAGCCCTACCTGACCGACGGCAGCTTCTCCACCGACGCCGCTACCGCGCGCGGCTATGTCCCGGAGGTCGTGGGCGCGCGCGTGGTCGGCGCCGGCGGCGAGCACGACAAGTACTTCTACACGGTCACCACCGAACTGGAGGAGTTGGGCGACGTTGAGCTGTGCGGCAACATCGTGGACGCCGACGGCCTGATCGTCTTCAGCCACGGCAAGGGCCACGGCAACTCCGGCTTCGGCGGCGCCATCAAGAACATTGCCATGGGCTGCGTGAGCTACCCCACGCGCGGCAAGATTCACGCCCTTATGCGCGGGCACTTCGAGTGGGACGGCGAGCTGTGCACCCACTGCGAGCAGTGCATCTCCGGCTGCCCGACCAGCGCCATCAAGTTCAACGATGACGGGGAGCTGGTCATCTTCGACCACCACTGCCGCTACTGCATGCACTGCACCACGTCCTGCCCGACCGGCGCGATCACCATGGAGGAGCCTGTGGGCAAGTTCGAGCTGTTCCAGGCCGGGATGGCGGCCACGTGCAAGGAGGCGCTCAAGTTCTTCGAGCCCGGAGCGGTGCACTACATCACCGTGCTCACCAACATCACGCCGCTGTGCGACTGCTGGGGGTTCTCGACCCGTCCGCTGGTGCCCGACATCGGCATCATCGCCTGCGACAACATCGTCGCCATCGAGCAGGCGGCGCTGGACATGATTCGCCACGAGGACTACATCCCGGGAACGCTGCCCGACCAGTACACCACCATGGGTGACGAGGGCCACCTGTTCCAGCGCATCCACGGCAAGGACCCCTATGAGCAGGTGCGCCGGGCCGAGAGAATGGGGCTGGGGAGCCGCGAGTACCGCCTGGTGGAGGTGGAGTAGCCGGGCGGCCCCCCGTCAGCGTCCGAGGTCGAAGCACATCAGCATGCCCTCGAGGTCGCGGGCATAGAGGCGGCCGTTCGCCAGGATCACGTGCGGCCAGGAGGCGGCCTCGCCCACACCCGAGCGCCGGGATAGCTCCGCATAGGCGTCCGCGCGCCCGGCGCCCTCGCACAGTACCAGGGCGCGGTGGCCGAAGACGATCAGGCGGTCGTCGCCGGTCAGCAGCAGCGAGGCGTCATCGCCGAACGAACCGCCCTCCCAGCGCAGGGCGCCGGTCTCCCAGTCGAGGCAACGCAGCCTCTGCCACGCGAAGTACACGCGGCCGCCGTGGATGATCGGCGTGCACACCTTCGAGTACTGGCCCTTCGCCTCCCACACCAGCTCGGCGCCGTCGGGCGTGATGCGCACCCGCGCGGTGCGGCTCTGGCTGTAGCCGCTGGTGAGCACGACGCTGTCGCCGAAGGGCACCGGAGTGGCGATCGACTGAGCGTAACTGGTCTCCCAGGGGAACTCGGCCAGCGTCTCGCCCTCGTGCCCGGCGTCCAGGCGCACCACGAGCAGCCGGTGGAGGGTTAGAACGGCCACGCACGGGATGCCTTCGACCTCCAGCGGCGCCAGACCACCGCTATGCCCGGCGGGGTCGGTGCAGGCTGAAGCCCAGCGCACCTCGCCGGTGCGCTTGTCGAAGGCGATCAGGCTCCCCGTCGGGGCCCCCACTTCGACGATGAGCCACGCGCCCGTCACCAGGGGCGAAGTAGTGTAGCCGTAGTCGCGCACCGCGCCCCCGACGTTGGGGCGCTGAGGCACCGCGAGATCGTCGATGAGGTTGCGCCCCCATACGCGCGCGCCGTCGCGGCCGCCGTCCCAGCAGTTGAGGTCGCCGTCGAGGCTGAGCGTGTACAGGTAGCCGGTCTCCGCATCGAACTCAGGCGTGGAGGACGGGCCGTGGTAGAGACTCTCGTCACCCCGATGATGGCGCCCCCATTTGGGTGCGGGGTAGCTCTGCGACCACACGAGTTCGCCGCTGGCGGCATCGCGGCACTGCACGTGGTCGGTGTCATCGCTCCAGCCGATGGTGTAGACGCGCCCGCCCGCGATGATGGGCGAGCTGCCGCCGGCGCCGACCTGCGCGCTCCACGTCGGCTCGCCGGGCGGCCATGCGCCCTCGTCCCAGCCGGAGGTCTCGGCGGTGATGTCGGTGCGCTCCGGCCCGCGCCAGTGCGGCCAGTCATCGGCGACGGCCAGCGTGGGCACGAGCATGAACAGCAGGATGGTCCGGATCATCGCATCGCTCCTTCGCCGGGCACGGCCGCAGGCCGGAGGCCTGCGCCGCGACATGCGGCGAGTCGCGTGCTGTCAGCCGTCTGCCGGTAGCCGCTAGCTGATAGCCGGGCGCTACCCCGTCTTCCCCGCGCGATGCACCGGCACGCGGATGCCCAGCGTGTAGGAGTCCCAGATCGCGTGCAGGAACTCCGAGGTGGCGATGCCTTCCTCGAGCGGGCAGATCAGAGGCTCATCGCGCAGGATCGCCCCCAGGATGTTCGCGGTGCGCGTGTGGTCGCCGTGGCCGGTGTCAGAGCCGGCGTTGATCGGCCGCTCGCCCTCGGCATCGGCGATCACCCCGGTGTACTCGCCCTTCTGGTTCATCACCGTGTGGATGGTGCCCTTCGTGCCCTGCCGCACCACTACGGTCGGGTTGCGCAGGCCGTCCTGCGGCGAGACTCCCGCGACCATGGTGCACGCCCCGCCGCCGTCGTAGGTCGCCACCGCGCTGATGCCGTAGTGCCGCCGATAGGCGAAGACCTCGTCGGCGTCGCCCATGAAGTAGCGCGCCAGGTCAAAGACGTGCGTCGGCCCGGCGGCCTCGGAGGACGGGATGTAGCGCCCGCCCAGGTCCGACAGCAGCCCGTAGCCCGGGGCCTGGCGCCGCGCGATGCCCTCCTCGACCCGCTCCCCGTGCATCGGGTGGTTCCAGGTGAACTGCCCCGCGAAGACCTCGCCGAGCGCGCCTTCATCGACGAGCCGTCGCGCCTCGACGTTCACCGGGTAGTAGCGCAGCGAGTAGGCCACCGCGACCCTGGGCTCGGGGCAGCGTATGCGCCAGTAGCGCAGCAGCCGGCACTCCTCCAGCGTGTAGCCCGTCGGCTTCTCGGTGACGATGTGTTTGCCCGCCCGCAGCGCCGCGATGATCTGCTCGGCGTGCAGGTGGCTGGGGGTGCAGATGTCCACGATGTCGATGTCGTCGCGCTCGAGCGCATCCTCATAGCGCGTCGAGGTAGGCGTGTCGGGCGGCAGCTCGAGCTGCTCGCGCGCCTCCTCCGCCAGCGACTCCTCGACGTCCACGAGCATGGCCACCTCGGCCTCCGGGTGGCCCTGCCAGGCCCGAATGTGCCCGCGCGAGACCTTGCCGCTGCCGATGATCGCGACCTTCATGTCGATGACCTCCCGGCCGGTGAGTTGCGCTACGTCGGCGGTCCGACCACCAGGCTCACGACCATCCACAACGCCTGGGTGAGCGCGCCCCCCAGCACCAGCCCCAGAAACAGCGGGCGCAGGTGCAGGTAGCTGCGCGGCCCCGAGTACTTGGTCACCACGCGCGCGATGGCCCAGCCGATCATCACCGAGAACCACTGCGCGGTAATCTGCCAGCCGCACGGGATCAGCATGCCCAGCGGGTGCACCGGCCACCACATGAACTGGCGATACATGAACTGCAGCGCCCACATCAGCGCCGCGCCCAGCGCCATCCAGTGGAAGCTCAGCGCCGGGTCGGGCTGATCGATCATGCGCATGGCCCACAGCACGCCGTAGTAGGGCGAGCCCATGCCGCCGGAGTGCTGTTGCCAGCGCGAGGTGGTGGACAGCATCAGGCTCTCATTGTACGCCAGGTGCATGAGCGTGATGGAGTTGATGGCAATGAGCGCCGCGGCGGCGACGATGAGCGCGGTGATGAAGCGGCGGTCGCGGAAGTGCTCGGTGTCGGCGATCTTCAGCCCGTGGATGGCCTGGGGCTGCAGGGCGTGGCGCTTGTACCACGAGAACATGGTGTTGAAGAAGCCGATCAGCGCCATGTTGCGCAGGCCCATCGCGCGCGCGGGCACCACGCCGGTCAGGAACTGCGCGGGCAGGTTGTCGATCTGCAGCGCCGGCAGCCCCGACTGGGCGGTGAGCAGCGCGAAGCCGAAGGTCAGCGCCAGCGTGGCGGGCATGAAGCTCAGCGCCACCCAGAAGCTGATGCCCGCCGAGACGCTCCACCAGCACATCGCCAGCAGCCCGAGCACGAACGCGGCCAGCATCCAGCGGTCCGGGTGCCGGCGCGCGGATGGCCCGCGGCGCAGGTCCTGCCACAGGTCGTGCACCATCTGCCCGATCTCCCCGCGCGCCGCCCAGAACACGAAGGTGAGCAGGCCGATATACGCCCCGCCCTGGATGTCCTTCTGACTGCCCCAGCGATTCCAGCGCAGCGGGCCCAGCGTGGGGTCGCCCAGGAAGCGCGACAGCACCATGATGCCGATCATCAGCAGGAAGAACGCGAAGATGCCCAGGGCGATGGCGGCGGGCATCAGGTAGGCGATGCCGATGAGCGGCAGGTCGATCCACGCGCGCGACCACGACGCTCCGGCGAGGATGTTCCACGGCGCGTTCTCGAACAGCACGCTGAGGGTGAAGTTGCGCGGGATCTCCGGCACCGAGGGGACGTAGCGGTGCAGGGAGTTGATGCTCTCGAGCAGCGCCACCACGCCGATGCCGATGCCCATCAGCCGGGTGCGGCCCGAGGTCTCGGCCATGCCGAACTGCCCGTGGCCGGCGATGAACATGGGGATCTCGGCCAGCGGGAAGGGCAGCCGCTCGTGGTCGATCCAGCGGCGGCGGAAGATGCCCAGCATGGCGATGCCGGTGACCAGGTAGAGCAGGGCCAGCACGCCCCAGCGTACCAGTGGGCCCTTCCACAGTTCCCACGGGATGCCGCCGGGGGTGCGCGCGCCCTCGAAGAAGCCGCGCGCGGCCACCTCGTCGGTGATCTGCAGCGTCTCCGCGACCGCCGGGATGGCCTCCTCCTCAAAGCGGTTGGTCGGCGTGGCGAAGTAACGCAATGACGGGATGATCTGCGGGATCTGCAGCACGGTAAAGGTTGTCGCGAAGCCGCCGATACTCACAGTAAGCGCGTACAGCAGCAGCCCGCCGCGCACCAGCCGGCGGGAGTCGCCGAACCAGCGCCGGGCCATGGGCGCGAGGATCCAGCACACGATGGCCAGCAGCGCCAGCGGACCCGCGGGCAGGTAGCCTCCCACCGGATCGCCGGCACGGTACACGTACATGATCCAGGGAACCGCCGCGACGAAGCCGATGGCGACTGTGCACACAAGCACGACCGCCCCGAGGCTCAGTCGGGGCGCTTCCCGGTGTGCGGCAACGTCCCGTGTCTGCTGCGCAATCGCCACGGCGTCGTCCCGGCCGCGTCGGAGGATGGCACGGCGCGGGTTTCCTCGCGCCCGCCCGCCATCCCTCTGCACGCGCGGCCGCCGTCGGGGGGAGAGTCAACGCGGACTTAACCTGGCCCCAGCCCGCCCCTGACACCGGCGGGACATGCCGTGAGTGCAGGACCACGGGGCCCTGGGGATATGTTTCGAACCAGTGGAGTGACGACGATGGCCCAGCTCGACGAAAAGCCGCAGATGACCGCGATGGACGTGGCGACTCTGCTGCTGGTGGACGACGACCCGAACCATCGCGAGATCTATCAGCGCCGGCTGGAGCGCCGCGGCTACCGCGTGCGCCTGGCCGAGAGCGCCGACGAGGCCGTGGCGGCCATGCAGGAGAGCACCCCCGCCGCGGTGGTGCTCGACATCGCCATGCCCGCCCGTGACGGGCTGAGCGCGCTGCAGGAGATGATCGCGCTTCGGCCCGACCTGCCGGTGATCATCCACAGCGCCTACCCGGCCTTCCGCGAGGACTTCATCGCCTGGATGGCCGATGCCTACGTCGAGAAGAGCTGCGACCTCGAGCCGCTGCTGACCGCCCTGGAGCGCGCCCTCAGGCCGGCGGCGGCGTAGCGGCCACCGCTCTCGTTCGGGGGCGTTGCCGACACCGTCTTGCCCTTCCTCCCCTGCGCACCTCAGGTGCGTCAGGGGGCGGACCGGGGTTGGCCCGACGCACAGGCGGCCGCCCCTACGTGGGCGGCCGCCTGCACTCAGCTCGGTCGCCGAGCTATCCGATGATCACCATCTCGCGGCTGGCGATCGAGTCGGCCTCGGCCTCGACGATGCGCACCGATTCGCGCGCCGACTGCGGAGTCACGCGCTCGGGCGCCCGCCCGGCCTCGATGCACTCCACGAAGTAGGCCAGCTCGTTCTCGTAGCCGGTCCCCGCTTCGTACTCCGGCGCCATCGGCTCGCCGTCGAAGGGGTAGAACTGCAGGGCCGGGTCGTTGGCCAGGCTGAACACCAGCAGCCCGCGCGTCCCCAGCACCTGGAAGCCCATCTCGAACGGGAAGCTGTCGGGCATCACCCAGCCGCCCTGCGCGGTAACGACCATGTCGCCGTAAAGGTAGCTGGTCTCCACGTGATCGACCGGCGCTCCCTCGCTTGCGATGTTCATCCCGCGCGAGACCACCGCGTTGGGCTTGCCGAAGACCGAGAGGATGAAGTCCACGTCGTGGATGTGCAGGTCGAGCAGCGCGCCGCCGGACAGCTCCGGGTCCAGCAGCCAGCCCTCCGACGCCCACGCCGGCGTCGGCGACTGCCGCACGAAGCGCGCCCATCGGATCTCACCGAGGCTGCCGTCGGCGATCATGCGCGCCAGCACCTCGTACTCCGGCCAGAAGCGGATGCACTGCGCGATGAAGAGCAGCCTGCCCGCCTCCTCGGCGGCCTTGATCATCGCATCGCACTGCGTCAGCGTGCGCGCCATCGGCTTCTCGCAGATCACATGGCAGCCCGCGTCGAGCGCCCTGAGCGTCATCTCCGCGTGCAGCGGCGTGGGCGTGCACACGTCCACCACGTCGAAGCCGCCCGCCTCGAGCATCTCCTCGAAGCACACGTAGCGCGCCTGCGCGCTCAGGTCCAGCTCGGTCGCCTCGCCCAGGTTGCCGCCCACGCTCGCGACCTGCTCGCTCACGCGCTCGGGGATCCTGTCGCACACCGCCACGACCTGTGCGTCCTCCAGCGCGTCGTAGATCGCGAAGTGCTGCTGGCCCATGAACCCCAGCCCGACCAGTCCCACGCGAACCATGTCCGTCGCCCCTTCCGAAGATCGGCCTGCCGGCGGCCGACCCGTCCCTGATGAGTGCCTGTGCCGCTATCCTTCCGCGCCTGCGGGCGGCCTCCTGCCTGCACGCGCTCAGATACGCGGAACCAACGGGTCGCACTCCTCGCTCTCCTCCGGCAGCGCCATGAACACCGCGTTCGGATCCTCGCCCCGCCGCCGGCGCGCCGACCATATCCAGCCGAAGATCGCCGCCCCCACCGCCATGACCACCAGCCACTGCACCACGATGCTGCCGGTCAGCGCGCCCGCGACCGTGCCCTCGCCCTGCGCGGCTCCGGTCAGGTTCTCGGCCAGCGCGCCCAGGTCGGCGACCACCTGCGTGTACAGCAGCACGCCGATGGTCACGATGCAGATCAGCGCGACGACCACCTGCGCAGCGCGGTTGCGCATGAAGGCGATCTGCGCGTAGAGCGTCGGATTGCGCCGCGGAAAGGTGATGACCGACAGCCCGATGAGCATGTAGGTGAAGCACAGCGCGACCACGACGATGTCGATGCCCTTGAAGAAGCCGTGGACGTTGCAGCCGATGGCGATGATGCTGGCGACCACCGCGGAGGTGGTCAGCGCCCAGTGCGGCGTGCCGAAGCGCTCGTTGACCGCCGCCAGCCCGCGCGGGAAAATGCCATCCTCGGCCCACGCGAAGAACAGCCGCGAGACGGCGAGCAGGATGGGCGGCAGGTCGTTGGCCAGCGCCACCGCCGCCATCAGCGCCACGAACACCGCCAGGCCCGCGGGCATGATCACGCCCATGATCTCGGGCACCGACAGGTCGGTTCCGGGGACGATGCCCGCCACCACCTCCCAGGGCACGGCGTGGTAGACCGCGGCCGAGAACAACATGTAGTAGCCGGTGATGACCAGGGTGGCGAGCAGAAAGGCGCGTGGCAGCAGGCGCGAGGGATCACGGCACTCGCCCCCCGCCTGCGAGATCGAGGCGAAGCCGATGTAGGCGAAGAACAGAATGCTCACCGCGCTGATCAGCTCGGCGAAGCCGCCCTGCGCCGGCGCCGCGCCGCTGACGGTCCAGTTGCCCGAGTCCTCGACGAGGGCGGCTCCGATGGAGGCGGGCGTCAGGAAGCCGTAGACGATGACCACCAGCCCGCCGGCGAGCATCAGGCCCATGAGCACGATGACCGTCCACCCGTACTTGCGCACGCCCACTAGGTTGACCAGCCAGAACAGCCAGATCATCGCCAGTGGCAGCCAGAGCGTGGCCACGCCCGTCTCGAGCCATGCCGCCAGGTCGGTCATGTGCGCGTGCAGCGCGGCGGCCTTGAGCAGCGCCACGTCCATGTAGGCGATGACCCCGCATGCGGCCGCCAGGCCGAACCACTTGCTGAAGGTCGCGATGAAGCCCACGAAGGGGTGCAGCGCGCGCGAGATGTAGATGTAGCCGCCGCCCGCGCGCGGCATCGCCGAGGAGAGCACGCCGTAGGAGAGCGCCGCGAACAGCGCCGGAACCGCCCCCAGCATGAAGGCCAGCGGCACCAGGCTGCCGATGCCCGGCACCTTCTCCTGGATCTCCACCGTGAGGACATTGATCCCCCCGCCGATGACCGTGCACACCGCGGTCGCGACCAGCGCCAGCAGCGTCAACTCGCGGCGCAGGCGGGCGCTGCCGGCGCGCGCTCTCGTCGCTTCGGTCGCCATGGATCACCCTCCGCCCGTTGGGGATGAGCGAGACGCCAGGTTATCCCGGCGTGTTTCGCAGACGCCGGCGCCGGGACCTGCCCCGGCTACGGGTAGCTCACGTCGAGGTAGGCGTCGCGCCAGGTGACCTCCGCGTCCGCGCCATCCGCGCACTCGACGCGCACCACGTTGTCGCCCTCGCGCACGATCTCCCCCGGCACGCGGAAGCGCAGCCAGTTGCCGTCGGCCTCCGGCGCCACCAGTCGCCGGCCGTTCAGGCTCACGCTCACCGCCCCCGCCGGCGGACGCTCCGCGAACTGCACGCTCAGCGCGACCTCCGGCGCGAGCGTCCCGTCCGCCCGGATGTCCTCCGCGATCTCTATCGGCTCCTCGTGCGCCTCGCCCGGCGCGATGTTCACCGGCGCGTCCGAGCACAACGTGGGGATCTCGATGAAGCTCGCCCCGCCGCTCAGGTACGCCCCGGCCATGCGCGGCCCGAGGAAGGTCACGAAGTAGCGCTTGTCGAGGCCCACCAGCCCCTGCGGGTCGCCCAGCTCGCGCCACAGCGGATGGCTCTGCGTGAAGACGTTGAAGATCTGCAGCCCGTCGGCGCCCGCCGCCCAGGCGTTGACCGCGCGGGCTCGGTAGGTCTCGATGGTCGCGCGCAGCGCCCGGTTGTCGAGGTCGCGCAGCGTCGGATTGCTCAGGCACGGGTAGACCGCGATGTCATGCGCGTGGCACAGCCGCACCGTATCCGCCCAGGGCACGAACTGCACGTAGCCGCTGGGGATGACGATATCCAGCAGCCGCTCCTCGATCCAGGTGCGCAGGTCCAGACCCACCGCCGCAGCGTAGCCGAGCGAGTCGGGGACGCGCGCGGAGAGCAGGATCGGCCGGCCACGCCGCGCGCCGATCTCATCGGCCGCGGAGCGCACGCGCCGGATCAGCTCGGTCATCTGCGCGCGGTTCTCATCGGTGGCCTGACCACCCTCTGCATGCGCGCGGAAGAACACCGGGTGGCGGTAGAAGTCCAGCTCGACGCCATCGACACCGTAGCGCGCCATCACGTCCTCGATGACGTCGAAGGCCAGCTCGCGCACCTCCTCCTCCCCGTAGTCCACCGAGGTCCAGCGTCCGTAGCGCGGAGGCTCGTCCTCCGTCCCCATCAACAGGTGCGGGCGGTCGAGCTTCCACTGCGGGCGCATGGCCGCGTTCCCGGCATCGTGCGTGTCGTTCATGCGCATCGACCAGAACGCCTCGCGGCCGTTCTCGTGGCACCAGGTGTCGATGACCTCCAGCGGGTCGGTGCCCTGATCGATAAGCGCCGCGGTCATGTTGCCGACGAACGGTCCCTCGGTGCTGAGGAAGGGCGGGCACGGGCGGGTGTTGTGCGTCCAGCCCGCGAAGCTGCGGGTGGTCGAGTAGGCGATGGCGCCCACCTGCGTGTCCTCCATGCCCAGCGTGCGCACCGCCAGCAGCGCCTCGGGCGTGATCTGGTCCACGGCCGCGAAGACGTCGTCGCCATCGTTGTTGTAGATCAGCCCGCGCGGCCGGAACGCCGCCTCTCTCCGCGCCCGGTCAAGCTCCGTGTCCGACAGCCGCGCCTCCTCCGCCCCAACGGCGCCTATCACGATCGGCACCATCATGCCCGCAACCGCCATCCCGGCCAGCACGTTCATCGCAGCCATCCTCCCGTCGGATCGTCTCACGCAGCGTCCGGCACGCGGGCAGTTCCGACTCCACGCGTCGGGGACCTGCCCGGTCGGCCGGTGTTGGCGCCATGCCGTTGTGGAGCGGCCGGGGTTCAGCCCGCCCGAGTCGTCTGTCGTCCTCACCCCCGTCCCGACTGCGTCGGGCCACCCCCTCTCCGTGGGCACACCTGCGGTGCGCAGGCTACTGCCGTCCGCCCCGCGTCAGCCGCCGCTCATACCGACATGCCGGATTCACAGCCCCGTTGCCTGCGCAGTTGACCCACTCCCGCCCTCCGAGTATCATCCGCGGCTGACAGGGGGGAGCGCGCGCAGCCGATCACATCACCCATCGCTGGAGGGTTACCTGCATGGACACCCCGATCCGCATCGGCGTCATCGGCATCGGTGGACGCGGCGGCATCGCCCGCCACTGGAAGCGTGAGGACGGGCTGTCGGTCGTGGTCGGCGGCGCCGACGTCACCGACCAGTACCTCGACGGCTTCCGCGAGTTCCATGGCGAGGACGTGATCTTCACGCACGACTACCGCGAGCTGCTCGCCCGCGATGACATCGACGCCATCGCGGTCACCTCGCCCGACTTCACCCACGAGGAGTACGCCGTGGCCGCGCTCGAAGCGGGCAAGCACGTGTTCTGCGAGAAGCCCCTGGCCATCACCATCGAAGGCTGCGACCGCATCCTCGAAGCATGGCGCGCGTCGGGCAGGCATTTCATGATCGGCTTCAACATGCGCTACATGCGCATGTTCAACGTCATGAAGTCAATCGCCGACGACGGCGTCATCGGCGACATCAAGGCCGTCTGGGTGCGCCACTTCGTGGGGCAGGGCGGGAACTTCTACTACCACGACTGGCACGCCCGGCGTCAGAACACCACGTCACTGCTGCTGCAGAAGGGCTCGCACGACATCGACATGATCCACTGGATCACCGGCCGCTACACCCGGCGCGTGGTGGCCATGGGCGGCCTCGACTTCTTCGGCGGCGACAGGCCCAACGACCTCGACTGCCGCGACTGCGACGAGACCGAGACCTGCCCGGACGTCGCCACCGCGCCTACCCGCACCCAGTGCGCCTTCCGCCAGGAGGTCGATGTCGAGGACAACGAGATGCTGCTCATGGAACTCGAGGGCGGAATCAAGGCCGCCTACCTGCAGTGCCAGTTCACGCCCGACTACCACCGCAACTACTGCTTCATCGGCACCAGGGGCCGCATGGAGTGCAGGGACCTGACCGGCGACGTGACCGTGCTAACGCGCCGGGGCAACTCCCCCGAGTTCATGTCCAACCGTACCTATCACGTCAAGCCCGCCGAGGGCGGCCACGGCGGCGCCGACCCGGTCATCGCCGACGACTTCGTCCAGATGCTCGTCACCGGCAAGCAGCCGGTCGCCACGCCGCTGGCGGGGCGCATGAGCGTGGCGGTGGGCGTGAAAGGCGCCGAGTCGCTGCGCAACGGCTCCATCCCGCTGGAGATTCCCCCGCCGCCTGAGTGGGCGCGCTGACGCCGCACCGCATCACGTGAGCGGCCGCACCGAGCCACCGGGCCTCCCGGTGGCTCATTAACCTTCTGCGAACACGCCCGCCTCGGGAACACCGGGCCCCCGTGCCACGTTCAAACCGGTGAGATACAGGCATGACACGTCGTGAGGGGGACGTGGTCTCATGCCCGCGCCACGCACCACCCGGCCCTGCGCCGCCGCCCGCGCGCATCCCCGCGCGTGGAGCGCCTCAGTCCGCGCCCCGGCACTCCCACTCGTCCCGCCCGCGATCATCGCCTGCGTCCCGCCACACCCGCCATCGCTGCGTCGTGAACGCTCGACCGACGAGGAGTGGGGAAGATGGTCCACCGCCTGAAGCCGCACGCCCTGATCGCTCTGGTCGTCCTGCTGATGCTCGTCGCCACCGCCACGCTCGCCATGGAGCAGGCGGAGATGCGCCTCAACGCGGCGCCTGTGGGGAATCTGGAGATGGAAATGATGGCCGCGCCCGGGATGTCCGGGGCGGACCTGGCGAGTTCGCTCCCGCCGCCTCCGAACGTGGTGCGCGACAGCACCGCCGTCACGGTCACGCTCACACCGTGGCTCAGGGAGCGCGAGGACCGCGAGCAGCGCCGCTACGAGGCGACCTTCGAGGGGATCTACGTCATCCGCTGCAAGGAAGAGGAGCCTGAGGAGGAGCAGCAGCAGGGTGATCAGAGCGCGCAGGACGAGGAAGAGCAGGAACCCGAGCCGCAGCGCGTGAGCGTCTACTTCCCCTATCCGGCCAACGCCGACACGATCCCGGAGGCCACGGTCAGCGTCGATGGGGAGGAGCCCGAGGATGCGACCTTCACGCAGCGGGGTGTGGGATTCGTGGTCGAGATCCTGCCCGGGCAGACGCGCGAGATCAAGGTCCACTACCGCGCCTTCGGCACCGAGGACTTCCGCTACGCGCTCGAGAACAACAGCCGCATCCGGCGCCTCGAGTTCACGCTGGCGACCACCGACGCCAGCCGGCGGCCGGTGGTGCCGCTCAAGACCAGCCTGCGCCCCAGCCAGCCGCTGGAGCGCCAGGGCGACACCTACACCGCGAAGTGGAGCTACGACAATCTGCTCACTGAGCGCGACATCATCATCGAGATGCCGCTGTCGGTGGTGCGCACCGACCTGAGTGGCCGCAGCCGCGACCTGGTGCCGGTAGCGGCCGTGGTCATGGTGCTCTTCGTCCTGGTGCTGCTGCTGGCGGGCAAGGCCGCCGACCGACCGATCGGCCCGGGCGAGACCGTCCTGGTCGTGCTGGCGGTGCTCGTGTTCTACCCGATGCTCGTCTTCCTGTCGCGCTACGTCACGGTGAGCATCGCCTTCGCCATCGCCTTCGTGGTGAGCGGCCTGCTGGTGATCAGTGCGCTGCGCCGCGAGCACGGCATGGGCTTCGCCCTGCGTTCGGCCGGCTTCGCCATGGTTGCGGTGCTGGGGCTGCTGTCGCTGGCGGCGATCGCGGGCGAGGGAGCGGGCGTGCTGGTGACGCTCTCGGCGGTGCTGCTGGTGGCCTTCGCGGTCCGCGTCGCCCCCGAGCTGCGCTCCGAGCCGCGGACCGAGCCCGCGCCGGCCGCTCCCGACCCGGTGAGCGAGTGGGCCGAGGAGACGTCTGGCGAAGAGAGGGCCGAGGCGGAGGTCGCCGAGGAGGAAGCGGGGCCGGAAGCGTTGGCCCCGGCGGCCGCAGAGCCTGAGAAGCCGGTGCCGGCCGCGCCCCCGCCCCCCGAGCGCTTCTGCGCTTTCTGCGGCGTCGCGGTGGATCGCGGCTTCGAGTACTGCCCGCACTGCGGACGCGCGCAGCAGCTGACGGTACGCTGCGCACAGTGCGGCTTCGAGGTGTGCAGCGTGTGCGGTTCGGCCTACCGCTTCTGCCCGAACTGCGGCGGCGCCATCAGCATTGCGCCGCCCTCAGGTAGCGACACCGCGGAGGAGGCCTGAGACGCATACGGGCCGCCGGGAGACGTCCCGGTGGCCCGCGGGGTTGGGGGCTCGCGGTGGCTACAGGTCGATGATCACGTTCGGCGTGGTTACGCCTCCGGCCGGCACGCGCATGGTGAACTCGGTCGGCCCGCGCCCGGGCGTGTAGATGGTCAGCGGATCGCCTGTCTGCTCGAGGTCGAAGGTGGGCGTGGTGAAGCGGACGGTCAGGTAGTGGTTGCCCGGAACCGCCCGCGGAACCAAGAAGCTGCCATCGTCGCAGCATACCTCGGCCACCGCGACCAGCTTGCGGGCGCCGTTCTCGATGAACACGCCCAGGATGCGCCCCAACGGCGCCTCGAGCGGATCGCCGTCGCGCTCGATGACCACCCCGGCGATCCTGCCCAGCGCCGGAGTGTCACCGGGCAGCCCCTGAGCGAAGATCATCGGCCGCACCGCCCACGGCTCACCCGGCCGCCGCGGATAGACCGACGCGGCGGCGTTGAAGTCCAGGAGCAGCGTCGTGGTGCTCCCCGGCTGCAGGTAGAAGGGCTCGACCAGGCGCGTGCCGCCCTCAGGATCGCGCAGCGGCGGCGTGAGCGTGTGCACCGTGCCGTTGGTCTCGCGCACCCAGTTGGCGCCCGGCCGGTCCGACAGCAGGACGCGCACCTCCGAGTACCGGCCCTCGCGCAGGTCAAAGGTGCCCAGCAGCATCGGCGTGTTGCCGATCGCGAGCAGGTCGATGTCGTCGGGAAGGTCTTCGTCCTCGAGCAAAACCCCGGTGGCCTCGGCGCGGTTGGATATCTCGATGCGAGTGATGCGCACATGCATCTCTGCCAGGCCGGCCGCGGGCACGTCCGTGAGTACGAGGCGTACCGTGCCGGTCGGCATCACGGCCTCCCCCGAACCACCCCCGCACCCGCCAAGCACCGCAGCGGCCGCAAGCGCACATGCGCTGAGCAACACCAGACACCATCTCGTCGTGCGGGCCATGTCTCGTGCCCTCCTCGGGACGGCTCGGGTGCGTGGCTTCTCTTCCCCTCCGCCGCTCTCCCCCGGAATCCTCCCGCCGCCCCGCTTTCCGACGAGTCGCGTTGCCCGGGAACTTCCGGGGACTGCCGAACGCTGGGACACCTGTGACCGGCGCACGCGGCCACGGTGTGCCCACTGTCGTACATCCGGAGGCCAAGATGACTCGCTTCGGTACGCCGCTGTGCAGGATCGGACTCGTGGCGGGGCCGGCCATGATCCTGGTCGCGCTCGCCCTGGGCGGCTGCGCAAAGCCGCCGACCGAGCAAGCCGCAGTCGCTCCCGAACCCCCGCGTTCGGCGATGGAGCCCACCGAGCCGGCACCGGTCGAGGTCGCTGAACCGGCCGCCGAGCCCGAGGAACCCGCCGACGCGGCAGCCGATGACGCAGCAGATGCACCTCAGGAAGGCGGCTCGCAGATGACCACCGTCAGGATCAAGACCAACCGCGGCGACATCGTCGCCGAGTTGTGGGACAGGGACGCGCCCATCACCGCCGGCAGCTTCCTGCTGCTGGTCGAGGACGGCTTCTATGACGGCCTGACCTTCCACCGCGTCGAGCCCGAGTTCGTCATCCAGGGCGGCGATCCCAGGGGCAACGGGAGCGGCGGGCCAGGCTTCACCATCCCGCTGGAGACCAGCCCCGACCTGAAACACTCGCGCGGCGTGCTGTCGATGGCCCGCACTCCCGATCCCGACAGCGCCGGGAGTCAGTTCTTCATCTGCCTGAGTGACAACGCGTCGGTGAAGAACCTGGACGCCCGCCCGGGGAACCCCGGCTACGCCGCCTTCGGGCGCGTGCTCGAAGGCATGGACGTGGTGGACGCCATCAAGGTCGGCGACACCATCGAGGAGGCCACGGTCGAGAGCGAGTCGCCTGACGCTGAGGCCGCGCGCGCGGCCGCCCGGGCCGCCCGCGTGCCCGAGTGAGACGCAGGCCACCACGAGTTGAGGTCCTCAGCCGCCGGTCAGGGCTGACGGTCGAAGCGCTGGACGCGGTAGTTGAGCAGATCGGCGACATAGACCGTGCCGCCGTCGGCCGCTACCGCGACGTCCACCGGACCGTTGAACTGCCCGTCTGCGGAGCCCGGAGCGCCGAAGGCGCATATGAAGGCGCCATCGGCGGTGAACTTCTGCACGCGCCGGCCGATCCAGTCGGCGACGTAGACGTTGCCCGCGCCATCGACGTCGATCCCTCGAGGGTTGGTGAACCGGCCCGGCTCAGTGCCGGTTGCGCCCCAGGCGGAGAGGAACTGCCCGCTCGCGCTGAAGCGCAGCACACGGTTGCCCAGGTGGTCGGTGGCGTAGATGCTGCCATCGGGCGCCACCGCGACGCCGCCCACGAAGTCGAACTGCCCGTCGCCGGCGCCCTGTGAGCCGATGGTCCCGAGCAGGTCGCCGGCTGGGCTCAGCCGCGTGATGCGGTGCTCGGCCATCTCGGCGATGAGGATCTCTCCGGAGGGCGCAACCGCGACGTCGGTGGGCCGGAAGAGCGCCGGGAGCGGGCTCAGGTCCTCGCGCCCGCGCCGCAGCAGCAGTGTGAAGGCCGCGTCGGTCTTCGTGAAGACATCGACCACGCTCGTGTAGATCGCGCCTGCGGCATCCACGTCCACGCCGCCGGTCGCGCCGCTCTCCTCGTCCCAGTCCTTGCCCTCGGAGATGAGCGCTCCGCCGGCGTCGAAGACCTGCACGCGCTCGGCCAGCAGCGGGACCATGTCGGTCACGTAGACCCGGCCCGCCTCCCAGGCGATGCCGCTGATCACTGAGAACTGTCCCGGTCCGGTGCCCTGGGTGCCCCACTGCCCGGCGTAGACGTAGCTCTCCGCCGCCGCCGGCCCGGCGACGCAGCCCATGGTCAGGAGCCCCGCCACCAACGCCATCATCGCGCGCATGCTGCCGCCTCCCCTCAGATCGCCGCTCTGAGGTACTCTTGCCCGCACGCCCCCGCACGGTTACGCGCTTGTAGCCTCGTGGGGCGTGAACAGCACCTTGCCGCAGTGGCCTTCATCGGCGGTGCGCAGCGCCTCCGCGGCCTGCTCAAGTGCGAAGCGGTGCGTCACCATCGCCTCGAAGCGCATGCCGCTGGCGAGCAGGAAGTGCACGAAGTCCCAGCTCCACCCCAGCGGGAACACCACCGAGCCGATGAGTGTGCAGGCCTTGCCGTGGATCTGCGTCGGGTTGATGACCTTCTCCTCGCCGCCGACCCCGACGATGGCAATGCGCCCGCCGCGCCGGATCGCGGGGATCATGCACTCGCGCGCCGGGGTCGCGCCCGAGGTCTCCACCAGGCAGTCCACGCCCTCGACCCAGCCGACGCCTGCCGTGCGGCTGAAGGCGAGGATGCGCTCGACCGGGTCGCCCTGGCGCGCATCGATGACCTCGTCGGCGTCGCAGCGGAGGCCCAGCGCGAGGCGCTCGTCGATCACGTCCATGCCCAGCACGCGCAGGCCCATGGCCCTGCCGACCAGCACGGCGCTCAGGCCTACCGGCCCCAGGCCGAAGACCGCCAGCGTCTCGTGCGCCCGCGCTTCCAGCCGCCGCAGCGCCGCGTACGCGGTCGTGCCCACGCAGGCCATGCACGCCCCATCGGCGAAGCTCAGCGGCTCGGGCAGCGGGATGCAGTTGGCCTCGTTGGCGGTCATGTACTCGGCGAACGAGCCGGGGCGGCTGACGCCGTAGCAGTGGTGCGCGAGCCGGCAGCTCACGGTCTCGCCGCGCGCACACCGATCGCACACCCCGCAGCCCTGGTGGTGGTGCACGCTCACGCGATCGCCCACCTGCAGGCGCATGCAGCCCTCGCCGACCTCGACGACGGTGCCGCAGGGCTCGTGCCCGCCGATCTGCCCGGGCGTGCTCGCCGAGCGGTAGACGTGCAGGTCGGAGCCGCAGATGCCCGACGCCTCGATGCGGATGAGCGCCTCGCCGCGCGCGGGCACGGGCACGTCGAACTCGCGCACCTCGAGCGTGCGATTCCCGGTGAATACGACGCCCTTCATGGCCGATGACCTCGCCTGCGCGGCATCGCGGACGCGGGAGAGTGCGCCGTGCAGGCGGGGGAGACCTGCCCCGGTGTCGTCGTGCAGTCCCGCCGTGGCGGGGGTGCCTCGCCCCCGTGTTGTTGCCGTCGCCGTTGTCGTTGGAGGGCGCGGGCCTGCACCGTGCCGGCCGTCGCCGTTGGCCGTTGCCGTTGTGCCCCTGACGCCCTCGTCGGGGGGCGCCCGAAGGGCGATGGCCGTCGTCGCTGCTTCTCCTGCCGCGGCGTCTCGCGAGAAGGGAATCCCTGCCCGCTGCGTGAACGTGACCCCGCCAGGTCGCGACCGTCGTCGCAGCGAGGAGCCATGCTCATGAGCGCCACGCAGCGCCCCAACATCCTCTTCCTCTTCACCGATGACCAGCGCTTCGACGCGCTTCGCGCCATCGGTAACCCCGAGGTGGTCACGCCCAACATGGACCGCCTGGTCGCGCAGGGGACGGCCTTCACGCACGCCACCGTCCAGGGCTCGACGGTCCCCGCGGTCTGCCAGCCCTCGCGCGCCATGCTCATGACCGGGCGCACGCTCTACCACGCCCCGCGCGACTGCGGCGACTTCGTCACGCTTCCCGAGCTGCTGCAGGCCCACGGCTACGTGACCTTCGGCACCGGCAAGTGGCACAACGCCCCGCCCAGCTATGCGCGCAGCTTCACCAACGGCGCCCGCATCTTCTACGGCGGCATGTCCAACCACCTCGAGGTCCCTGTCCACGACTTCGACCCCACCGGCGAGTACCCGCCCGAGACCAGGTACGTCGGTAAGCGCTTCTCCAGCGAGCTGTTCTCGGACGCCGCCATCGACTTCCTGCAGCGCCACGACGGCGAGAGGCCCTTCTTCGCCTACGTCTCGTACACCGCGCCTCACGATCCGCGCATGGCCCCGCGCGAGTATGCGGAGATGTACGACCCGGGCAAGGTCGCGGTGCCGGAGAACTTCCATCCGGTGCACCCCTTCGACAACGGTGAGATGGTCATCCGCGACGAGATGCTCGCGCCCTTCCCGCGCACGCCTGAGATCGTCCAGGAGCACATCGCGGCCTACTGGGCGATGATCACGCACCTCGACGCGCACATGGGGCGGGTGCTCGAGGCCCTGCAGGAGACCGGGCACGCCGGGAACACCATCATCGTCTTCGCGGGCGATAACGGCCTCGCCGTCGGCCAGCACGGGCTGATGGGCAAGCAGAACATGTACGAGCACTCGGTGCGGGTGCCGTTGGTGATGTGCGGGCCGGGGATCCCCGCGGGTGAGCGCTCGGATGCGCTGTGCTATCTGCTCGACATCTTCCCGACGCTGTGCGACCTGGTCGATCTGCCCACACCCGAGAGCGTCGAGGGCCGCAGCCTCGCGCCGGTCATACGTGGGGAGGCGGCGCGGACCTATAAGAGCCTGTTCCTGGCGTACATGCACAGGCAACGGGCGGTGCGCGACGAGCGCTTCAAGCTGATCGAGTACTTCGGGGAGGCCGAGCGCGTCACCCAGCTCTTCGACCTGGTGGAGGACCCGTGGGAGATCGCGAATCTCGCCTCCGCGCCGGGGATGGGGCCTGAGGTGGCGCGCCTGCGCGCGGAGCTGCACGACTGGCAGCGCCGCATGGACGACCCGATGGCCGGCGAACTGGGGGGATGAAGCGCCCCGGCTATCTCCGGCCGGCTTACGGGGCGACCTCGACCACCGAGCACCCCTCCGGGTCGGTGTGCAGTTCGAGCGCGCCGGCGCTCGTCGGCAGCGTCCAGATGATCTGCCCGTCGCGCTGTTCGCGCGTGATCTTCGGCAGATCGTCGGGCGCCCGTCCCGCCGCCAGCGGCACGATCGCCGTGGTGAGCGTCGCGGGCAGCTCCGCGCGCCCGGACCAGGTCACGGCCGGGGCCGGCAGTAGTGTGTCGGTGCCGCGGCCGGTCCAGCCGCGCCCGTGCTGCTGGTCGTAGCCATCGCTGCTGCGCAGCACGGTCGTGGGCGTGCCGCCGGGCCAGTAGGTCGTGTGGGGCTCGCGGTCCCCGATGGTGACCGCCGGCTGCAGAGCGCCCTCCAGCGGCAGCAGCACCAGCCGCGCGCCGCCCGGCGCGGTCGCGACCGCCGTCGTGCCCTGCAGCGCCACCTCGATCTCCGCCTCGAACTGGAAATTCTGCTCGATCTCCGCCGCGTCGAGGTCGCCGGTGAGCACGTCCTGCAGCAGCCAGTAGCTCCCGTCCACGAACACAACGCGCCGCTCCCAGCGCACGGGCTTCACCGGCCGGAACGAGTAGTCGGCCGCGAACAGCACGTGCCCCTCGCCCTGCTCCCACCGGTTGCTCAGCGGCTGCGTCGTCTCGGCCACGGTGCCTTCACTGTGGAACTCGTCCACGCCGTCCACGGTGATGGTGTTGTGCAGGAAGCCCGAGGGCTGGCCGCCGATGAACGCCTCGGGTCGGTTGCTCGCGTACCTGGTGCCCGACGGATCGATGATGAAACGCTGGCCGTATGCGGTGACGACGAAGCTCAGGCGGTCGCCGTGCTGGTGGGTGGTCCCCCATGGCCCGCCGTCGATCGCCATGTAGCGCGCGTCCGGCGACCAGTCGCTGCGCATCGTGTAGTAGCCGCACCACTGCTCCGCGTCCGGCCGCGGCCAGGCCAGGAACGGCGGCTCCGGCCCGTCCCCGCCGTCGAGCACGGTCTCCACCCACGGCATCTCCAGCCACTGCACCAGCGGCCGGTGCACCGAGTGGCGCAGGTCGTTAGAGTAGAGGTCGCCGAAGGAGGGCAGGCCGCCGTTCGGCTCGCTGAGTGCCACCATCGCCTCGACCATCCGCGCGAGCCGCGCGCGCCGCGCCCGAATCGGCTCCTGCGCGCGCAGCATGTACGCGAGCTGCTGCTGCATCACCGAGACGCTCGCGGAGTAGGCGACGGTCAGCTCCACGCACATGCCGTCGGGGTAGAAGGCCTCGTCGAGGTACTGCGCCACGAGCTGCGCATCGTAGTCGAGCCAGGCGCGCGTGGCCGGGAAGTCCTGCAGCAGGACGCAGGCCGTGGCCAGGCCGTTGATCATCGCGGCGCCGCCGTTGTGCCGCCGGTCGATCCACCGCCCGACCTCGCCGGTCAGGTAGCCGGTCTCCTCGTAGAGCCGCTGCAGGATCGCCAGCAGCTCGTCGTCGCTGACTTCCGGGAAGTCGCGCAGCAGCGCCACCGCCTGCGGCACGCGCCGCAGACGTTCGGGGATCATGCACCAGTACCATGGCCTGGCGGTGACCGTGTGGCTGGTCCAGCCGTCGTCGGTGCTCCTGCCGACAAAGTCCTCGATGGGGTAGGCCGCCATGTAGCCGAGGATGTGGTCCGCGATGAAGCGCGCGTACTTCGGGTCGCGCGTGTGGTGGGCCGCGTTGCACAGCACCGACAGCACCGGGAAGCGCGTGCAGCACGACAGCGGCGAGCCGTACCAGTCGAAGCCGGTCTCGGGCACCTGCCAGACGCTGTAGCCGTCCCAGAAATCGCCGGCGAGCAGGCCGTCCGCGCGCGCGGTGTCCATCTCCGGGTTGCGCCCCTTCTGCCGCCAGTCGGTGATCAGCGCGTCGTCAAGCTCCAGGGCGCGGAAGTGCTCCATGTATGCGGCGCCCGCCGCTGCCACGTCTCCGTTGTCGAGCGCCTGCTTCACCGCCGCCAGCTCCGCCCGGTCGAGATCGAGCAGGCGCAGGAACGCCTCGCGATCGCGCACCACGAACCAGCCCGGGTCGTCGCCCTGGGCCTCGCCGCGTCCCGCCGCCAGCATGAACGCGGCCATGAGCACGAACGCCAGCACCTCGAAGCGCAGACAGTCGGCAGCCATCGAGCGGCCTCCCATTCACCGGGCCACCAGGCGTCGGACGCCGCCTTCGCCGTCACGGGCGTACCTGCACGGGACGGCTACTCGGGCACCTCCGCCAGGAAGGCGTCGTCGAACCACACCGTCTCGTCGTCGGCGATGCCGTAGGCGACGAGGAGCACCACCGCCGACGCGGCTCCGTCGGGCGCTCGCGCGGCGGCCGTGACGCGCGACCACTCCCCCGCGGTCCGCACCTCGCTCGAGACCTGCGCCCCCGCCGCGTGCCAGGCGCCCTGGGCGTCATTCCATCGGATCTCGAAGGTGGTCCGGCGTGGCGGCGCGGCATCCAGCGCCCTGATGTACGCCCAGCCCACGTAGGCCTTGCCGGGCGTAACCGGCGCCCGGGCAATGTAGCACATGCACTCGCCGCCGGTGAGCGCGGCCGAGCGCTCGCCCGAGTGGACGACCTCCGTGTCGCGCCAGATGCGTCCCCCGGGCGCCTGGCGCCACACCGACCATCCCGGCGGCGCGTCGGCCGCCTCCCACTCGGGCCCCGGCGGATTATCGCCCTCGCCGATCTCCTCGAAGCCGGCGTTGGGCAGCAGGTTCGGCAGACCATCGAAGTCGCCGCGCTGCGCTCGCAGTCGCAGCACGAGCGTCGAGCCCGGGTCTCGCTCTGACAGCTCGTCAATCAGGCCGTCGAGCCCCGGGCCCTGACCGCCGCCGAGGGCCGCGATGCCCGCCATCAGCCCGCCCTCGACCATCGAGCGCCACTCGGATTGCACCCCTGCACGGCCGGCGTGCGTGTCATACCACGAGGTGCTCAGGTCATCCTCGAGGACGCTTTCTTCGAAGAAGCGGTCGCGATTGCGCGAGATGCGCACCAGGGTGTCGAAGTCACGCGCGATGGTCTCGGGGTCAGTCGCGGCGCGCAGGTGCTTGGCGGTGAGCCAGCCGCGGATGAACAGGGCCGGATAGCGGAAGCACTTGCGGATGTAGGCCACGCGGTCGGCGATCACGCCCTCGGGCGCGAGGCGGGCGGCCTCCAGCAGGTGATGCTCGAGCGCGGCCAGCCCGTCGAGGGTGTAGATGTCGCACTGCTGGGCCGCGCTGCCGATCCCCGCGAACCACCGTCCCTCGCGCGGCGTCATCCAGATGCGTTCCAGATCCTCGTAGAACGCCTGCATCGCCGGCGCGGCCGGGCCGTAGAGCTTCGCGAAGAACTCGTCGAGCAGCTCGTCCTCATCGAGCGTGACGTCCCACATCATGCGGGCGTGCAGGTAGATCATCGGCCCGTAGTTCGACCAGTACGGGTAGGCCTCGGTGTGCAGGGCGACCAGGCCGATGCGCGCCGAGTGGCGAAGGTCCTCGGCCAGCAGGTGCGGGTAGTAGCGCGGCGCGAGGGCGCCCAGGCCGCTGTAGTCGTACTTGCCCATCTGCGCGCACTTCGCCTGCCACTGCCGCCAGAAGTCATAGTCCTGCGCCCGGTAGCTCGGGTCGAAGTACTGGGACGTGTCCTGCGTGATGTTGACGAAGACGTTCGGCTCGAGCCGCTCGATAGTCTTCGGTGGCGGCTCGACGCCCGCGTAGGCGAAGCAGCCGATGAACTTGTCTGGATGGGTCTCGCGCACCCCCCGGGCGACCGCGTTGACGAAGGTGTAGTAGCGGTCGGAGTGGCACTGACGGCCGCGGAACTCATGCGGCACATCCAGCGCCGTGCACAGCTCGCATTCGCACCAGGTATCGTTATCGTTGATGCTCACCGAGTAGCTGTGCGCGCCGGGGTGCTCGTCGAAGTAGCGGCGGATCTCCTGGATGGCGATCTCGACGGTGCGGGGGTTGGCCGTGCAGGGCTGCCAGCCGGGCTGGGCGTCGCTCGTGGGCCGGACGCGCTCCCCCCTGATGACCGGGTATATCTCCGGCGCGGTCTCCGCAAACTTCGACGGCGGGAAGAGCGCGTACAGATAGTGGCTGAAGCCCGCCGCGAAGGGCACATCCCACGAGTGCACCGACACGCGATTGTGCCTGCCCCACGCGGCCTGATCGGCGCCGTCCAGCCCGCTGAAGAGCCGGCAGTCGAAGCTGGGCTCCGCGAGTTCGTCGCAGTCATCGACCACGATGGTCGTCGTCTCCGGCAGCACCTCGAAGAGCTGTGAGGGCATGAACCAGCGCACGCCCACGTGGTCCTGCAGGAAGCCACAGACGCCGTTCATCGTCCCCGCCGGGGTCCGACCGACGATGGCGAGCACCTCGCCATCGGCCCTGACGCGGTAGCCGTCATAGGGCAGATCGGCGATCCCTTCGGGCGTGAAGGTCCCCTCGGCGGCCGTGCCAATCAGCACCCGGGGGCCCTGCCCTTCGGCGGACTCCAGGATCGGGAGCGCGGCCCCCGTAATGCGCGCCACGACGGCGGCCAGCTCCTCGGCCGCGGGACGGTCCGCGTCGGCCGCGCACACGATCACGGCGCGCGCCTGCCCCTCCTCGACCAGCGTCACCGCTGCCGGGGCGGTGATCGTCGCGCTCCAGGCCCCCAGGGTTGCAGCCAGCGCCAGGCAGGTCCGTGTCATCTCGCTCCCTCCGGACGGATGCTCAGATCACTGACTCGAACGTGCCCCCATCATTCGGCCGGCGCCCCACTGTCACCTGCGCCCGAGGGTTCTGCACGGGGCCCCCGCGGGCTGCGCTCACCTCTCGCGCCGCCGGTAGCGCCGGTGGCCGAAGCGCTGCAGGGCATCGTGCCGGGCCACCACGTTGTCGAAGGGCACCTCGGGCGTCAGCGTGTGACATGGCGCGGCGATGTAGCCGCCGCCGGGAGCCATGATGCGCAGCGTCTCCAGCACTCCCGCGCACACCTCGTCCGCCGTGCCGCTCAGAATGCTCTGCGCGCCCACCCCGCGCGCCTGCAGGCTCCAAGCCGCCTCGGCGGCGGCCGCGATGTCAGAGGGCGCGGGTGAGGGCGTCCAGTCCTTCGGGTCAACCCCCTCGGGCGGGGAGGGAAGCGGGATGGAGACGAAGCGGATGTCATGTCGGAAGTGCTCGGCGAAGTCCACATCGCCGGCGATCTCCCGCAGCCGCTCCCGGTGCAGCGGATCGGGGCGGACGTTGAAGGGCACCCGATCGGGCTCCGAGTGGGCGATGGTCGTCAGCACACGTTCGCGCGAGGTCATCGACGCATGATCACCCGGGCAGCCGGCTCCGCTCCGGCCCAGGCGCGTGACCGGCCGCACCGTCACGCAACCCGCAGGGCCGGACAGACTCGCAGGTCTGCCGCCCGTCTCTGAGACTCCGGCCGCCCCGGCCCGGCGTCAGTCTCCTGCGGTCGGCGCCTCCCAGACCAGCAGCGACGTGTCCGCCGAGCCGGTGACGATCATGCGGCCGTCGGGCGAGACGGCGAGCGCCGTCGCCGCGCCCGCGTGCCCCTGCACCTGCCCGATCAGTCGGGCCTGCGCCAGGTCCCAGGACTTCGCGCCGGTCGAGAAGGCGCAGTGCACGGTGTTCCCGTCAGGCGCCATCGACAGGGCGCAGGAGGAGCCGTTATCCATCGCGACCGGCTCGCCGCGCGCCTCCAGCTCCCAGCGCATGAGCCTGCCGTCGCGGCCGACCGAGACCGCCCGGCGACCGTCACCCGCGAAGGCCACCGCCTCCACCCAGCCCCGGTGCGCTCCCAGGGTGTCGATGGGCCGCGCCTCCGCCAGGTCCCACAGGCGCACCGTGCCATCACGGCCGCCGCTCAGCACCAGCCGGTCATCGGCCGAGACCGCGACCGACAGCACACCCGCGAGGTGCCCTTCGAGCGTCAGCGGAGGCTCGTCGCTATCGCGCCGCCAGATGCGCACCGAGCCGTCGTCGGCGCTGCTGACCAGCCGCAGGCCATCGTGCGTGTATGCGACGGAGCGCACGAAGCCGCGGTGCCCCCTGTACTCATGCAGCAGCTCGCCGCTCGCGATCGCGAACTCGCGGATCACGCCATCCTTGCAGCCGGCGGCCACGGTGGCCCCGTCGGGGGACACGGCCAGCGCGTACGCGCCGAGCCGGGCTCCCTCGATGACCAACAGGCACTCGCCGCTCACGGGGTCCCACACGCGCAGCGTCGCGTCCTCGGAGCCGCTGATCACGCGGTCGCCGCCCGGCGTGAAGGCCACCGCCCGCACCGGCCCGCCGTGACGCGCCCAGTTCAGCCGTGGCCGACCGGTGTCCATATCGCTCTCGACCAGCAGGCCTCCGCCGAAGGTGAGCACGTACCGCTCGTCTGGCGAGACCGCCACCGCCGAGATCCAGCCGCTGTGCGCCATCCAGCCCAGCACCTCCTGGCCGGTGGCGCGGTTGAAGCGATGGATCGAGCCGGTGCGCAGCCCCAGTACCGCCTCGTTGCGCGTCGGTGCGAAGTCGTGCGCGAAACAGCGGCCGGCCTCGCCGGGAACCGCGTCATAGCGGTGCAGGAGGGAGTAGTCCGTCAGGCTGTACTCCTCCGCGAAGGCCTCCGTGCCCACCAGCACGGTCGTGCGCTCAGGGCCGAGGCGGATCTGCTTGGCCTCGTAGTTGGTGGCCCACGCCTGCAGCAGTTCCCCGGTGGCGAGGACGCGGTGCTCGAGCAGGTGGTCGTAGCCGCCGCCCATGATCACCGTGCTGCCGTCGGGGCCGTAGATGGCGCCGCAGCGCGTGGTGGCGAAGTCGGTCGCGCCCGCTGCGGTCCTGGCGCCGCTCGCCAGGTCGAACTCCATGTAGCCCATGGGCGAGCCGCCGGCCACGAGGAAGCGCGTGCCGTCCGGGCTGTAGCGCGCGCTGCGCAGGCCGCCCTGGCCGGTCTCCCAGCTCCGCAGCGTGGCCTGCTGCGCCGGGTCCCACTCGTAGACGGCGCCGCCGACATCCCCGAGCAGCAGCGCCTGTCCGTCGGCGCGCAGCTCGACGCTGGTCAGCGTGGTGGCGGCCACCTGCGTGCTCGATACCACCGCGCCGGTCGCCAGGTCCCAGATGTCCACGCCGCCGCCCGACAGCACTACGCCCCTGCCATCGGGGAGATAGGTCAGGCCGCCGACGCTGCCGTAGCGCATCTTGAGTGTGCCGAGGCGCTGGATGGCGCCCTGCGGCAGGGGATCGCCGAGGCTGTCGGTGGGCGTCTGGGTGTGCAGCGGCAGCCCCAGGCTCAGCAGGCCGGCCAGTCCGGTAAGCAGTCCCATGCGCATGATCCTCTCCTCGCGCAGATGCCGTCGTTCACGGCAGCGCGATCTCCTCCTCCTGCAGCCTTCGGTCCTCCCCGTACACGTTGCGGAAGGTGCGCGTGTTGCCGCTGGAGACCACCGACTCAGCAGGCGTGCCACGGACGAACCAGTTGTTGTGGATCAGCGCGTGCTGGGAGGGGACGCCGCGGATGACCACCGCCCGGGCCTCGCCCAGGAAGGTGTTGTGGTGCACGTGCATCCAGTCGCCCGCGATGTCGGTGTTGTCGCCGCGGTCGCGTCCGCCGTGCATGTCGAAGGAGTGGCCGATCTCGTTCGGGCCCACCAGGTTCCAGGCCGCCTCGTAGCCCGCGCCGGGCGTCCCGCTGGAGGCGATGGCGTGGCGGCAGTAGTCGAAGCGGTTGGCGGTAACCTGCAGGTCGCTGGCGTTGGTGGCGACGGGATAGCCGTAGCCCGAGCGCTGGATATGATGCAGGAAGTTGTGGTGGATGCGCACGCCCAGGGCGCTGCTGCCGACGCTGATGCCCGACACATTGAAGGCGGAGATCTCGCAGTTGTCGATCTCGGCCCCGTAGTGGCCGACGCTGAGGAAGCTCGAGTGGTCGGCGACCCGCTCGGTCCCGCCGAAGGCGCCCTCGAAGCGCAGGCCGGTGAGGTGGATCTCATCACCGCCGCTGGCCATCAGCGTGTGGCTCTCGCGCAAGGTGGTGAAGATGCGCGCACCCGGCGAGCCGTCCAGGCCGCGCGTGCCCGCCAGCGTCACACCGGCCGGGATCACCACGTTCCGGTCACCGGTCAGGTCGATCTCGACGCCGTCGGGAAGGAAGATGATCTGGCCGGGCTGCGCCTGCTCCAGCGCCGCGAACAGCTCATCCCTCGTGGTGACGGTGAAGTCGCCGGAGGTGAGGATGGGCCGGTAGCCCTCGCCGCCGCCGATGGGATTGCCGGTGGGGTTGGCCTCGCAGCCGAAGGTCTCCTCGCCCTCCTGCGCCTGGTTTGGTGCGCCCAGAGCCCACAGCCCGAGGACTATCCCGAGTACGGTCACGCGCATGTGCACACCTCCGCACCTCCCCGGCCGCGGACGCGGCCGTCCGTCCGTGCTCCGCCGGGCGGCCATTTCCCTCCTGAACCCCCACGCCCCTGCAGTCGCGTGGACCCGCGCGCAGGTCCCGCGCGCCTGTGCGCGAATGTCATCCCGGAGAGCCGCCAGAGACGCAACCACGCACGAGGAGGCGCGGGAGCGCTATGCTGGAGCGAGGAGACCTTGCATGGCGGCCGGCGGTGCTGCTGGGCGCGCTGCTGCTGGCCGGGGCGGCGGCCGCGCAGGAGCCGCCGGAGCCGACCGGCGCGGAGTGGGAGCTGCGCGCGCTCGGCGTGCCTGCCGGCGAGCGGCTGGAGGCGCTGCGCACGATCGCCGACCGGCGACCGGTGACCCTCGCCATCGTCGGACAGGGCGGCGTAAGCACCTCCCTGCTCGCGGCGGGCTCGGGCCGGGAGGTCGCCGTGGAGTACCGTAACGGCGCCACCGACCCCCAGGCCAACACCCACGACACGCAGGCGGCGCGCGTCATCCTTGATCTGACCTCACGCCTGGGCGTGCAGGTCAGGCTGCTCGTCTACCACCCCGGCGCGCCCTTCAGCGAGGTGGCCGACGCCATGGCCAGCGCCGGCGCCGAGGCCGACCTGGTCGCCTTCTTCCAGTCGTTCTGGGGGAGCGAGGCGAGCCTCATCGCCGACGCCATCGGCGCGGCGAGTCGCTGCCTGTTCATCTCGCCCTACGTCGAGTACGGCGGCTACCCGACGAGCACCTGTGTGCAGGCCCACTCCGCGAAGCCCTGGGCCGAGGGGTGCGCGCACTTCGTCACCGCCGCGCCCGTCGCCTTCCGGGCCCCGGGCCGGCTTCTGCAGCCGGCCGCCGCCGAGGAGGACACCGAGGTGATCAACTTCCTGGCGCCGTCGTACTACGCCAGCGGCGCCGGAGGGACATGCCCCGCCGGCGAGGTCACAACGGCGGTCGCCGCCTACGTGCTCGCTGCGAGCGCCACCAGGCCCACGCCCGAGGAGATCATCGCCCTGATGCGCGAGACGGTCATCGCCGACGAGACAACACTCGCCGGACGTCTCGCGTGGGATGCTCCCGCGGTCGCTGCGCTGCTCGCGCAGATAGCGGCCCTTGCGACCCCGGAAGATGGGCCCCGGAAGCTCGACGCCGCCGGCGTGCTCGACCTGTGGGCGATCTACCAGCGCCTGAGCGCGCACTGACGCGTTCTGCCGGGGGGACGCCCCTGCGCGTGCGGCGATGCCCGAGCGCTACAGGAATCGCCCGCGGCGCGCGCGAACATATCGGAAGCGAGGTGAGGCCATGCGTGGCCTGCTGGTCGTGGCGGTCTGTGTTGTGTGTGCGGCGGCGGTCGCTGAGCCGGTGCGCGTGCTGGAGGACGGCGGCGGCTTTGCCGTCGTGGGCACCGACGAGTTCTCGGTGCGCGTCGAAAGCTCGGGCGCGATCGGCCAGGTGATGGTCGGCGAGACCGAGTGGAGCTGGCTGATCCGCCTCTACACCTCGCCCATCAGTTTCGAGACGGGCGAGACCATCCGCGCGGTGCAGGGCGAGGGCGCGCGCGGGCTGGGGCCGGTGCCCGAGAGCATCCACCCGGAGCTGCGCGGCGAGGCCTGCTCCATCGTCATCGAGCGCGAGGCCGCGCGCGAGGAGATCCTGGGCGGCGCCCCCATGTACCACCTCACCCAGACCGTGACCGTGCACCCTACCGGCCGCATCGGCCTGCGCTACGAGTTCGAGTGGCTGCGCTTCCTGCAGATGCGCGGCGCGCAGGTCATCATCGCCCTGCGCGCCGCCCCCCTGGACGGCCGCCAGTGGTGGGCCGACTTCACCTCGCACGTGCTGCACGGAACCATCAGCGCCGAGCCGGACGCGAAGTCGCTCGACGAGGTCAGGGGCGCGCTGCGCAGCTTCACCGTAGACTGCGGCGCCGCCGACCTGAGCCTGTGGATCGCCGAGAGCGGCCGTGTCACCGCCCGGCGGTGGAACCCGCAGGACTACGCGTTCTTCGTGTACGTGCCGCATACCGGCTACGGGACGGAGGTCTACCCGGGCGTGCACTCGGTGGTGGACCTCGACCTTGTGCTGCCGATCCCTGAGATGCGCAGCATCTCCAGGAGGACTGAGCCGAGATGAAGCGCGCACTGCCCGTCGCCCTGCTGCTGATCGCCACCTGCCTGCCCGCGCTCGCGCAGTGTACGGTCGAGGAGACGACCGTGATGGGCGAGCCCGCGATCGTGGTCGAGAACGAGTTCCTGCGCGTGCGAGTGCGGCCCACCATGGGCGGGCGCATTGACGAGTTCTACTACAAGCCTGCCGAGCGCCATCTCACCTCGCGCGAGGCCGGCGCCGTGCTGGTCGATCGCATCTGGAACTACGCGAATGCCGACGTCTATCGGCAGTGGATGGAGGCCGCGTACTCGGCGGTCATCGACGGTTCGCCCGAGCGCGTCGCGATCACGCTGACCGGTCCGGGGTTCATCGGGCCGGGCCGGTTCATGAGCTTCGAGAAGACCTTCAGCATCGAGGCGGGGTCGAGCGCGATCCGCGCCGACTACCGCTTCTCGGTGGCGCAGGACGCCATGCGGGCGATGCGCGTGGGGCTGTGGTGGCACAACCGCCTGGGCGTGCCGCAGGAGGCCAACACCTACTACATCCCGACGACGCAGGGCGTGCAGAGCGCGAGCTACGGCGCGGGCGGCGGCGGGGAGTACTGGTGGTACGACCCGGCCCGCGGCTGGGGTGCGGTGGTCGGGGAGTCGGGCGCGGGAGTCGCGGCGGTGACCGACCCGGGGCCGCTCATGCTGATCTACAACTGGATGGGCGGCGACGTCGCCAGCCTCGAGTGGGCCTTCCGCAGCAGTGAGATCGCCAACGGCTCGTCGGTTGAGACCACGACGTGGCTGCTGCCCTTCGGCCGGATGGGCCGGGTCGCGGGGGCGAGCGCGCAGGTCGTGGTCGGCCTGGGCGACGCCCCGGAGCGCATGGACGCGCCCGGCACGCTGCCGCTGAGCGTGCAGCTTGCGGCGCCTGAGGCGCGTTCGGTGCAGGCGCGGCTGACTGCGCGGCGCCTGCCCGACGGTGAAGCGGCCGAGGTCGGGACCTGGAGCGCGGACCTCACTCCCGGCGTCACCGCCACGCATGAGCTGTCGGTGGAACTGGCGCAGACGGGCACCTGGGAACTGGCGGGTGAGGTCACCGGCAACGGCGAGCGACTGGCGGACTTCTTCCACACGGTGGTGGTTGGTGAGGCGAGCGGTCAGGTGGCCATCGAGCCGGATGTCGAGCGCGTCGGCCGGGTGGGCGAGCGCTTCGAGGACAAGATCGCGGCGCGCGGCACGGGCCCCGAGGACCGGCACCCGTCGGAGGAGGTGGTGACGCCGCACATCGCGTGGGCGCGGCCGCTGGCAGGCGGGCCGGTGCGCGCGCTGATCATCAACGACCTGCTGGTCGGGCGCGAGACGGTGGAGCTGGCGCAGCGGCTGGCGATGGACTACGACGCGCCCACCATCAGCACCGGCTACGCCATCGGCGGCGCCACCACGGGCATGTTCGGCCAGGGCCTCGATGTCGAGTGGGCGCTGGACAACGTGCGCAGGCTGCTGGCGGACAATGACTACGACGTGATCCTCATCGGCGGTATGACCTCGGAGCTGTATCCGGACGACGTGATCGCCGCGATCCTCGACCAGGTGCGCGGCGGCGCCGGGCTGGTGTGGGCCAACCCGAACCGCTGCAGCGAGGAGCTGTGGGCGGCGCTGCCGCTGGGCGAGATGGAGAGCCTCTCGCGCCCCACCGCCTCCTGGCAGGCGGTGGCCGAGCACTACCTGACCGCGGGCATCCCGTGGGATGCGCTGCCGCCGACCCAGGTCTCGCGCTACACCGACGCGGGTGAGGTGCTGGCGCGCGCGGAGCAGTACCCGCTCGTCGCGGTGGGCGAGCATGGCGCCGGGCGCGTGGTGGCGCTGGGCTATAACACCTCGTGGCAGGGCCCGGGCAGCTACTCCAACGGCCTGACACCGTGGATCCAGTTCGCGCCGACGCGCTTCGCCTACTGGGAGTACTACCACAGCCTGCTGGCCAAGTCGATGCTGTGGGCGGCCGGGCGCGAGCCCGACCCGCGCATCGTCGCCCTGTCCGTCGAGGGCGAGGCGCCCACGCTGCGTCTCAGCACCGCCAACGGCACGGGCGCGGCGACGCTCAGCGCCTGGGTACGCGTGGTCAATGAATTCGGCGGCGTCGAGCAGACCATCCACCGCGACCTGGAGATCGCGGCGGGTCCGGGCGAGCAGACGGTGGCGCTGCCGGCGGATCTGCCCGGCGGCCTGCACCTGGTGGACGTGATCCTGCGCGATGCCGAAGGCGCGACCGTGGACTGGGGCAGCACCTCGTTCCGCATCACGCCGACGGTGGAGATCACCGCGCTCCAGGCCGAGGACCGCATCTACCGCGAGGGCGAGCCCGTCGAGGCGCAGGTAACGCTCACGCCCGTCGAGCCCGCGCCGGCGGAGGTCGAGCTGCTGGCGAGCCTGCGCGACGCGCACGGGCGGCTGATCGCGCGCGCCGGCCAGGCGACCGAGCCGGCGGGCGATGCTACGCTCACGCTGGCCATGCCCGAGCCGCTGGCGACCACCGCGACCTTGCGCGTCGAGGTGCGCGACGGCGAGCGTCTGCTCGATACTGCGGAGCAGACGCTGCTGACCATGCCGCCGGCGTGGGATGAGCGCACGTGGGAGCCGTGGCTGGCGGCCATGTGGAGCAACCCGGCGGGGGCGTACTCGCGCGAGTACCTGGCGAAGTGGGCCTCCGAGCGGGTGCGCCGGCTGGGCATCGAGGCAGTGACCACCGGCTCGAACTGGCTGCACGACGGCGAGCAGCGCAACAACTTCATGCACGGCTTCCGGCTGCTGCCGCTGGGGATCATCGGCGATGTGCTGCACACCGACCGCGTGCGCGATGAGAGCCGCATGCGCTTCAGCGAGGCGCGCGAGCTGTACACGCAGACGGGCGACAAGCAGTACCTGCAGCGGCCGTACACGCTGCAGGCGGACGATACGCATCAGTTGGTTGCGGAGCGGGTGGAGCGAGTCACGGAGGCCACGGCGCGCTACCGACCGGTGGGCTACTCGTGCGGCGACGAGCTGTCCGTGACCCACTACGTGACGCCCTTCGACTACGACTTCGGCCCGGTGGCGCTGGAGCACTTCCGGGCGTGGCTGCAGACCCGGTACGACACGCTCGCGGCGCTCAACGACGAGTGGGACACCGACTTCGCGACCTGGGACGACATCATGCCCATGACCGCCGAGGAGGTGCGCGGGCGCGGGAACTTCGCTCCGTGGGCCGACCACCGCAGCTTCATGGAGTTCAGCCTCGCCGAGTTCTTCGACTTCACCGACAACGAGCTGGAGGCGCACGACCCGGGGGCGCGCATCGGCGTATCGGGCACGCAGGCCGCCGAGGCCTACGGGGGCTACGACTGGTGGCGGCTGACCGACGCGCTGGACTTCGCGCAGACCTACGACCACAAGAACACCGGCGAGATGCACCGCTCGTTCCACGACTTCCTGACCGCGCCCTGGTGGGGCTACGCGGGCACCGACCCGAGGCTGTCGCGGACGCTGTGGCGGCGACTGCTGAATGGCAACGATGGCGGCAGCTTCTACACCTACAACTACGTCTTCTGGCCCGACTACACCTGGACGCAAAGCACCTCCGACGCCATCCCGCACCTCGACGACATCCAGGGCGGGCTGGCGCGCCTGCTGCACGCCTGCGCCGAGCGCGAGACCGACGTGTGGGTGCACTACTCGCAGGCGAGCATTCACGGCGCGTGGATCACCGGCGGGCAGACGCTGATGAGCGACAATCGCGGGGGCTGGGTGCAGGCCATCGAGGACCTGGGGATGCAGGTCAGCTTCCTGGCCTACGCTCAGCTCGAGGACGGGCGGCTGACGGAGATGATGCCGCCGGTCTTCCTGCTGCCCTACTCAGTGGCGCTCTCCGACGCGGAGGTCGCGGAGATCGAGCGCTACGTGCGCGCGGGCGGGACGGTCATCGCCGACGCCCGCATCGGCCTGATGGACGAGCACTGCCGTACGCGCGCCACGGGGGCGCTGGACGAGCTGTTCGGCGTGCGTCGGCAGGAGGTCGATCCGGGCGCGGCGCGGCCGGAGGGCGTGGCGAGCTTCTCCCGCGCGCTCGATGACTGCGACCCGACGGGCGTGAGCTTCGAGGGCTTCGGCGGCGAGGAGCTGACCCTCGACGGCGGGCAGGCGCTGGGCGAGATGGCCGGGCGGCCGGCGCTGATCGTCAACCAGGTCGGGCAGGGCCGCGCGGCGCTGCTCAACCTGTTCGTGGACAGCTACAACCGGCGGCGCGGTCTGGGCGTGGGCGAGCCGATGCGCACGCTGGTGAGCGAGGTGCTCGAACTCGCGGGAGTGCGCGCGCCGATCGGTGTGCAGCTCACCGGCGAGCACTACGCATACACCGCCCGCTACCGCGACGGCGGCTCGCGCTTCGTGGGCGTGGTGCGGGACACCTCCGAGGGCCGCGCGGAGGCGACGCTGACGCTGCCCGAGCCGATGCAGGTCTACGATTCGCGCGAGGGGCGCGACCTCGGCCACAGAGACAGCCTGACGCTGTCCATGGGGCCGGGCGAGTGCCGGATGCTGGCGCTGCTGCCCTACGAGGTCGAAGCCGTCAACGTACGGCCGCGCGAGGCGACCGTCCAGCAGGGCCGGCCGGTGGAGTACCTCGTCGGGGTGGAGGCGGGTGCGGATGCGGAGCCGGGCCTGCACGTCTACCGCATCGAGGTGACCGACCCGTCGGGCGAGGACTGCGCGTGGTACGGGACGCAGCTCACGGCCGCGCGCGGGGTCGTGTCCGGGCAGTTCACGCTCGCGCTCGATGACGAGCCGGGCGAGTGGACGATCCGCGCGACCGACGTGGCGACGGGCGTGAGCGGCGAGGGTACGGTCACCGTCACCCCGTGAGCTTTCTGGTGAAGTCGGTGTCCACGCGGTCGGACGCCCTCAGAGCTTCACGGCGATCTGCCCGACGATCTTCGGCGGCGTCGCCAGCCGCGGTGTCGTGAACACAAGAACGTGGGGGGCTTCGACCGGCGTCTGGTCGTGGGGCCCGGTGACCGGCACCCGCGCGCACACGCGAGCGACCGTGGGCACCGGGCCCCGCGGGTCGTACCGCAACTGCCTCACCGCGTCCTCCGCCGTCGGCGCCTCGGTCGCGAGCACCCCCTCATCGCGCAGCTTGAGCGTCTGCGCGAACTCCCCGTTCCACCACATGTCCGCCGGTGGCGCCACCACTCCCGGCGCGATCAGCCAACCGGCTCCAATGACGCTGTGCATTCCAGGCCCCTCGGCCTCCACGGTCGTTCGATCGGGCCCGCGGATGCCGATTGCCACCCATGCGGCCGGTGTCCTGTGCCGATAGCCGCCGGCTTCGAGGAGGGGCAGAGGTGTCTCGGAGGCGTGCGGCAAACCTGCGTATCGGCCGACAGCAGACGCATCCGGCAGGTGAGCGACCATGCTTCGACCGACGATGGCTGTGCTCGCCATCCTCGTGGCGGCGCCGACGATGGCTCAGGACGAGGCGGGCCCCCTCGCGACTTCCGTGCAGTTCCAGGAGCTGTGGCGCGCCGGGGACACGATCGCCCTGCCCATCGATCCGGAGCCGAGCACCATCGATCTTGAGCTGCCCCCGGTGCCGAAGGAGCCGGACACACTCGCGTGCCTGCGCTTCAAGGCGCGGCTGGGCACGGATATCCCGGCGGGCTGGAACAACTTCCTGGGGCTGCGCATCAACGGCCAGGCGGTCGGACGGCGCACGCCGGAGGGCTGGCCCCGCGTCGTGAACCGGCGCGCCTCGTTCCTGACCACCCACCCGCGCTACCCGGAGGTCTCGGTCGTGCAGGAGCGCGGCGGCCTGCCGTGCCTGCAGGTGTTCTTCGGCCCGCCCGAGCCGGGCATCAGCGACACCGTGGTGACCGACCTTGAGGAGGGCTACTGGTACCTGCTGATGGTCGATGACCTGATTCACGCCGACGCGCCGAGTGCCCTCGCCCTGATCAACACCGCGCTGCGCGAATACTGGCCGGAGGACGTGCCCGAGCAGGGCCTGCTCATCGAGGAACTGGCCCTGGGGCTGGTGCCGGTGGCCGACCTCGAGCGCATCCGCGAGAGCCGGCTGGTGCATCGCGAGCCTCTCGACGGCCCGGCGCTCGACGGTGATGGCTTCGCGGTGCGCCTGGCCCCGGGCGGCGGGCTGCAGGTCGAGATGGGCGACGACACCTGGTTCGTCGAGTCATCGTTCTCGTTCCCGCAGGAGCCGACGATGGGCCGTAACGAGCTGCCGTGCCTGCCCGAAGCGGCCGGCGAACCGGGCTGGTCACCGGCGCTCGCTGAGGACGAGGGCGGGCTGACGGTCCGGGCGAGCGGGGCCACGTACGAGCTGCAGCGCACCGTGCGCCTCGACGGGGCACGCATCGTGGTCGAGGACGCGCTCACCAGCCGCGCCGACGAGGTGGCCGGCGTCGCAGTCGGCCACGCCCTCATCCTCTCCGGGCCGCCCGCCGTGGCCCGCCTCAACGGCGTAGATACCATTGTGCAGGCGGCCGGGAGCTTCGCCGAGAACCCGACGGTCTTCGCCGCCCGCGATGGGGTGGGCATGGGCTTCGTGGCTGAGGACAACGCCTTCGGGCTGCAGATGGCCTCGCGCGTGATGGACAATCAGGTGACCGCGTCGGCGGGCGGCGTCGGCCTCGCGCCGGGCGAGACCTGCACGCTGCGCTGGGCGCTCTACCCGGGCCACACCGACTACTTCGACTTCGTAAACGCCCTGCGGTGCGACTGGAGCGTCAACTTCACCATCGACGGCCCCTTCGACTTTCTCGACATCAGGCGGCTGGGCACCCCCGAGGGGCGGGAGGAGATGCGCCGGCTCATCGAGCGCAAGGGCATGAGGCTGTTCGCGCTGGTGCCGTGGTTCGAGTACTACAACGGCTGGCCCTACGACCGCGAGCAGTTCCGCGCGATGATGACTGAGGCGATGGACTGGGTCCGCGCGATCGTCCCCGACGCGCGCTGCCTGGCGTGCGTGGAGACCAACCTGGTGCCCGTGCCGCTGAGCTTCTTCGGGGATACCATCCCGGAGGACTGGCCGCTGGGGCGGGACGCCGGCGGCCGCTACGGGCAGACGGCCACGCCCGGGATGACCGCGCTCATCGACGCCTCACCGTGGCGCGACTCGTGCCTGCGCGATACCGACGGCAACGTCCGCCTCGACGCCTGGTACGTGCAGCACTACACCGACCCGCCGGCGCTCAATCTGATGGTCTATCCCGAGATCGGCAACCACCGCCACGAGCACGCGCTCGAGCAGTTTGCGTGGCTGCTGGACGAGGTCGGCTTCGACGGGCTCTACATCGATCAGTTCAGCCTGGCGTGGGGCAACGACAGCACGCGCTACACCGGCGAGCGCTGGGACGGGCGCACGGTGCGCCTGGACGCCGCCGGCCGCGTGGCCGAGATGCCCGGCGACCTGGGCCTGATCAGCGCCGACGCGCGCCGGCGGTGGGTGCAGATGGTCCTCGACCGGGGCAAGACGGTGGTGTGCAACACCACGCCGGCCCTCGAGGAGCTTCGCGACCTGCACGCCTTCCGCTTCATGGAGACGCAGGGCTACGATCCGCTGGCGGGCGATGGGGCGCCGGCAGGGCGTACCAGAATGGCCAAGGGCCACCTGTCCTCGCCCATCGCGCTCGGGCACAACTTCCCGGCCGGTGCCGGCGCCGACTTCTTCATGCGGACGGTCATCGCCCACCTGCGCTACGGGCTGCTCTACTACTGTTACGGCACCTGGTTCCCGTCCGAGGGCGAGCGGGGCGGCGAGTACGGGCCGCTTACGTACATGTTCCCCTTCACGCCGGTCGAGCTGCACGAGGGCTGGCTGCTCGGGCGCGAGCGCCTCATCACCTGCCTGTCGGGCACCTACCGCTGGCCGGGCGAGCGGCCGCCGCGCGTCCTCTACTTCGACGATCGCGGCCGCGAGCGGCCCGGCGACGCCACGGTCGTGCCCGCTGAGGGCGGATATGACGTGAGCATCGGCCTGCGCGACTGGTGGGAGATCGCCGTGATCCTGTCTCCGGACGAGTAGCCGACGGCTCTCGGGTTTGCGGGAGGACAGCAGGTCGCGCCTTTCGCACGCAACCCATCGGAGGTGCAACCATGAAGCGCGCATTGATCGTCTCGGGGGGCTATGAGCCGCACGAGCCCATGGCGGTGGCGGAGCTGCTGGCTGAGGTGCTGCGCGACGAAGACTTCGAGGTCGAGGTCGCGCGCTCCCTGGACGCTTTCGCCGACGCGCCGCTCCTCTCGCGGCAGAACCTGATCATCCCCAACTGGACCTCCGCGCAGGCCTCACGCGAGGCGGTACAGCCGCTGCTGGACGCGGTGCAGGCGGGCACGGGCGCGGCCGGCCTGCACGGCGGCATGGGTTGTACGCTGGCGGGGGTTTACGAGTACCAGTACATGGTCGGGGGGCAGTTCGTCTGCCATCCGGGCGGTTACGTGGACTACCGGGTGGAGGTGACTGCGCCCGAGCATCCGGCGATGGCGGCCGTCGGCGACTTCGCGGTCGAGCACACCGAGCTGTACTACATGCACGTTGACCCGGCCATCGAGGTGCTCGCGGAGATCCCGCTGCCCGGCAGCGAGGTGCGCGTGCCGGCGGTCTGGGCGCACCGCTACGGCGACGGCCGGGTGTTCTACTGCTCGCTCGGCCACGACCGCCGGATCGCGTCGATGCCCGAGGTCCTGGCCATCATGCGCCGGGGAATGCTCTGGGCGGCCGGGTGACCGTGCTCCCCGGCGACTGACCTGGCCCCCGCGTCGCTCAGGAGCGCGCTCGCAGGGCCGCGGGAACGAGCAGCGCCAGCGCCGCGACCGCCAGGACGGCCAGGGCGCCGGCGGTGACGTCAAGGCCGGTGAGGGGCACGAGCACAATGCTGACCGCCGCCGCCCCGAGCGCCCCGCCGACCAGGTCGAGCGCATAGAGCCGCGCGCCCGCGCGCGATTGGGCTCCCCCCGAGAGCGCGACCCCGGCCGGGAAGGCCGCGCCGGTGAGCAGGCTGGCGAGCAGCGCCGCGCCGCCCAGCAGCGCGGTCGCGAACGGGGGTGCCGCCGCGGCCGCGCGCATCAGCCATGGCATCCCCGCGCACACCAGCGCGAAGAGAGCGCAGATGCCCGCCAGGATCGCCCCGCTGCGCCGCCCCGGCAGGCGCCCGGCCAGCCACGCGCCCACGGCCAGGCCGAGCATGTTCAGCGTCATCAGCAGGCCGATCTGGTGGTACAGATAGCCCGCGATCGTCTGGAAGGCGAAGAGGACCGCGAGCTGGACGCCCATCTCGAGCAGGCCGATGAGCGCGATGGCCAGCCCCGTCGCGACGGGCGCGAAGCCCCGGCGCCGCCCGGCGACGAGCGCGGCGATGAGCGCCAGCGCTACCGCGATCCACGTCGCCTGCCGCACCGAGCGCGCGGTGACGGCATCCAGCCAGCCGAGTTCCTCCCGCGGCGCGAACTGCCGCCACCACAGGCGCATCTGCAGGTGATAGGCGATCGGACGGAAGTCGGTGTTCTCCGGCGCGTCCGCCGCCGCGCCCTCGACGGCCTCGCCGGCGATCGCCAGCGCCAGCGGGTTCAGTTCGGCCTCGAGCGTGTAGGGCGTCACGAAGAGCGTGTCGAGATCGCGCTCGCCCAGCCGGGGTGGCAGACCGGCGACATCGACCGGCGGCCCGAGCGTCGCCAGGAACTGCAGACTCTCCTGCACCGGGAGCACAGCCTGGGAGGGCAGCGCTCGGGAGAGCGCGCGCCAGACGCCGCCCACGAGCAGGCGGCGCTCGCCGGTGAGCGTGGCACGCGGGGAACTCAGGCCCGTCAGCAGCACGCCGCCGGGACGCAGCGCGCGGGCGGCCTCGGTGAAGAAGCCGCGTGTGTAGTAGCGGTTGATCACGGCGGTCGTGGGGTCGGGCAGATCGGTGACGATGACATCCCAGGCCCGGCGCGACGCTTTCACGAGCGCACGGCCGTCGGTGAAGCGCAGGTGCACGCGCGGGTCGCGCAGCGGCCGGGCCAGCTCCTCGGGCACGTGCCGCGCGATGAAGCGGATGCCCTCGCGATCGAGTTCGGCGTAGTCGAGGCGCTCGACGGGATGCTTGAGGGCCTCGCGGATCGCGGGCGGGCCGCCGCCGATGAGCAGCATCCGCCGCGGCTCCGGGTGTGCGGCCAGACCGATGTGCACGATCTCCGCGCCGGGCTCAGGGCTGTCGGTGAAGAGCGGGACGCCGTCATGCGCGCAGGCGAGCTGGCCGGCGGCACGGCCGATGGTCCACAGGCCGTAGCGGGTATTCGTCCAGGCGACCACGTCCCGGCGGGAGCGGACGCGGATCAGCGCGCCGTCGACCCGATGCGCCAGCCCGGGCCAGCCCACCGGCACGAGGAAGATGGCCCCCAGGGCGCACGCGGCGGCCGGCGTGACCCGCGAGCGTCCGCCGGCGCTGAGCCAGGCGGCGAGCGCGCAGTTGCCCGCCACCAGCGCCGCGACCGCCACCACGGAGCTGAGGTGGTCGGCGATGACGAAGTGGAAGAGCACTCCGGAGGCGACCGCGCCGGTGGCCTCCAGGACGTAGACGCGCCCGGCCGCGCGCGGGGCGGCGCGCTCGAGGAGCTTGCAGCCCAGCGCGAACTGCGCACCCAGCACGAGGCACGCCGGCGCCAGCGACGCCGCGGTGAGCACCAGGGCGGTCGTTGGCGAGGCGATTTCGCCGGGGAAGTCGCCCTGCTCGCCCGCCAGCCGCGCCAGCACCAGCCCGCCCGCCATGAGCGGCGCCAGCGCCAGCTCGGTGCCGGCGAGCGTGGCGACCGTGACGCGTCGGTCCGGCAGCCGCGCGCCGGCGGCGCTGCCGGCGGCGACCAGCAGCAGCCACGCCAGCAGGATGATGCCGATGATCAGCTCGTTGCCGACGAAGGAGACGATCAGCTCGCGGGTGAGGATGACCTGGTAGAGCAGTGCGGTGAAGCCGACGCCGACCAGCGCGGCCACCAGGGGGAGCGCCGCGCACCGGCCCGGTGCGTCAGGACCAGACACCGGGGATCGCCCGACCGCACAACGCGCAGGTGCCGTCCGCGTTGATCCTGCGTTCGAGGATCTGATAGCCGCGGCGCCTGATGACCGCCGCGCCGCAGCCCGCGCAGAAGGTGTTCTCCCCGGGGTGCCCGGGCACGTTGCCGACGTAGACGTAGTGCAGGCCCTGGTCCAGGGCCGCGCGCCGACACGCCTCAAGCGTCTCCACAGGCGTCGGCGGCAGCCGGGTGAGCTTGTAGGCGGGATGGAAGCGGGTGAAGTGCAGGGGAACATCCGGGCCCACCGCGCGCACCAGCCAGCCGGCCATGTCGCGGATGCCGTCGAGGCCGTCGTTCACCGTGGGCACCACCAGGTAGACGATCTCCAGCCACTTGCCCAGCGCGCTCACCCGGCGGATGCTTTCCTTCACGGGCTCGATGGTGCCCGCGCAGTAGTCGCGGTAGAAGTCGTCGGTGAAGCCCTTCAGGTCGATCTTGATCGCGTCCAGGTGTGGGGCCAGGTCGAGCATCGGCCGGCGGTTGAGGTAGCCGTTGGAGATCATCACCGCGCGCAGGTCGGCCGCCTGCGCCAGTTCCGACGTGTCGCGCATGAACTCGTAGAACACGCTGGGCTCGTTATAAGTGAAGGCAACGATCTCCGCGCCGTACTCCCCGGCCTTCTCGACGGCGGTCGCGGGGGGCAGGTCAATGCGCCGGTCGATCTGCTCGGGCAGCACCTGGGAGATCTCCCAGTTCTGGCAGTCCTTGCACTCCATGTTGCAGCCGACCGTGCCGATGGAGAAGGCGCGGCTGCCGGGCAGGAAATGGAAGAGCGGCTTCTTCTCGACCGGGTCGAGGTTGACCGTCGAGGCCCAGCCGTGCACCAGCGAGTAGTAGGTGCCCCCGCGGTTCTCGCGCACGCCGCAGTAGCCGCGGCCGCCATCGCGTACCGTGCAGGTCCGCGGGCACAGGCCGCAGCGCACCACATTGCCGGCCAGCTTCTCGTAGTACATCGCCTCGCGCAGGCCCCCGGATGCGCCGGCGGCATCGCCCGGACAGCCCGTCAGGCCGACCGCCGCCGCGCCGCCCAGCGCCAGCCCGCTGCACAGCATCAGCCGGAGCATCTCGCGGCGGTCCATGGCGCCGTCACCCGGTCCGCTCATCTCACTGTCCCTCCCCCTTGGTGGCACCGCCCTCGTCCTCGGCGAAGACCTGCGCCGTGAAGACATACAGTCGCGCGCCCGTGCGCCACGCGTCCGCCGGCAGCCCGGCCTTGTGCGCGCACAGCTCCGTCAGCATGGTCTCGCGGTCCCAGCCCTGTTCGGTGGCGACCTGCGGCAGGAAGACGCCGCTGCGCCCGTCCTGCTCAACCAGAACGCCGTGGGTGCCGCAGATGATCTCCTCGGGGTCGGCGACCTCGCGCATGGGGGAGAGCACGCTGATCTCGATGTGCAGATCGGCGACCTCGCTCGCCTGCACCGGCAGGAACCGTGGATCACGCGTCGCGGCCGAGGCCGCCGCCGATACGACCGCCTCACCCAGCGGCTGGGTCGCCTCCAGCGTGCCGATGCAGCCGCGCAGCATGCCTTCTTTGTGCAGCGTCACGAAGCAGGCGCGCCGCTGCGCGAAGGCCGGGTCATCGGTGGGCGGATCGGGAGGCGCCGTGCCCGCAGTGATCGCGGTGATGGTCTCACGCGCCAGCGCGAGCAGGAGCGCCTGCTGCTGCGCGTCGAGTTGGCCCGCTTCCTCGGCCGGCTCGGCGTCCTCCCTCGCGGGTGGCGACGGCTCGGGTGCGCAGAACACGACCGCGCCGTAGCCGACGCACCGCGTCGCGTCACCGCCGGGCACGTCGCCGGAATTGGCGTAGTCGATGACCACGGCGGAGTCCGCACCAAGCTCGCGTGCCGTGCGCATGACCGTCAGCACGGGGCCGAGCCCGCACAGCGTGCACGCCAGGTTCGCGACCCCCTCGCCCATCAGCTCGGCGTCGGCGGTGCGCACCGTGTCCGGGTCGAACTGCGCGATGGCGTCGAGCATCGCCCGGTCCACGCGCCGCGCATCCGCCTGGGCCGGGTAGTGCGACATGTCCGAGCTGGCCACCAGCAGCGCCGAGCGCCCGGCGAGGGCGGCGGTGATCGCCTGCGCGACCTCCTCGCACTCGCCATCGGACAGGTCGTGCATCAACAGCGGGACGATGCTGAAGTCGTCGAGCATGACCTGCAGGAAGGGAAGCTGGACCTCCAGCGAGTGCTCGTTGCGGTGCGCGTAGGCGGCGGGCGCGAACAGGTCGGAGGCCTGCTGCAGTGCGGCGCAGATCTCGCCATCGACGGGCACCTCACCCAGCGGCGTGCGCCAGCGCGCGGCCGCCGGCAGTGCGACGCCCACGACCGGCGCGCGATGCGCGGGGCCGATGACCACGACGGTGTCGATGGCCGTATCGCGCAGTTGCGCGTAGGCCGCGGCGGCGATGGCGCCCGAGTAGACGTAGCCGGCGTGAGGGGCGATGATCGCGATGGGGCGGCCGGGCAGGTCGGCGGGCTCAGCCGCGGCGAGGGCGTCGGTGACGAACGAGCGCAGCTCATCGGCGTCGCCGGGATAGAAGGCGCCCGCCACCGCCGGCTCCCGCACGGTCTCGTCGGCCGCGCAGGCGGCCGGCGAGTCGGGCGAGGCCGGCGCGGAGGTGCGTTGACCGGGGCAGCCCGCGATCAGGGCGCCGCAGGTGAGCGCGACGGCAAATCCAACGGCACGGAAGCTCCACACGTCGGTTCGCCTCCGGCTTCATTCTATGCCCGCCCAGATGCGCCGTCAAGGAGCGTAGGGGCGAGGGCCGAGTCGTGCTCCGTGTCCCCCTGCGCCGTTGTGGCCCGCCCGCGCGCCGCTACTCGGGTGCGGCCGGCGGCTCCTGCTCGCCGCCTTCCTCCCGGGCGTTCCGGGCGGCGGCGATGATACCGCACCTGATGCCCGCGAACCACTCCACCGCGAACTTCTTGCCCGGCTCGACGCCGGCCGCGGCGGCATCGGACGGGTAGACGTGCACCAGCTCCTTGCCGTTGGCGAGGATGCTCCACCCCTCCCCGGCGTCGGCCACGGTCAGTTGCCGGGGATGCACCGGCTCGCCGGCCCACTCCTGGATCGCATCCCGCGTCGCCTCGGCGCGTTCCAGGGGCGTCTGTCCGCCGCCGGGCTCAGTGATCGTGATGGCGATCTGACCGTTCATGAGCACATCCACGCCCTCGTCCGTCTCGCGGACGGTGGCCTCCATGTCGATGGGCGCGGGCGCGAGGGCCGTGCGCGCCTCGTCCTCACTGAGGATCTCCGCCTCCCCGGAAGCAATGGCGGCGAAAGCCTCGCGCAGATCGTCGTGGGTCCAGCCGAAGCCGACGGGGAAATAGAAGGTCACCACGCGCGACTCCTCGTCCTCGCCGGGGATGCGCACCACCGGGCTGCCATCGAAGAGCAGCGCCATGCACTGCACGCCCTCCCGGGCCATCCGTTTCGCGCCCTCGGGCGTGCCGAAGTCGATGATCTCCACGTCGATGGCGTCATACTGCTCATCCAGCTCCTTAAGCAGCGCGACCGTCCAGTCCTGACAGCCGGACGCGACGTTGATGTAGGCGGTCAGGTGCACCGTCTCATCCACTACCGGCTGCAGGGCGTCCGCCGGCGGTTCGAGGGGGGGCTGCGTCGGGCGTTCCTGGCAGCCTGCCAGCACGATGAGGACGGATGCGACCGTGAGCAGGCTGGCGCGCAGTGTGATCATCTCTGAGTGCCTCCTGTGTCACCGTGTTCTGGACGCGGCTCCGCGGTCCGGCCCCCATCGCCGACCAGCGTCCCCTCCCGCAGGTGCAGCACGCGCCGCGTGCCGGCGATGGTACGTCGGTCATGGCTGGCGATGATGACGGTCCGTCCCTGCCGGTTCAGTCGTTCCAGCAGGGCCAGGATGCGTCCGGCGTTCTCGGCGTCGAGTTCCCCGGTGGGCTCGTCGGCGAGGATGAGCCGCGGGTCATTGACCATCGCGCGGGCCACCGCCGCCCGCTGCTGCTCGCCGCCGGACAGCTCCCCGGGCAGGTGTGACGCCCGGTGCTCGATGTTCGCCTCTGCCAGGGCGTCTTCGACGCGCCGTAGCTTGTCCGCCTCGGCGTCCGGCAGTGGGACCAGCGGGAGCATGACGTTCTCGAGCACCGTCAGAGCCGGCACCAGGCTTGCGTTCTGGAAGACGAACCCGACCGTCTGGCGCCGATAGACCGCCAGTGCGTCCTCGTCGAGGGCGCCCAGATCGGTGCCGCCCACGACCACGCTGCCGCCGCTCGGGCGGTCGAGCCCGCCGATCAGGTTCAGCAGCGTTGACTTGCCGGCGCCGGAGTGGCCGGTCACGCCCACGAACTCGCCTTCCCCGATCGACAGCGAGACGTCCCTCAGGGCCGCGAGCTGTGAGTGCGCTCGCTGGTAGATCCTGGTGACCGCGCGCAGGCTGATGTACTCTCGGGGCATTCCCAGGGCGTCACCGCCTCCGGCCCGGCATGAATCTCTCGTGCGCGCCGCGCGGCATCATATCCGCCTGAGCGCCTCCGTCGGGGCGAGACGTGCGGCGCGGCGCGCGGCCGCCAGCCCGGCCACGGTGCCGATGACCAGCGCCGCCGCCACCCCCAGGATGAAGACGGTCGGAGACGGGGTGGTGGACAGCGGCAGGCCCAGCGGCGCCTCGGTGGTTGAGCACGGCGGGAAGTAGTTGAGGCTGGCAGGCAGCTCCAGGTCGGCGAAGCGCCCCCAGGTCCACCCGACCACGCCGCCCAGGACACTGCCCAGCAGGCCGCCGATGAGCGCCGCGCACGCCGCCTCGGCGGCGAACAGCCGCCCCACCTCGCTGTTGCTCCAGCCGATCGCCTTCATCACCCCGACCTCGTTCACCCGCTGCGCCACGCCGTCGATGGCGTTGCGCGCCAGCGCCAGCATGGCGAAGAGCAGCACGAACGCCGAGACGGCCAGGAGGGTGTTGCGCGTCACCGCGGCCAGGGCGGCCGTGCCCGCCTCGACGTTGGTCTCGGTCGTGATGCTCGCGCCCTCGCCGATGAGTTCCCGGATGTACTGCTCGACCGCCGCGCTCGCGCGCCTGGAGGTCAGAGAGACGAAAATCGTGTCCACGACTTCGCCCTCCCCGAACATCTCCTGAGCGCTCGCCAGCGGGATGAACGCCTCGGCCCCGGCGATGCGCGCCGTCCCGCTGATGTCCACCAGCCCCACGACCTCGAACTCGTGGTGCGGTCCCAGCGGCAGGAGATCGCCGACCTCGATGCCTCTTGCCTGCGCGTACTGGACGGTGATCAGGGCGTGGTAGTCATCATCCGCGGACAGATAGCGGCCCTCGGTCACCGCGCAGCACTTCTCGGGGCCATCCGCCCCGCCCTCCCGCCTGGCCAGCCGCACCGGGCCGATGGTGCGCCGCGACGGGTCGATCCCGGCCACCACGGTGGGCTGCAGACTCTTCATCTCGCCGCCCTCGCCCATGACCATCGGCACGCCCTGCCCACCCGCCATGGGCCCGCTCTCGGCCGCGTCGTCGGCCGCGTCGGATCGCTTGTCGCCGGTGAAGGGCAGGTCCAGCCCGCCACCGCCTCCGGTGTCGGCGAAGTGGAAGGCCCACAGCTCCAGGACGCCCGACGCCTGCGCCACGCCCTCGTGCTGCTCCAGACGCTCGACCACGGCCATGTCGATGGTGGCCAGGTCCTTGGGGAGCTTGACCAGCCGGAAGGGGCAGGCGTCCACGCGCTTCTGCACCACGATGTCGGCGCCGGCGGCATCCAGCGCCGAGGCGATGGCGTTCTCCACCGACTGCGTGACGGTGAGCACCGCCACCAGCAGGGCCACGCTCAACGTCACGCCCGCGACCACCATGGTGCTGCGTGTGCGCCGACGCCAGAAGCTCTTCCACGCGTACCGAAAAAGCATGCCCATCCACGGCCTGCAGGGCCGGAACGTCCACCCGGCCGGTGATATCGCCTCGCCCCGCCGGACGCATGCCTGAGGGGAGGCTGATCGGACGACACTGCATCCGTGCAGCGATGTTTCATCCAGCGGCCTTCCGGCACCTCCGACTCGCGGGCAAGTACCGGGCGCCCGGGCACGCGCATGGCAGCGATGACCGGGCCGCGCCGCCGGGACATGGAGGATGCTGCCTCATCCGCCGCGAAGCGGCCCGCACGCGGATACGCAACGAGACCGGTGCAGGAGACGCGACGATGAGCCGCCGCGCGCTCTCGTGGATTGACGCAGGCATCATCCTGGCGACGGCTGCGGTCACGGGCGCACTCTATGTGTCATACGCCCGGCCGGGTACACCCACGCTCGTGGTGTGGTCGTGCGGCGGGAACTACCACAGCCTCGACGCGTTCTCCAGGCGCTTCGAGCGCGCGCATGACTGTCGGGTGCGCTACACCGCCGCGCCGGTGCAGTACCTCCTCGAGGAGGTGGCCTTCGGCGGCGGGAAGCCCGACGTCCTCGTGGGCCGAGCCGGTCCCGGGTGGCAGGCCCTGCGGAAGCTGGGCAAGCTCGCCGAAGGTCCCGACTTCTTCGCCGCCGACCCCTACGTCATCATCACCCCCGCGGGCAATCCGGCAGGGATTACCGGCCTTCGCGACTTGGGTGAGCCCGGAGTGCGCGTGGCCTTCTCCCCCCGCGCCATGCGTCCGAAGGGCAAGTGCCCCGCGCATCTGATGGCGATGGTGGCGTCCAGGTTCTTCCCCGGCCTCGACGAGCGCTGGGAGAACAACGCCGTCGTGGCCGATGACTGCGGGCGCGGGCTGCCCTCGGCGATCATGCGCGGTGAGGCCGACGCCGCCATCGTCGCCCGGTCGATGCTCGCCTACCCCGGCCTTGACCCCGACGCCCTCGAGGTCGTGCCCATCGCGGTCGAACACCTTGACGCGATGAAGGTCTGCCGGGCCACCATCGGCCAGTGCGTGGGCGTGCTGAGCGGGGCCGCGCAACCCGAACTCGCCCGCCGCTATCGCGCGGAGATGCTGGGCGAGCCGGGGCGGGAGGTCTTCGAGCAGTTCGGCTACATCCACATCTCGTCGCCTGAAGTGCACCTCTACGACGCCTTCCTGCAGGTGTTCACCCCCACGCGCTCGCCGCCGTGGCAGGTGCATCTGGCCGACCGGCTCGCCGAGGAGGGCCTGGTGCGCGAAGCCGTGCGCCGCTACCTGAAGGTCATCCACACCTTCGGCCCCAACGAGTTCGAGGCGCTGTGCCGGTACCGCGCCGGTGAGCTGCTGGCCGCGCAGGGCAGGCCCGCGGCCGCCGCGCAGCAGTGGCGGCGGCTGATCCGCGACTACCCGCGCCGCGGGCCGAACGAGTGGGGCAGCCCGGTCTTCGCGCTGCTCTCCACCGGGCCGGACCTCGATCTGCAGCCGGATGAGGAGTACGTGCGGCTGGCGAGGCAGGCGCTGAGGCGGCTTCCCCCGGCGGACCGCCGGCGCCGGGGCGCGGCCGAGGAGCCGGTCATAGCGGCCACGCGCATCTCGGCGCCGCGCGTGATCGACGGCGACCCGCCCAAGAACGGAACCCGGGAGCTGGCCTTGGCCGAGGACCTGTTTTCGGTCGGCGAGTACGACTACGCGACGCGGGACTACCTGAAGGTCCTGCATCTGTGCTACCCCAGCCGCCACCGCCCGGAGGCGAGCCTGCGGCTCGGCGCCTGCGCGCATCTGCGCGGAAGGCCGGACCTGGCGCGGCGGCAGTGGGAGTGGACGGTGGAGCAGTTCCCGGGCACCGATGCCGCGCGCCGGGCCGCGGCGGCGCTGAAGCTGCTCGGCGCCGACGAGCCGCGCCGGGCAGAGACGCGCTGTCCGGTCGCGATGCCGCCGTGGACGCCGGCATACGACACATGGGCCGAGCGCGGCATGAGCTACGGGATGGCGCTCTACGAGCACGACCTGCCGCTGTTTGCGTTCAAGGAGATGATGAAGCTGCTGCACGGGGTCTACCGGCGCCACCGGTTCGGCCCGCAGGCGCGCTATCGGGCCGGGATCGCGGCGTGGGAGGCCGGACACCCCGGTGCCGGGGTCCTGCAGTGGCGCATCTGTGCGCACCGGCACGCCGAGAGCCCGTGGGGTGAACGCAGCCGCCGGGCCATCGAGGCGGTGATGCGGTCGCCGGACCTGACCGAAGCCCAGCGGGCGCAGGTGGAGGCGGCCGCCGCCGGGCCGTTGCCCGCGATCCCCGCGCGCGACAGCCCGGGCTGCTGGCAGCGCTGCAGCCTGGCACAGGAGTTCCTGATCGCGGGCATCCTCGACGAGGGGCAGGCGGCGATGGAGTTCCTGAAGGCCCTCACCGTCACGCGCGCCTCCGGGGGCAAGTACGACGACAGCGTGGTCCCGGTGGCCGAGGAAGGGCTGAGGCGAGCGCTATGACTGTGAAGCGGATCACCATCTACCGGCGTCTGAGCCAGGCGGCGTTCTTCGGAGTCACCGCCGCCTGGCTGACCATCGGCTCGCTGCGCTGCCCCTTCGGCGTCCCGTTCGTGTCCTGCCAGTCCTGCCCCTCGACCGACTGCCCCGGACGTTCCCTGCAGCTTCCCTTCATCGGGCTGGCGGCGCTCTCGGGCGCGCTCTTCGGCCGGGCGTTCTGCGGATGGGCCTGCCCGGTCGGCTTCATCATGGACGTCGCGGGCAAGCTGCCGAAGCTCAGGGCCACGATCTCGGCGCGGTTCACCGCCATCGACCGCTGGCTCAAGCCCCTGAAGTGGCCGGCGCTGGCGGCGGCGATCTACCTCGTCTTCGCGCTGAACTTCACCGAGGCGCGGGCCTTCCCCTACGTGGTGCGCACCTCGTCGGCCTTCAACATCGGGGCCGTCCGGCTCGCACAGGCGCTGGGCGATCCGGCGCAGACGGTGCGACTGGGGGTGGTGATCGGAGCGCTGGCGGCCGGCCTCATCGTCTCCCGCGCCTGGTGCCGCTATCTGTGCCCGCTCGGCGCAGTGCTGGGCCTCCTCAACAAGTGCAGCCTCTTCGCCATCCGGCGGGACCGCGAGGATCTGCCGCGCTGCGAGACTCTCCCGCGCGACTGCATCATGCACACCAGGCCCGGCACCACCGACTGCGTCATGTGCGGGGAATGCGTCGAGGGCTGCCCGCGCGGGATACTCAGGCTGCGGGCGCGCTACGCCGCCGATCCGCCGACGGACGATGGAAACGAGGCGCCACGCGCAGCGCGTCGTGGCGCCTCGTAGCTGACGTGCGCGGACACGCAAGCGTTGGTGCCGGCTAACCGTGTTCCGACCCTCTGCTCGCGGTCTCGGCCGCATGGCCGCCGGCGGCCCCCGCCGCGCCGTCGGCGGTGTGTGCGCCCCCCTCGACCTCCGGCGGTCCGTCCGACGGTGCCTGCGGGGCCGCAGTCACGCCGGCCAGAGCCAGCTTCGCCTCGACCAGCTCCGCCACCTCATCCCAGCTCCAGCCGCCGATCTCCGTCGGCGCTGTGAACGCCACCTCGCCGGGCTCGAAGTCGCCCTGCTCGGTACGACCGCTGACCGCCACTGCCACCAGGCAGTCCAGGCTCAGCTCCTCCGCGCGCGCTTCCGTTCCTTCGGCGTGCCAGGGGAGCAGTCGAAGGCATACGTACGGCGCGTAGCGGTCGGCGAGCTTGCGGGCGTCGGGCTCAATGTAGGCGTGGCAGGGGTTGTCGATCTCGTAGAACACCTCAAGGCGCACGGGTGCATCGCTGGGGCCGATCGGCGGCACCGGCTCCACCGGCTCGGCCGGCTCCAGCACGATACGGCCCGGCGGCGGCGGTGGGACATCTGACACCGCCTCGTCCCCGCGCGGGAGGCTGATGTAGTTGACCGCCGCGGCCCCGGCCAGCAGCACGAGGATGATCCCGACTCGAGCGTATCTCATGGCGCCTACTTGAAGTCGAGCACGGCCTGTCTCGGGAAGAACTTGGCATGGCCATCCACGTAGAGCACGTTAAGGGCGCCGGCGTCGCCGCCGTGCACGCTGTGGCCCACCGCCCGCACGATCGGCTTGCAGAACCAGTCGGAGGCCAGCCACTGGTTGGATTCGGCCTGCACGGTCATGATGCGCGTGGTGTCGCCGAACCCGGCGCGCTGAGCGTAGAAGAACCGGTCGATCCAGCCCATGTGGTCGGGCGGCCCGGCCGGAGGTGCGGTCGAGGGCAGTTGATCGAACGAGTAGTAGTGGTAGGAGATGTTGCCGGCGGCCAGGTTGGCCGGCGTCTCGATGATGTGGGACACGCCCATCGAGCAGGCCGACGGGCAGTAGAGGATCTGGCGGTTCTGCATGTAGGGCATGAGCTGGGTGACCAGCCGCAGGTGCGGGTTGCCGATGTGGTCGTCGCACGGGAAGAAGCCGTCGTAGTCCTGTGCGTACATCATGCTGGCCAGGCCGATCTGCCTGAGGTTGGACAGGCAGGAGGCCTTCCGCGCGCTCTCACGCGCTCTCGCGAAGACCGGGAACAGGATCGCCGCCAGGATCGCGATGATCGCGATCACGACCAGCAGCTCAATGAGCGTGAACCCGCGTCTCATCATCGTACCTCCGCCGAGTGTGATGGCACCGCGGATGTCACAACCCACCTGCCATCGCTCTCGAGACGGGCGCCTGCCTGCCCGCGCTCGGGATAGCCGTCTCGTCGCGGCACACATCGCCCCCCGGCACGGACGTAGGTCCCCGGGATCACGTCACCCCTGTCTGTGCGCGATCACCCGTCCGGGTTCATTGCCCCGGCTCGATAGGCGGCGTAGATCGCGTTGCCCGCCAGCCACTTCGCGTGACCGTCAATCATCCCGATGTTGCAGCCCTCGTTGTGCGGCACCAGCCACTTGTGCGTGTCGCGCACCATCAGCCCGCACGACCACTGACCACAGCGGGTGGAGGTCAGGATCGCGCGGATGTCGCCGAGGGCCGGGTGGTTGGAGTCGAAGATCATGAACTTCTCCGCCGGCGAGGTCACCGCCGCGAGCAGGAAGCCCGATGAGGTGCGCCACAGCTCATTCGTTACGCCGTAGCAGGGCCGCTGCGGGTAGCTTACCGCGTGGTAGGTCATCGGCCCCCGGTACGGGTTGCTGGGGCAGACGTACACCTGCCAGTTCTTGATATACGGCTGGAACTGGTGGGGCCAGAAGACCCACGGGTCCACAGTGTAGCTGCCCTGGGCGTAGTAGGGGAAGCGCTCGTCGTAGTCCTGCACGTACATCAGCGCCCCGAGGGTGATCTGCTTGACGTTGTTGAGGCACGAAGTCTGGCGCGCCTTCTCGCGCGCTCTCGCGAAGACCGGGAACAGGATCGCCGCCAGGATCGCGATGATCGCGATCACGACCAGCAGCTCAATCAGGGTGAATCCACGACGTTTCATCTGATTCCCTCCTCACGGCGTACGCGGCGGCATTGGTACGGGCCACGACACTCGATGGGCCTCAGATAGACACCCCCTACATTTGCTCTTCTCTGTGTGTGCGGGCACACCTCCCTGGGCAGCACAGAAAGTTCATTCCGCCTGCGCCATGCCATCGACGCAGCTCCTCGTCGGCGCCGGTGCAGGCTTCCGCCTCCGTCGGCCTGCGGCGGTGAGAGAAGCACTCCGGCATGCTGAGCCCGTGGCGTCGCTGCAGATCAACGGCACGCCAATGGCCGGGGTGGAGCTGCTCAACGGCGAAGGGACCCTCGCCCTGCCGGCACCGATCCCGTCGCTGCGCCCGCTGCTGCGGGTGCACCAACGGTAGAGCGCCCCACCCGCACCGCGATGGGACGCCCTGTGTGCCTCACGCACGCGACCTTGCGGGATCAGTCCAGCTTGTAGCCGTAGTCGTTGAAGCCGTCAACGATCACGTTCTCGGAATACCACTTGGAGTGGCCGTCCTGGAAGTTGACGTTCTGGCCGCCGTTGTGCAGATAGTGGCCGTAGGTGTTCATCCAGGGCCAGTAGCAGTAGCGTCCTCGGGACAGCTCGCTCATCAGCGCGACGCGCGAGGGATCGTACTGGTGCGTCAGCGAGTAGAACGGCGGGATGCTGCCTGAGGGCTCGTACTGGGACTGGGAGTAACGCACGAAGACGTACCAGTTCCAGCCGTAGTCGCAGGTAACGGTCACGCCGTTGTGCCAGTCGGCGGTGTTGTGGGGCTTCGAGCTGGGGCACAGGACGATCTGGGTGTTCTTCATGTAGGGCAGAAGCAGGCTCCATGTCGTCGGTCCGTTGTGAGAGATGCCATCGTCGTAGCCCGCGATCGGGATGTCCCAGTACATGGGGAACTCGTCATCGTAATCGGTCGCGTACATGTTGGCTGCGAGGCCGAGCTGCTTCAGGTTGGACAGACAGCTCGTCTGGCGCGCCTTCTCCCGCGCCCGGGCGAAGACCGGGAACAGAATCGCGGCCAAGATGGCGATGATCGCGATCACGACCAGAAGCTCGATCAACGTGAATCCTCGTCGCTGCATGCCGTATTCCTCTCCTCGGATGTGGTCCTACCGTGCTGCAATGGTACAACGCTGGGGGGACGGCGTCAAGTACGCCTGCCGGAATGATCAGGTGAAGTGAGCAGGCTATTCATGCACAGAGATGGCCCTCATCATGCGGGGAGCCGAGAAGATGGTGATATGGTTCCCCGGGGACGATCGCGATGCCGGGAGGCGGTGCGGGGGGATTCACGTGCGCGCGGGTGACAGATGAGCCCCGCCGCCCAGTACCACGCAGCAACCAATGGCACCCATGGGGCAGGTCACCCACGACTCCCGCCGGCAGGTCTTCGATACCGACGGGAACGTGGTGGTGAACCGCGAGGACGTCAATGCGCACGGGAAGCCCGTGCGCACCGGTCACGAGAACTCCGGCTTGACAGGACCGCGATGTCTGCTCTATAGTCACCGACCGCAATGCCCCGAAAGCCTGACCGACCACGACTTGGGGCCACTGGTGTGCTGCTGGGTCACCCCCTCTCAGCGGCGCCCGGCGGCCCCTGATTCATTGCCGGCGGGCCCTCGATCTTCGCCACCGCCACCGTGCCCGGCCGGCCCTTCCATCGGGAAAGCCACTCGCGCTTGATCCCGGCCGGCGGCGGGTGTTCGGCGGCCTCATGCGGCGCAGTCACACAGCGCCGGCGCTACCCTTCCCACGTGACGGTGAGCGGAATGCGCCACATCTCGCCGCCGCGCGCCACGAAGCCGGCGCCGTCGAGCTTGGTCAGCACCCGGGTCTCACCGTCGGCGCGGGTCACGCCGCGGATCGGGTAGCCGCGCATCGTGTCGCCATCGGTGACGAACAGCGTGCTCTCGATGAGGGCGTCATCCGCGGGCAGCTCGCGGTCGATGACGAACCACGAGTCATCGCGCCCGCCGCCGACCGCCACGATCTCCCCTTCCAGGGCGCTCTCAGGCGCCGACAGGTCGCAGGCGCCCAGGCGCAGATGCGTGCCCTCGGCCATCATCGCCGCGACCGGGCGGTCGCCGGCAAGCTGCACGACCGCCAGCCGGGCGTCAGTGGTCAGCTCACCCGCCGGCGTCGCGACGCTGATCCCGGCCGCGTCGAGCATGCTCACGATGATGTCGAGGCCATCGGGCGTCTGCACCGCCAGGGCAACGGCGCCCTCAGGCGCATCGTCCGACAGTGGCAGCCTCTCGACCGCGGTGGCCGCGGTCATGCCTTCCGGGGCGCCGGCGAAGACGGCCGTGAAGACATCGAGCGCATCGCCATTGCGCCGGCGGATGACGTAGGGCAGCGTGGCGCCGACGTCGGAGTTGCGGTGATCGCGCTGGCCCCAGCCGTCGCCGATGAGCACGCGCTCGCCGGGTGCGCCGGGGAAGAGCGCGTCGAGGCGGTAGCCGTCCTCCCAGGTCCACGCCATCCGCCACGGCGCGCCGCCGTCGCCCTCCTCAGCGTCGGTCAGGCGTTGATCCGGCGGGTCGATGGTGAAGCTGCCCTCATAGACGACCCACTCGTCGCTGGGGGCGGGCACGGCGTCGAGCGTCACCGGCGCGTGCATGCGGTCATCGGCGGAGGTGGGGTCGGCGGGCCACGAGACCGTGCCCACGTTCACCGCGCCGACCGTGCCCCTGAGCGCGAAACGCACGCGGTAGGCCTGCCCGCGCCGGCCCGGCAGGGCGTTCGGCCCGGTGTAGCCGTTGGAGTCCCCGCAGATCAGCGCCACGTTCACACGCCCGTTCTCGTCCTCTTCCGTCGCCTCGATGCGGGCGCTGAAGGCGTCATCGCGGCCGGACGCCGTGCCCCAGACCGCGCGGCCGTTACCGACGTACAGGCCCCAGTCAGACGGTAGCTCTGCGCCCTCAGCCACGGTGGCGCCCGGGTTGGGCACGATGTTCTCGCCCTCATTGCCCTCGGCATCGACCGGGCGGATCTCGACGTCATCCACCATCAGCTCGCCCACCTCGGCGACGTGGAAGCGCAGGGCGAAGCGCATCTGCCCGGGCGCCTCCTCGACCACCTCGGCGGGCGCGAGCCCGCTCAGCTCGTAGTCCGAGTGCGGCCCGTGGAAGACATACTCGCGCACGCGCCCGCCCTGCACGCGGAAGATGTCCGCGAGGTAGGGCCGACCGTCGGGGCGCTGGACCTGCACGCAGGTACGCCGGTAGATGTCGCTCTCGGCGTAGGCGTTGGAGGACGCCTCCATCGCCCTGACGCGCGGGGTCGCCGCGAACAGGTGGAAGCTGCCGCCGCGCTCCCCGGAGCGCTGGTCCTTCTCGTTGACCATGACCGTGTTGTGCGCCCAGGTGCGCCGGGTCTGGTAGCTGTCGGGGTGGTCCCACAGGTAGCCAAGGTCGCTGAGCAGCTCGCGCCCGTCCTGCCAGTAGTAGAGGTCGAGGCTGTCGAGGTGATGGTGGCCGCCCCAGTGGCTGGCGTTGAGCATGACTGTGCTGTCGCGGCCGGTCTCGCCGCTGCGCAGGTAGCCCTGCGCGAGGTACGGGAAGACCACGTCGGGGAGCGTGAAGGCCGGCGCCTCGATCTGCTGCAGGTTCGGGTCGCGGTAGAAGATCGCGGCGTCGCGCGCCCCGGGGACGTCCTCGCCGCCCGCCAGCTCTTTGAGCAGCGCGATGTGCTGCGGCGTCGGGTAGGCGAGCGCGATCAGCTCCCCGTAGTAGCCCGAGATGCCGGTGGTGCGGTAGGAGTCGGCGTCGGGTGTATGCCGCAGGTTGCCCTGCAGGGTCCAGATCAGGGCCTGCCAGCAGTCGCCGTAGAGAGTGTCGCGCGCGGCGTTGAAGTGGTCGATACGCCCGCCGTCGGGAGCCAGGTAGCCTTCGGGGTCGGAGTAGTCGCGGAAGGCCAGCGGGAAGCGGCGGATGTTACCCATGGTCATCATGGCGTAGGCGGGCGACTCCGAGGTGCCGCCATCGGGTAGGAACCACTCGTCCACCGTCCGGCGGAAGCCGTCGATGCCGAAGCGCACCAGCCCCGGGTGGCCCACGCACAGCCCGACCAGGGCGGCGGCCGTGCGGCCGCCCACCGACTTGTTGTTGATCGACCGGTCGCAGGCGAGCAGGTAGCTGCCCTCGAGCAGCACGTCGCGCTCGATGCGCAGGCGCTGATCATCGGTGTAGACCGGCACACCGTCGCGCCGCGCCAGGCAGGTCAGGTCGTAGGCCTCGGTCAGACTGCTCACCGGCCCGCCGTCCTGGCCGTTGGTGCCGAAGCGGCTCGCCGCCCAGTAGCCGGCGTAGATCCTCCGGTCGGGCTCGTTGGGCGGGTAGACCATCTCGTCTTCGGGCAGGTCGTTGATGCGCCTGGCCGCGACGTGCGGGTCCATGCCCGCGTACTCGCCGTAGCCGTAGCCCGCGCGCACCAGGTACTCGGGCACGACCTCGGCGAAGCGCAGCAGAATGTCGCGCGCCCCCTCGGCGTAGCGTGGGTCCTGAGTCAACGCATAGGCCAGCGCGATGGTGCGCACGCCACTGATCATGTAGCCGACCTTGGCGCGGCGGATCATGCCGGTGAAGCTGGGGCGCTCGTAGCGGTAGCCGAAGGTGCGGAAGGTGTCGCCGCCGTAGAAGCTGATGGTCTGCCCGCGCCCCCAGTCGGTGGTCAGCTCCACACTCTCCGGGTACTCGTCGTTGGGGAAGACGGTGCCGCACACCCGGCAGCGGATCTCTTCGGGCCGCTGCGGCGTCCAGGTGAACTGCCCGTTGGGGTGCCAGGGCAGGCCCTGCGCGCGGCAGGCCGGGCACGGTCCGATGCCCCCGGGCGTGGTCCACGGCACCATCTGCTCGAGGTACTCCGGGCTCAGCGGTTCGATGCGCGCGTCGGCGGCGGCGATCACCGAGTCCGCATACTCGCGCGCCCACTCGAAGCGCTCGATGTTCTGCCGCGCGCGCTCGAGGTCGGCCGGGGTGATGGTGGTGCACGGATGGTTGTCGGTGTTGCGGTACCTCTCCCAGTCCGACCAGTCGGTCGGGTCAGGCTCCTGAGCACTCACGGCAATCACCGCCAGCAGCAGGATCGATGGGATCAGTGCAGGCATGAGCAGCGCCTGCCGGCGTCGCGCCATGGCCATCAGCTCCCTCATCGGGATTGCGCGTCGCGTACAGCAGTGCTCCGCCCGACGGTGTTCACGCAACGGGCCGCGTCTACCTCCCGGCGCGGTGCAGGGGCGCCGACACGCCGGGACGAATCTGCCGCTCGCAGGTGCATCGACCCGACCGCGAAGAGCAGGTGGTACCGTGTCCGCAGGCAATCGCAGCGTGCTGGTGGTCCTGGACAGCCGGGAGCAAGCGGCGCGTCGCTCCTCCGATCACACCGTCTTCGCCGCGCTCGATCACTTCGGCGTGGCGTGGGAGGTGCTCGACGGCGGCGACTACATGGGCGCCATCCCGGCTTACGTCGCCCCGCGGGCGCTCTACGTGATCGCCCACGACGGCGCGGCCGCGTGGCTCAAGCCCGAGACCGCCCGCCAGATCGCCGACGCCGTTGCGGATGGCGCCGGGCTGGTGAGCTTCGACCGTCGTGCGCGGGAGTGGCCGCAGGCGCTGCGCGCGCTGCTGCCCGCCGAGCTGACCGAGACGCGCACCGGCGGCCTGCGCTTCGCGGAAGCCCTCCCGGGTGACCACCCCGAGAGCTTCATCACCTTCGGCCACGCGCCCGGGGAGGAGCTGGAGCTGGGCGAGGAGATCGCGGCCGTCCTCCTGCCGCCCGCCGAACGCTGGCAGCCGTTGCTGACCGACCCGGAGGGCCGCACTGTGATCGCCCGCGCCCCCACGGGGGAGGGGCGCGTCGTGGTCTTCGGCACCGGCGAGCAACTCTACGCGGAGGGTATCTACGGCCACCTGCGCGGGATCGACGGGCTCATGTGGCGGTCGCTGGTGTGGGCGGCGGCCAAGCCCTTCCCCATGCGCTGCGTGCCGCCGTACGTGACCGCGCGCATGGATGACTGCAACGGGACCTACGGCGCTTTCGGCTACGTCGAGGTCATGAACCGCTTCGGCATCAGCCCAAACCTGGGGCTGTTCATCGACGAGATGGGCCCGAGCGACTGGGCGGCGGCGAGGCGCCTCTACGACTCCGGTGGCGCCGACTTCTCCATGCACGCCTTCCGCGATGACTTCTACATGGCGCGCCCGGACTATCGGCCCTGGGCGGTCTCTCCGGACAAGCCCGACCTGTCTCGCGACGGCACGCAGACGCTCTTCGAGGGGCTGTCGCTCGACCACGACACCGGCCTGGACCTGCCCGCCGAGACCGTCCGCCGCAACTTCGCGCGCATGGACGAGGCCTTCGCCCGCGCGGGCCTTCGCCACAGCCGCGTGCTCAACGCCCACTTCGGCGAGGTCGGCTGGCGCGCTGTGCCGCTCTTCCTCGAGAGGGGCGTGGACCTGCCCTGCAACAACTCCGTGCTCGGCCAGCTCTACAGCAACCAGCCGGTCTGGCGCCCCCGCCCCTACGGCATCCGCGGGCGCAACGGCCGCCACGGGCTGATCATCGACCGCTGCCCGCAGCACCCGGGGATGACCTTCGTGAGCATGACCGTCTCGCACCTGGGCAGGACGCACATGGCCAGCGACATCCTCAGCGGCCGCGTGCCCTTCCTGGGTGAGGCCGAGACGCCAAGGCTGGCCGAGGCGACGCAGGCGGGCATCGACAACCTCACGCTCGGGCTGGACTCGCTGGGCTTCGGCCTGCTCATGACGCATGAGGAGCGCATCAACGTCATCAGCCCGGAGGACTGGGAGAGCGTGGTCACCGGCGTCGTGCGTGGCCTCGCGGGCTGGGACTTCGAGGGCGCGGGCCGCGAGCAGGTCGGGGTCATCTGCAGGCGGTTGCTTTACTCGCGGCTCGTCCGCGCCAACCTGACCGAGCGTGGCCTCGAATGCGAGCTGTGCGGGCAGACCGACGGCCCCTCGCCCCTGACGGTGTGGGACAACGAGGGTGCCCGCTGCGTTCGCCGGGTGGTCGAAGTCGAGCCCATCACGGGCTTCGCGGCGGTCACCGCGTAAGGGCTACTGCTCGGCGACCGGCACCACCTGCAGCAGGTCAAGCCACGCCGTCCCGGGCGTCTCCAGCGCCAGCGCCAGCCCGGCGCGGCTCGCGTCGGCATCGGGCGTGACCTCGAACGCGTACTCCCGCCACTCGCCGCTCAGCTCGAAGCTCTCCTCGCCGAATTGCCCGAGTGCCAGCCGCAGCCTCACCCCCGGCTGCAGCGCGCGGCCCCAGATGGAAACGCGGTAGGTGCGCCCGCCTTCGACCCGGAACGGAAAGGGTCGCAGGCGCACCCGCGAGTCCGCATCGGGCAGCGTCAGGCGCAGGCAGTGGCGGCCATGCCGGGCCAGGCGCGCGTCCACGAACGCGGTTGCGCCCGGGCCGATGTCCGCATAGCAGCCCGAGGGCGTGCCCGCGCTCGGCACCTGCTCCCAGCTCGGGTTGATGGTCAGGTTCGCGGGATCGATCGCCAGGTCATCTTCCGGCAGCGGGCCGACCGGCAGGCGGTAGGCCCGCGTGTCGAAGGCGTCGATGGACTCGGCGATGACGCCGCCCGCGACCGCGATCGTGCGGTTCTCGAAGACCACTTCCGCCTCCCCCGACCACTCGATCCCCGGCAGTCGCACCGTCAGCGCCTGCGGCTCATTGCGCGTGTTCACGGCCAGCACGGTGACCACCCCACGGTCGCGGAAGGCCGCCACGTGCACGCTGTCGGGAGCGCAGGTCACCTCCGGCCGCGGCTCGGCCGAGGTCAGTGCGGGGGTCAGCTCCGCGGTCTCCAGCGCCAGCGCCCCGCACTCGGCCCACATGATGGGCGACTTGGGGAAGCTGATGCGCGGCGAGCGGATGAAGTACTGGATGCCGCGTGCCCCGTGGATCAGTGCCAGCCAGGTCATCACCCGCTGCTCCTGCGCCGTCGGCTCGCGCCGCCACCACTCGTTGCCGCCGAAGGCCTGCGGCACGATCCACAGCGGCTTGCGGCCGTCGTAGGCCGCGACCAGCTCATCCGACATGCGGCTGACATAAGTGACCGAGTTATGTGGGATCGGGTAGGGGTCACCCATGACGATGTCGAGACACTGCTCGAACCGCCGCGCGTGCGCCCCGCCGCGGTAGAACACGATGGTCACCGGATGGTGCGGATCGAGTTCGCTTACCAGCGCGTACACCTGCCCGAGGATCGCGGCCCGGTCGGCCGAGGGCTCGTCGGCGATGTACCAGCTCAGCAGCGCCGGGTGCTCGCGGAAGGCCTCCACCTCGGCGCGCAGCGACTGCCACTGCTCATCGGTCAGCTCCGGGCGATTGGCCCACATGAGGTGGTAGTTCACGCGCATGCCGATCGCGGCGCAGCGGTCCATGTACTCGCGGATGTGCGCCAGGTCCTCGGCGTCATGTGGACCGCGGTGGTAGGGCGAGAACAGCGTGAAGCCGCGCACCACCTCCTCGTCCATCACGCCCTCGCGCAGCGGGTAGTAGGTGTAGAAGCCGAACGGGATGAAGGGCAGGCCGTCCGCGATCAGCCCGCCGCTCACATGGTCGATCTTCACCTCGTTGGCCTGCGGCGCGGCGGTGCGCAGGCGCGTCGTCTCGGCCGCCAGCACGTCGTCACCCGCCAGGAGCTGGCACCTGACCTGCGTGTCGCCCGGCTGCAGGCCGGTCAGGTCAAGCGGCAGGCGCATGTCGTGCGCGGTGACGGGATGCCGTTGCGGCGTCGTCCCCCGCAGGTGCACGAGCACGGACAGACCGTCGAGCGGCAGGTCCTCGGCCACGCGCACCAGCAGCTCGCCCTCGCGCTCGTGCGTGTAGAGCGACAGCCGCGGCATGACGCGCAGGTACGGATCGACCTCGACATCCAGCGGTCCGAGCGCCAGCAGCTCCTCACCGCTCGCCGCGTCCGCGATGACCAGCTCCAGCTTCCGCTCGCCGCGGCCCGCCACCGGCGCCGAGCAGCGCACCGAGCGCGGCTGATCCGCCAGCGCTACTTCCACGGGCGTCCCGGCCTCGCCTCCACCCGCCGCCCGCGCGTGCACCCTGACGCGCTCCGGGCCGCCGGCCCGCTGCGCCATCGCCAGGCTGAAGGTGGCCACCCCATCGCGGACCGTGTGCGACCACTCCAGGCCGCTGAGCGCCACGCCGGTCTCGCCGGCAGGCCCGGGTTCGATGGCGAAGTCGATGCCCACCCGGTAGACGGTCCCGCGCTCGAGGGCCTGCGCCCACCACAGCGCGCTGGCAGACGGCCGGCACAGCAGATTGAGGCCGCGCTCGGCCCGGATGCTCAGCATCCCGTAGTCGGTGGTGAAGACCTGCTCGGTGGCGTCCGACCACGGGTCGGTCCGTCCCGACTCGGGCTCCGACAGCTCACCGCTTCGCTCCTGGCCGCCGATCACCGCGCGGTAGTCCGACTCGTGCAGCCACGGCCGGCCGATGCCGAAAAGCACCTGCAGCTCCGCCTGCGCGGGCTCGAGCAGCTCGTACTCGTACTCCAGGCGCAGCCTGCCATCGGCGTGGGCGATGATGCGCTTCTCCCAGCGGAACTGCTCCGATCGATCGTGGATCGTCAGCGTCGCGCCATCGTCGGTGTGGGCGAGCATGGCGGTCTGCTCGCTTTGATTGCTGCGGTAGTACACATCCTCCCACGCGCGATGCACGATCAGCTCCGACGGGTTCGCGCGCAGCAGCGGCAGGCCGCGCCAGGTGACCGTCGCGCCCTCGTCCGAGCGCCACCGCACGAAGAAGTCGTCGACCATGAAGCCGCAGCGGTCAGGCTCAGCCGCGTTTCCCGGCGCGGCAAGCAGTGACGACAGCACCACCAGCGTCGGCCAGGCGCTCCACATTCGCTGCATCGTCTTCGCCCCTTGACTTCGGTTTCAGGTCACGGGCAGGTCATGCTGCGCTCCGTGGCTTCCGCCGCCATCACTCGCCCGCCTGCTCGGCGGCGACCTGCGCGTCCATGACGGCCGCCAGGTCGTCGAGCGCCGACTGCACATCCTGACGCCCGGTGAAGACGCGGAAGAGCATCTGCTGGGCGGCCAGCTCGATCGGCTCCCAGTCCATCAGCGGGATGAACTTGCCGTCGGGGATGATGTCCACGAAGATGCGCCAGTGCGGATCATCCTGGAAGAAGTCCGACTGCGCCACCGCGCGCTTCTCCGGCACCATACCCAGCTCGCAGAACGCCTGGCGGTAGCGGTCCTGGTAGGCGAACTCCACGAACGCCAGCGCCAGCTCGCGCTCGGCGCAGTACTCCGGCATGACCAGGTGATCGGTGATGACCTGCGTGACGCGCCTGGGCTCAAAGGGCGCGCGGTCCGGGGCCATCGGCAGTGGCGCGACGGCCCAGGCCAGGTCGGGGTTGCTGGCCGCCGCGTCGGCGATGAGCCACGGCCCGTTGGCGTGCATCGCCACCTTGCCCTCGATGAAGTAGCGACGGGTCTCCTTGCGCGACCACGAGGTCGGCTCCGGCTGGGTCACGTGATGGCGTCGGGCCAGGTCGCGATAGAACTTGAGGCTCGCCACGCCGATGGGCGAGTTCACCGCCGCCCGCCCGTCCTCGCCGAAGAACTCGCCGCCCGCGCTCCAGAAGAAGAAGTACCAGTTGTCGGTGCTCTCATAGGTGGGCTCGACCGGGATGCCCAGGCCGTAGGGGCTGTCCCACCGGTGCAGCCTCTGCGCGCAGGTCAACAGCTCATCCCAGTCGCCCGGCGGGCCGCTCAGCCCCGCTTGCTCGAACAGGTCGGTGCGGTAGAACAGCGCCTTGGTCGAGGTGGCCCACACCAGCCCCCAGTTGTGCCCGCGGTACCGGGCCTTGTTGAGCAGCACCTCGAAGAACTGGTCCGTGAACTCGGCCGGCAGGTCGTCCACGTAGGGCACCAGCCCGTCGGCGAACTCAGTGAGCCACATATCCGGGACGACGACCAGGTCCGGGCCCTCGCCCGCCTCCAGCCACCCCGCGATGCTGTCGTGGGCCGCGTCCCACTCGCCGAACTCGAAGGCCACGCTGTCGCCGGGATGCGCCTGCTGGAAGTCGGCGATGAGTCGGTCGTAGAACTCGCGCTCCCCGGGCATGTGGTAGCTCCACGCCTGGAAGGTGATCTCGGCGGCGTGGCAGCCCGGCGCAATCAGCAGCAGGGCTGTCGCGATGGCGAGGCGCTTCATCGTGTTCTCCTCCCTCTCTCGAACGCAGTGTCGGGGCCGTCGTCGCAGGGGCCGACCTGCAATCCCCCGTGGGACACCTCGAAGTCATACACCCGTGCCCCGGTGCCGGCGGTGAGCTGGCTCAGGCGTTGCCGCAGCGAGTCCACGCAGTCGGCCTTCGCGATGAGCAGGACGAAGCCGCCGCCACCGGCGCCCGCGGCCTTGGCACCCACCACGTGGGGCTCGACGTCCGCCAGCAGCTCGTCAATCCACGGCGTGGTGCAGTGCGGGTCAAGGATCTTCTGCAGCTCCCAGTGCATCCACATCTGCCACCCCACTTCGTCCAGGTCGCCGGCCAACAGGGCGTCGCGCATGCTCACGGCGATCCGCTGCATCTCGCGCACGCTGTGCACGATGCGGCTGTCCCGCGACAGGTAGCGGCCCATCACCGTGCGCAGGATGTTCCGGGCCAGCCGCTTCTGTCCCGTGTCCAGCAGCACACACCGCTCCTCCAAGGCCCTGATCACTTCGGGGGCGAGTGGCAGCCTCTCCACCTCGAGGGCCAACGGGTCTCTGGGATCGGAGCGGATCAGCTTGGCGCCGCCCACGACGCCGCCAACCTGGTCCTGCCAGCCGCCGCCCGCAGACAGGAGTTGCTCCAGGTAGAGCACCCGCGTGAAGATGGTCTGCTCGTCGGGCTCGGCCTCCGTGAGCCGGGCCAGGCACCCCAGCGTGGCCGCGGCCAGGATGCTGCTCGCGCCCACGCCCGAGCCTCGCGGCACCCGGCTCTCGGTCACGAGTTCGAAGCCGCCGCCCAGCTCGCGCAGTCGGTCCTGCAGCGATCCGCGGGCACCCTCGGGTACGATCTCCCACGCGACGAAGGCCGCCTTGTGCAGCCCCAGTGGCCCGGCGGGATCGTCGCAGTCGGCCAGCTCCTGCATCTCGCGTATCTCGGCCGCGAAGTCGCCATCAACCGACGTGAGGCGCAGGACCGGCTCGGCCAGACGCCTGCCCCACGCCCGCAGCGGCGGCTCGCCGAGCAGGTTCACGGCCACGTTGAGCACCGTGCCCGGGCGTTCGAGGCTGTGCGGGGGCGTGTCCGACCACCCACCCGCGAAATCCGCTCTGACCGGACAGGAGGCCTGCACCCACTGTCCTCGTCTGACTCTGATCGCCAGACGGCGTGCGGCGCGCGGCAGTTGTGAGCCGATGGCCTCATGAACGCACGCGAATGCCTGCTCGACAAGGCGGTCCGCAACATCGCCGGGGGCATCCGCCTCTGCTTCCTCCACCAGGTCGATGCCGATGGCCGCGGAGTCCTCCACCAGATCGGCGGCCATCTTGAGCAGCCGCGCGCGATGGAGCAGATCCTCCGAGCCGCCCGCGAGAGTCAACAGATGTTTCAGCACGGCCTTCGCCAGCGGTGTGCCGCGGACGCGTCCGAACAGCACCCGTGCGTCCACGTCACTCCGCGCGGCCTCCTCGAAGCGCAGGCATTCAAGCAGCGCGAGACGCTCGCCACGGCGCTCCCGCATGGCGGCGAGGTCCACCGTCTCCAGCGCCTCCGCCATCGAGATGCGGGGCGCGCTCAGCCACGCCTCGCGCCCCCGCGCGTCGGCGTCCGAAGCTCCGCAGAGCCAGCCCGCCAACTGCCATGAGCGGCCGCGCCGGCCGATGGGGTGGAGCCGCGCGGTCCACAGGCTCCGCTCTCCCGGGCCCTCCTCCGGCCAGATGGCCTCGCTCGGAACACCTCTGCGCTCCAGCCAGCCGCCGAGCGCTTCACCGAGGAAGCGGGCTTCCTTCGGGTTGTCGTCAACGCCGAAGACCAGCGTCACTTCGCGTGGCTGCGCAAGCACGCCATCCTCAGCGTACCTGACCGGCAGTGCGCAGGCGACTACGCCCTCGGGCACCACCAGCTCGGCGCGCTCGGAGTCCACGCCGCCCACGATCGATCCCGCCCCGATCCGGAAGGGCGCCCCAAGGTGGCAGCCCTGCACCAGGCTCCCGGCCCCGACCGTGCCGGGAGCAGTGATGATCGTCTCATGCAGACAGGCGCCCTCCTCGACGACACATTCATCACCGCGACCCGCGACGTAGCTGTCGAGCGTGCCTGAGAAGCCGTGCAGCCTGCCGAACTCCGACCTTGTGGTCACGGTGGCGAGGTACTGACGCGTGTTCCCGATATGCGTGAACAGCGCCGGCTCGGCACACTGCACGTGGAAGGGGACATCACGGCGCTCCCGGAGGGCGCACCAGATGGCGTCGCGGGCGTCGTAGCCGCCCTCAGCGGGCGGACCGACATCCCGCATGTACCGCTCACGCGTTGCCTCCGGCGGCAGTGCGGGCAGGATGTCCCGGTAGAGGTCCACGCGCAGGTCGGCCACGCTCTCCGCGCCGAGCGGGCGCGCAGAGATCGCCGGCCCGCCGGGCTCCACGCCGACACCGGCCATCTCCAGCAGGGCCTCCAGCCCCAGGCGGTCGAGCTTGAGCAGCCCGGTGTCAACGTGCGCGCGTCCGTCCTCGGTCAGACCATCGGCCGCGCGCAGCTCCTCGAGCGTTGGCTTCTGCAGGTAGGCCCTCACATCCGGGCACCCGCGGTCGGCGACGTAGACCCCATGTCCGGTCGCCTCGATGGCGTCTACCGACATCGAGACGCCGACCACGCCCGGCAGCGCCCAGTCGATCTCCCGAGGATCGAAGGTGAGCGCCACGTCGCCCGACGAGAGCACCAGCCCGCTGTCGAATTGTGACGGCAGCCCGGCCAGCCCCAGGAACAGGATGTCGAAGAGCGTCGCCACCGAGCCGTCCGCCAGCGTCGTCGGCAGCATCGCGAAGACCTTACCCAGGGCCGCGCTGTGGGGAAGGCGCCGACTGTCGCCCCCGGCGTGGATCAGGAGCACGCGCAGGCCGGCGAACAGGTGCTCCGGCCGTTCCACGCCGCCCCCGCCGTCACCGATGCTCGCGAGTTCACGAGCGATCTCCCGGAGCACATGCAGTGTGGCGCCGCCGGTCCCCACGCGCCGCCCCTGAGGGTCGGCGTAGACGCGCACGCGGGTCGCGGCCGGGAAGACCCCGCGCTCCTCCCGCTCGGACAGCTCAGTGCGGAAGACCGACGCCTGCCCCTCAGTCCTGGCGGTCAGGATGCAGTAGTCCCAGCGCGGGGCATTGGGCGACCTCAGCGCCTCCCGGTAGGCGCGCTGGTTGTGCTCCACGGCCTCCGCCAGCCGTCGCAGGCGCTCAGCACCGTCGATGGGTCCGGGCGGCCGGTCCATCGGGTCACCTCACGGGCCGTCCTCGTGCTCGGAATGGTCGGCCTGCGGCTCCTCGCGGGCGGCGGCCGGCCCGATGCCCACCGGCCGCGGCGGGCCGGACCACCAGCGCTTCAGCGCCCGCCACCAGCGCGGCAGAACCAGCCGCCTGAAGCCGATCAGGCTCATGCGCAGCAGCAGCGGGGCGTGTCGGCGGTTGATGATCTTCGATTCGCCTGCGGTGCGGGCACGGTAGTGCACGGGGATGTCGAGGATGTCCAGGCCCAGGTGCGCGGCGCCGAACAGCAGATCGAAGTCACCGAAGGGGTCGAAGTCGCCGAAGTGCGAACGATTGGCCGCGATGCGCCGGTAGTCCTCGCGCCGCAGCGCCTTCGTCCCGCACAGAGTATCGCCGACGTAGCGGTCCAGCAGCCACGAGAACAGCACACTGAAGAACTTGTTGCCGATGAGGTTGGGCAGACGCATGGCGTCCGTCTCCATCGGGTAGACCAGGCGCGAGCCGTTGGCGAACTCGGCCTTCCCGCTCGCGATGGCCTCGAAGAACCGGGGCAGGTCCTCGGGCGGCACGGTGAGGTCGGCGTCGAGGATCATGAGCACGTCTCCCTCGGCGGCGTCAAACCCCAGGCGCACGGCGTGGCCCTTGCCCTGCGGCAGCATCTTCCCGGAGCGCTGCGACGCCCCGATCGCGGCATCCTGCTCCGCCACTTCGGGCGGCAGTTGGAGGATCAGCTTGATGTCCTTCTCGCCCTGGTACTTCGCCACCATGCGCTCGATCTCATCGCGCGTCCCGTCGGTCGAGTTGCCGTCCACGAACAGAATCTCGGTGTGGCTGCCCATGACCGGGATGCGCTCCACGCAGGCGGCCACGTTCTCGCGCTCATTGCGCGTGGGCACCAGCACAGTACATGTCAGGTCCTCAGCCTGCAGTTCGGCTCCCGTCGGCCGAGCGACCACAAGCTGGGTAATGCACAGATGGCGCAACGGTCTGAACGCCCGCGCGAGGCCATTCAGCAAGGGCGTGATGAGCGGCACGTGCTTGGGCATGATGAGCGAGTAGGACTCGTCGATCACATCGAAATCCGCGAGCCGCAGGAGCTGGCGCATAAGCTGGATAGGCACCCAGTTCTGGAACTGGTGGGGCATCTTCAGGCCGAGACGTTCCGCGGCCCGCAGCGGCAGCTCGTAGAGGAAGTTGTAGGTGACGATGACCACGCGCGTGTGGGGGGCGCACACGCCGCGCACCTGCCCGAGCGCCGCCTGTACATCCTCCAGGTGGCCGAGAAGATGCACCAGCAGCACCACGTCGAAGTCACCGTCCTCAAGCTTGAGATCCTCGGCATCGCCGACCTCGAAGCGCAGGTGGGGGTACTTCTCCCTGGCGATCTCGATCATCCTGGGACTGAGGTCCACTCCGACACCGTGCGATGGCTCCACGGCGGCGAGGGTGTCGCCGGTCGCGCAGCCGATCTCGAGCACCCTCTGCCCCCGAGGCACAACCCGGCGCAGCTCCTCCTGCAGACTGGCGTGGTACAGCCAGTTCCGACGCTTCCAGCGCTGGAGGTCGGGAGCCAGCCGATCGAAGTGCTCGCGTACGGCGTCCTTTTTCATGGCAGCACCACAGTCAGTCCGGATGCCGGCAGTGAGCAGGTCGCCTCGCGGCGGCGTCAGGAGCGGCAACGGCCGCAACGGCCGTCGTGCGTCAAGACTGGCCCACGGGCCGTGGGCGTGCCCTGGCGCGGGCCACCGATCGGAGAAACCGGCCGCCTGCGGCGGCGCGGCTCCGGGGCCTGCACAGGCCCGGACAGGTGGGCTTTCGAGTATTCCGTAACCGACGCGCCGCGACCTTCAGCGTCAGCCGGTGTGCCTTTGAGGGGGCGGGCCGGCGAAAGGGGGGAGGCCGGCGGCGGGCGAATGTCCCTGCCGGGCCCCGCGCCGGGCAGGCTCCGGCGCGCCGGCAGGCCGGGCATGGTCCCGGAGAAACGGGTGCGTGTAAGCGCTGTATCTGGGGCGTTCGGCCCATCGCCGCACCGGTGGGCGGGGGTAGGATCGCTGTGACGGCCAATGATGAGCGGCGCGCGCGCCTGGCCGCAGGTGGACGCGCTCGAGAAGGGGAGTGTCGCAGATGCAGGTCGGAACGATGCCTCAAGCGAGTGCGGACACTCGTGTCGGCTGGCGGCTGGTGGCACCGGCGATGATCGCGGTGGCGGCGCTCGTGAGCCTCTGGGGATGCACGGAGCCGATCCGCGATGAGCCGGCGGGTGGCGGCGACGCCGCGCCTGCCGCCCACGTCTCCGCCATCAGCCACGGCGAGCGGATCAACCTGGACGATCACGTGGTCTCCGGCAAGACCACCATCTTCGACTTCTACAGCGACTACTGCCCGCCGTGCAAGGCGATATCCCCCGAACTCGAAGGTCTGGCACGCAGGCGCGATGACCTCGTGGTGGTCAAGGTGGACATCAATCGTCCGGGCGTGAGGGGCATCGACTGGGAGTCGCCGGTGGCGCGCCAGTTCTCGCTGCAGAGCATCCCGCATTTCATCATCTGCGACGGTGACGGCCGCATCGTGGCCGAAGGCCGCGAGGCCTACAGCCGCGTCCGGCAGTGGCTGTCGCAGTAGGCGACGGTCGCCTCGGCCATCGCCGCAGCGAACCGGAGGTGCGCGCGTGAAGTCGCTGCTGATCATCGCTCTCGCCATGATGCCGACAGTGCTGCTGGCCGCGTCGCTCAAGGTGGACGTGCGCACCATGCCGCGCGTGGTGTTTACCGGGGACTCGCAGACCTGCGGCCGCGTCGGCGCGTGGGACTACCCGCAGATGCTCTCCTGGGAACAGCCGGTGCACGTCATCAACACCGCGGTGGGCGGCACCAACACCGTGCACCTGCTGAACGAGCAGACCGGCGGCGACGCGGAGGTCAAGGCCGGCGAGCGCCAGGTGCACGGCCTCAACGTCGGCTGGGGCTCGGGCCCCTATCCGGGCCAGACCATCCGCCTGGGCGCGCAGAGCTACACCATCGACCGCATCGAGGTGCACGACTATCACACGCGCGAGGTGTCGGTGTGGCTCACCGAGCCCGCGCGCGAGGACTTCAGCGGAACCGATCACGCCGTCGAGCCGGGCTGGCGGGTGCGCATCGCAGAGCGCCGCCCCGACTTCGCCTGCTTCATGTATTCGGTCAACGATACCCGCCACACCTCCGAGGAGTTCGTCGCCAACATCCGCGAGCTGGTCGAGCGCACCCGCGCCCTGGGGGCCGAGCCCATCCTGCTCAGCGGTGTGCCGCTGATGGTCGCGGACCTGGGCGGCTCGCACCCGGGTGACAACGTCGGCGTGGACGTCCGCGCCAACGACCTGCTCGCCTGCTCCGAGCAACTGGGTGTGCCCTACGGTGACATCTTCCACTCGCTGATGCTGCTCGACGAGCACTGCACCGCCACCTGGGTGGACACCGTGCACCCCACCACCGACGGCTCGACGCTCATCCTGGTGGCGCTGCGGCGCATCTTCGCGCACCTCGGCCTGAGCGGCAACCCGTACTTCGTCCGTGGCTACCGCGTGGCCGAGCTGTGCCCGCCCGATCAGCAGGAGGCGCTGACCCCCATCGCCACCAGCCAGCCCGACTGCAACATCGCCGGGCGGCTCGACGACAACCACTTCGACCTGGCCGCCATCCACGCCCGCGACGAGTACGAGCTGATCGCCGAGGCCGATGGCGACGCGCTGGTCAGCGACCGCCCCGTCCTGCTGCGCTTCGGCGTCGGCGACCCGGCGCGCCTGCGGTCCGTCGAGGTCAGTGTGGTGCTCGCGGACGCCGCCGCGGCGTCGGCCTTCGACTGGAACACGCGCCGATGGCGTGCGCTGGCTGAGGGCGACGGCGCGCTTGCCGCCACCCTCGAAACCGAGGACCTGGACGCGCTCGTCCACGAGCGCTGCGTCTGGCTGGCCGTGCAGGGCGACGCGGGCATCGCCCTCGACTACGCCGGGCTCACGCTCCAGGGCGATCCGCAGCCGTGGGCGCCGCGCTGCGATGCCGGGGCGATGGTCTGGCCCGAGCCGGGGTCGCTGACCTGGACCGAAGACGCCGCCGGCCTGGTCGTCAACGGCAACCTGACGGCCCTCGACGGCGCCCTGCCCGCGGGCTGGGAGATGCGCGGTGATGATGCGACGTACATCCGCGGCGGAGTCGCGGCCGAGGGCCTGGGCGAACTCAAGGTCGAGGACGGCGCCGGCGTCTTCACCTGCCCCACCGGCGAGCTGGCGGTCGCGCGGCCGCTCGACATGCTGGAGGTCATGGATGGCTCGGCCAACGAGCCCGGCCGCTACCTCATCCGCTCCATCGACGAGGACGGCTCAGTCCGCCTGCGCCGCAGGCCCGGCCAGCCGGCCGCAGGGCTGCGCTTCCAGTTGCTGCGCTCCTCGGGGTGCCCGGCCGTGCCCGGCGACTGCGCCATCGGTTGCCGCGGGGAGAGCTACTGGCAGAGCACGGTGCGCGGCCTGCAGCCGGGCGACTACCGCCTGGGCTTCTACTTCCGCGCCTACGATCCCCCCGCCATGAAAGCCCGGGGCGGCCCCGGGCGGGCGGCGCGGGTAGACGTGGCCCTCGCCCCCGGCACCGCGCTGGCTTCCACGGGTGCGCTCGCGACCGCCTGGCACTGGCAGCGGGCATGGCTGGATGTCACCGTGCCGCAGGCCGGCGACCTGCTTGTGCGGCCGCGCGCCGAGGGCGACACACCGGTCGAGTTCACGGGCTTCAGCCTGCAGCGCCGCTGACGCGCTCATACGCAGCCGCCCCGGCCATCCGCCCCATCGGCGCTCACCCGCGGGTCGGCCAGCCGCCGGGCCGAAGCTCACGTCCCCCGCGACCGCGCGCAGCTCGCCGCGCAGCCGCTCCGGCGCCGATGCGTCATACTCCACGCCGAACAGGTCCGGCAGCGGCGGCGCGTCGCGCAGACTTCCGTTGGGCCGCCGCCGGCCGGGGAGTACGTCCGCGATGACCGCGCCCCCGCTCTGCGCGAAGGCGCGGACCGCCGTCGGCGCTCGCCGGATCGTCGCAACCCACCGGGAGCCGCTGCGCCACGGCGCCCGACGCGGCCCGCACGATAGCGACCGCGAGGACCCACCCGGGTGCCGATGACCGAGCCATGACATCCCCTCCGCGCTGAGGCGAGGTGGCCTGCGGCTGTCAGGTTCGTGCGCGACGGCACGGCGCCTGCCCCGCAGGCCGGGCCGCCCGGTTGACGGCCATCAGATGAGGAGGAGTCCCACGGCACGCGGGGCAATGTCCGGATGCCGCAGGCGGCAGGCTACCTTCGAAGGGCGATGGTCGATCATGCTCGACGCACGCGTCGTCGCGATTGTGCTGCTGGTGGCCGCGGGCACGCGCTGCGCGGCTCAGGAGGTCGTGGACCTCTACGTCGCACCCGCCGGGGATGACGCGCGCTCCGGGCGTTCGGCGGACGCCGCCTTCGCGACGCTCCGGCGCGCGTGCGACGAGCTGGCGGCACTCGGGCAGGCCGATGGACGTCCCGCGGGCGCCACCGTGCACGTGGCCTCGGGCGTCTACGAGCTGGCCGAGGCGCTGGTGATCGGCCCCGAGCACGGCGGGACCGCGGACGGCCCGGTGATCTTCCGCGGCGAGGGGGGGACGCGGCCGGTGCTGGCGGGCGCGCGCCCCGTCGAGGGCTTCGAGCCCTATCAGGGCGAGGTGTTGCGCTGCTCGCTGGCGGGCACGCCGCTGGCGGGCATCGAGCCGACCGACCTTATCTTCGCCGGCGAGCCGATGGTGCGTGCCCGCTACCCGAACGTAGACCCCGAGGACCCGCACTTCGGCACGTGGGCACATGTGCTCGACGTCCCCGGCCGGACCGTGCGCGATCGCTTCTTCTGCACCGACGACGTCATCAAGGACTGGGCGGACCTCGAGGGTGCGCAGGTGCACATCCACCCCGGCTACGACTGGGCGTGGAACATCGTCCCCATCGCCTCCGCCGACCGGGGCACCGGCGAGATCGTCCTCGGCCGCAACACCTCCTACGACCTGCGCGTGGGCGACCGCTTCTTCGTCGAGAACCTGCTCGCGGAGCTGGACGCCCCCGGCGAGTGGTACCTCGACACCGACGCGCAGGTGCTCTACTTCTGGCCGCCCGCCGACCTCGACTCGGGCGACGTGCTCATGCCGGTCACGGATACGGTGTTGCACATGGCGGGCGCGCGCCACGTCTCCGTCCAGGGCATGACCATCGAGGCCTGCAACCGCGATGCGGTGCGCATCGAGGACTGCGAGAGCTGCACCATCGCGGCCAGCGTGATCCGCAACTGCGGCGGCTGGGGCGTCGTGATCGCCGGCGGGCATGACTCCGGGGCGCTGGGCAACGACATCTCGGCGACCGGGCAGGGCGGGATCAGCGTCGATGGGGGAGACCGCGACACGCTCGAACGCGGCCGCAACTTCGCCGACAACAACTACGTCCACCACATCGCGCGCATCTGGCGCACCTACCGACCGGGGGTGAGCTGCCGGGGCGTGGGCAACCGCGTGGCGCACAACCTGATCCACGACACCTACCACGCCGGGCTGCTGCTGGGCGGCAACGACAACGTGGTCGAACTCAACGAGGTGCATCACACCAACCTCGGCTCGGCCGACACCGGCGGCATCTACTTCTGCTCGCGCGACTGGACGCAGCGCGGCAATGTCATCCGCCACAACATCTTCCACCACGTCGGCGGCTTCGGCAAGTCCAACTCCTGGAACCCGATCCACGACGGCAGGGTCGAGTTCGCCTACCCGCACTTCACCTGGGGCATCTACCTCGACGACCCGACCACGGGCACGACGGTCTACGGCAATATCCTCCACTCGGTGCCGGTGTGCGCGCTGCACAACCATGGCGGACGCGACAACGCCTTCGTCAACAACGTCATCATCGACGCGCCCGCGTTCCGCGCGGGGATGCTCTCACCGGGCTGGAGCGAGTGGCCGGCGATCCGCGAGCGCCTGCATCAGCGCGTCTACGACGGCTCGCCCTACCTGACGCTCTACCCCGAGCTGGCGCACTACCGCGACGAGGAGCCCGAGGAGATGTCCGGGCTGCGCATCGAGCGCAACATCATCTACTACCGCGACGACATCCCCGAGTGGCTGCGCGCCGGGCGCTACTGGACCGACGAGGGCATGCCGCAGGTGTTCTCGGTGACCTGCCGCGAGCAGGACTGGCCGGAGATCGCCTTCGACCGCAACCTGATCCGCGTGCCGCAGGGGATGCGGCCCGTATTCCGCCGCCAGCTCTCCGGCGGGCAGGCGCGCAACCTGAGCTGGGACGAGTGGCGTGCCCTGGGCGCCGATCCCGGCTCGGTGCTCGGCGACCCCATGTTCGTAGACGCGGCCGCCGGCGACTTCCGCCTGCAGGAAGGCTCACGGGCGTTCGACCTGGGCTTCGAGCCGATCCCCGTGGATGAGATCGGCCCCTGCGAGGATGATCTGCGGGCGAGCTGGCCGATCGTCGAAGCGCCCGGGGCGGCGCGCCTGGGCGAGCTGCACACGCAGCGCTTCTTCGTGGTGCCCGGATACGAGCCCGTGCCGGCTGTGCCGCTGGCGGTGCGCGGCGGCGCGCCCCATGCCTTCGCGGCGCTCGCGGCCGGCGAGTCGGTGCGCGTGGCCTACTTCGGCGGCGGCATCCACCCCGCCCACGGCTGGCGCGCGCAGGTGCTGGCGGCTCTGTGCGACCGCTACCCGGACGCGCAGGTGCACGCCATCGACGCCTCGATCACCGATGCGGTGCGCGGCATCAGCTTCAGCGTCTACCGCTTCCGCCACGACGTGCTGGCCCGGCAGCCGGACCTGGTGCTGGTGGACTTCACTTCCGGCGACCACGAGCGCGACATGATCGACACCATGCGTGCCGCCGAGGGCATCGTTCGCCAGGCCCGCGCCGAGGCGCCTACGACCGACCTGGTCTTCCTCTACGCCTACCACCCCGGCCAGCAGCAGACCTACGACGGTGGGCTGTGCCCGCCGGAGGTCTCGGCGTGCGAGAAGGTCGCGGAGCACTACGGCGTGCCCTCGATCAACATGGGCCTGCGCATCGCGGAGCTGATCCGCGCGGGCGAAATGCGCGCCGCGCCCGACGCCGACGCGGCGGCGGGAGTGCCGGTCTTCTCCGAGTCAGGCCGCGTGCCGACCCCGGCTGCCTCCGACGTCTACGCGTCCGCGATTACCGATGGCCTCGACGAGATCGCGCGGGCGCAGGCCGTGGAGCCGGCCATGCCCCGCCCGCTGCGGCGCGATAACCTGGAGCGCGCCCGGCTGGTGGCGGTAACGCCCGGGATGCTGGCGGGCGAGTGGCAGCACACCGGGCCGGCCCTGGACGGCGCCGACTTCTCCCGGCACTTCGATGAGCTGTGGGTGACGCGCACGCCGGGCGCGCGCCTGAGCTTCCGCTTCCGCGGCACCGACGCCAGCCTGTTCAACCTGATCGGCCCCGACCACGGGCGCGTGCGCGTCACAGTCGATGGCGCCGACGCGGGCGTGCAGGGCCGCGCCGACCGCTGGTGCTACTACCATCGCCTGAGCGCCACGCCGCTGGCGAGCGGCCTCGACGACGGCGAGCATACCGTCACCGTGGAGCTGCTGCCCGAGCCGCCCGATCGCTCCGAGGCCATCGCGGAGGCGCGGCGCCTGGGCCGCTATGCCCCGGCGACCTTCGAGGGTGTGGCCCTCTACGTGGGCTGGCTGCGCATCGTCGGCGAGATCAGCGAGTGAGCAGCGTGGCGAAGGACCGATGATGCGCCGCATCGCCTGTCCGTGGAGCATGCGTGCGCTGCTCGCGCTGCTGGAGTGAGGCGCTTCCCGCACCAGCCTCGTCCCTGCGCGGACGCCCGATCAGTACCTGAGCACGCGGGTCTCGCCCCGGCGCATCTCCAGGCGCAGGCGCGGGCCCGCACCCACAGCCGTCCCGTCCAGCGCATCGACCACCGGCCGATCACGCCCCGTCGCGATCGTCACCGGGCCATCGTCCATGGCGTGGACCGACAGGTAGGGTTCCGCCGCCCAGACTGAGGCGTCCACGTCGGTGAACAGGTGCACGCCGGCGAGCCGGGCAAGCGCCCGCACCAGCGCGGGTGTCAGTTCGGGCACGCCCACGAACACGTCCAGCCCGTCCTCGGCCCGGCGCAGAGCCACCGCCGGGCTGCCGTCCGCCCATTCGGCCAGCGTCTCGTCGGGCGTCGCCTCCACCGCGAACAGCGGGGCGATCCCCGCCTGCGGCCCCCACGCGTCGGTCACCCCCAGGGCGGCGCCGGCGGGCGTCGGCGTCACCTGCGCCGTGTCGAGCGAGACCTGCCGGCAGATGAAGCCGGTCAGCTCGTCCATCGCCTGCAGGTCGGCGCCATCTTCGGTCAACCACCCCGGCGCGTAGCACCACACGCGCGTGACCCCCGGAACGCGCGAAGCCCGAAGCCGCTCTCTCTCGGCGCGAGTGAGCGCCCACGCCGCCAGGTAGATCTGCAGTCGCGCGGGCACCGTCCCCTCCACCGCGTCGCGCAGCATGTACTGCCCGTAGGGAGCGCCACAGCGGCCCAGCGCCCAGCGGGCCTGGTAGACCAGCGGTCGCGAGACGGCGTTGCCGCCCGCGGCGAGATGGCACACGCTGTCCTCCCCGACGATGGCGGCGATCCCCGGCGTGAACGGCCGCTCGCGCACCAGCATCGCCTCGTCCACCGGCCGCAGCCTCACCAGCTCCTCCCAGATCGCCGGGTCGGCGAACCACCCGAGCCCGGGCAGATCCATCCACCACGTCGCGAAGCCCCGCAGCGCCGCCTGCGCGGTGTTGCGCAGCATCACATCGCGCGTCTGCTGCAGGTCGGCCAGGCCGCCGTAGTCGGTGGTGCCGGCCAGGTAGGTGCGCGTGTCGTCCTCGTTGAGCCACATGATCCCGGCGTCGCGGATGCTCTCGGCCGGACTCATGCATGGGGCCGTGCCCGGCCACTGCCGATCACCGTAGGAGATGGGCGAGCACAGGATGTCGATGTCTGCCGACGCCAGCACGTCGGCCAGCCCGTAGTGACCCGCGACCGCAGCGCCGTTGGGCAGCGCCCCGAACTCGTAGTGATAGCCGTAGAAGAACACCACGAGCTTGCGCCCGTCGGTCCCGCGCCGGGCGGCGGCCGCAAGCGCCAGCACCATCTGCGCCATCTCGGCCTGCTGGAAGCGATTGAACTCGATCAGCATGCGCTCCCGGACAGGATCGCGCAGCAGGCCCAGGGGCGCCGCATGGCGCGCCGCGGCGGCCGGCACCTGCGCCTCAGCCGCGCCCGCGACGCCGCGCGCCGCGAGCCACTCCCGCCAGGCGGTCAGCGTCGCCGGATCGTAGCCGCTCAGCGGCGCCTCCCACGACGCCTCGTAGAACCACTCGCCGGTGTTCTGACCGCAGGGGTGGATGCCGGCGAAGTGCTCCGGAAAGCGCTCGGACAGGTGGCGCGACAGGCGCTCGATGTACTCGGCCGCATCCGCCCGGTACTGCCGGCTGGAGACCGAGGCGAAACGCCCGGGTCGGTCTCCCTCGTAGACCATGCGCGCCTCAGGGTGAGCTTCGAGCCACCACGCGGGCGCGTTCGCGCTCACTCGCGGCACCAGCAGCGCCTCCGGGTTGACCGCGATGATCTGCGCGCACAGCTCATCGAAGGCGGTGAAGTCCGGCTCGGCCTCCGGCGGCCCCCAGCAGTTGGGCGTGCCGAAGGACACGAAGTCCACACCGGCATCGCGCGCGATCGCCACCTGCTCCAGGAACGGCCCCGGCGGCCCGCCCAGCGGGTGCCACACGCCCCCTTCGACGCGGTAGAGCGCCGGCGCGACCCTCCGGGCGGGCGCCGCGCGCGCGCGGAAGCTGCAGCGGTACGCGCGCCCGGCGGCGAAGCTCAGCCCGATGCTCGAGTGCAGATGGAAGTCCGGCCATGTGGCCCCGGCCGGCGGGTCGCTCAGGGTCACGTGCAGCGCGCCATCCTCGACCCGCACGCGCCCGACCGTGTTCGCCTCCCCCGGCGGCCACAGGTTCCACAAGCGGGCGAACGCCTCCTGGGTGGCGAAGCTGCCCGCCGGCAGCACGTCCTCGCCCGTCTCCGCATCGACCACGCGCACATCGGCCAGCCACACCTCGCCCGGCTGCTGGCCGAAGCGGAAGTGCAGCGTGCCCCCACCCTCGACGGGCGCGATCGGGGTGAACTCGAAGGACTGCTCCGACCACTCGGCTTCGGCGCGCACGCTCCCCCCGCGCACCGAGCCGAAGAACCAGCGCGGCACCACCGGCCGGCCGTCAACGTGGATCTGCGGCCCGCCGGGCGTCGGCTGTACGCGCACGACGACCTCGGCGACAGACGGCATCGGCATCACCCCCAGCAATGCGATCAGCAGAGACGCTCGCGTCCCGATCGGCATCGTGGACTGGATCCTCCCTCCGGGATGGCGGGCGAGAGCCTTGCCGGGCTCAGCCCGCCGGCAGCACGACCGTGTTGTTGCCCTCGCAAAGCTCGGCCACCTCGCCGGCCGGATCGACGTGCACGGTGAACTGCCGCCCGCGCCGGTCGGCCGGCACCGTGAATTGCAGCTCCACCGTCCGCGGCACGCAGTCCAGCGGCGCCTCCAGCGGCCCGGCGGTCGCGGTCAGGTCGGGCCCGCCGTCATCGCCGCTGACCGTCACCGTGAACTCAGGCGCACTCCCGCCGCCCACGTTGTGCACCACCACCGTGATCTCCCCGGCGTCCGCGGCGATCACCGTGTCTTCGGCGCAGATCGCCAGGTCGGGCCGCGCGTAGTAGTCCTCACCGTCGGCCGCGACCTGCTCCACCTGCAGCGCCACCATCCGCCCGACCGGCAGCTCCATCGCGATGGTCGAGCCCTTGGCCAGCTCAACTTGCTCCTCATGCGTGACGCTGTCGGGGACGCCATCCTCGTCGGCGTCCGGGCCCGTGGTCACGGTGTACGTGCCCGGCTCGAGTCGCCAGAACTGCACCGCCCCGCGTTGGGGCTCATCCGCGAAATTCCAGGCCATGAGCCGCAGACTGTGCCCGTCGCTCGCGAGCACCCACGCCGCGAACTCCGGCGAGAAGCCGCGCCAGGAGATGGCGTGCGTCGGGTAGATGAAGCTGCGGTAGCCCGGCTGCCCGCCCAGGTACATGCGATCGACCAGGTCCTTGGAGATGGCCACGCGGTCGGCCGACTGCTCGATCCACGTATGCATCGGGAAGAGCAGCTCGATGCGCTCCCACGAGTCGCGCAGCGCCGCCAGCACGCGCTCGCGGTCACCGGTCAGCCGCCATGCCGCGTAGTCGATCTGCGTGCGCGGGTCGTTGCCCATCTGCGGGTTCAGGCTCGCGTAGCTCTGCTCGGCGGCCCTCTGCACGATCCAGTCGCGATCCGCCGACAGGTCGGTGCGCGCCGCCAGCTCCGGCAGCATCGGCGGGTTGACGGTCCGGCGCATCAGCCACAGGCGCTCAGGCAGCCAGTAGCGCTCGTCGCCGGTCCACTCGGCCAGCGCCAGGAACATCGTGGCGGAGCCGTAGCCGCGCAGATAGCTGGTGTGCCCGACCACCTCGCGGTCCTCGAAGCGCACCGCGTTCGGCAGCACCCTCTGCCCCGTGAAGGGCCCGTCCAGCTCGGCCAGCGCCTGCTCGACCAGGTCGAGCCAGGCGTCACCGTAGTCCTGCACGAGCCCGGTCGCATAGGGGTTGCGGCTCTGCCATCCGAGGATCAGCGCGGGGTGGAGCATGAGCGTGCTGGACAGGATGTCCCGATCATAGGGCGGCTCGGTGATTACCCGCGTGGCGCCGTAGAGCGTCGAGCGGAAGTGCCGGAAGCCGCCGGTGATGCCGGTGAGGCGCTCCCGCACGGTGCGGGTGGCGAGCATCAGGCGCTCGAGATACACCGGGTTGCCGTAGTACAGGTCGGCCTCGCGGCAGATGGCGTTGACGCCCTCCTCGTAGGCGTGCAGCGGGTCGGTCTGCCGGGCGTTGATGCCATCCTCCAGCTTGCCGGTGTCCCAGCAGAACTCGGCGATGCGCCGCACCGAGTCGGCGATGCGCCCGTCCGGGTCGCTGATGTTGGCCAGCGACACCCAGTCATTGATCAGGTCGGTGTCGTCGCCGTAGTTGTGCCCGAACTCCCCGTTGGGCGCCTGGCGGTGATCGATCCACCAGTAGACGAAGTCCAGGTAGCGGCGCAGCGCCGCCTGTTGGTAGACCGCCCACTCGGGCGCCCCCTCGGTGGCGGGCGGCTGCAGACCGGACCGGTCCACCGGCTCATCCGGGTGCGTCCAGATGTGCACGGCGCGCGCGTAGGGGTCGTCGGGGAAGCGCGTGTGCAGGTCCGTCAGCGCGCGATCCAGCTCGCGGAACACGCCCACGCGCTCGCCCAGGTCGGCCATCGACGTGCGCCCCCACGGCCTCGGCTCGGAGACGTCAATGAAGCGGTCCTTCACGAAGGCGAGCCGGTCGTGGCGGTACTGCTCGGCGAGCACCTCGGGGGACTCGAGCAGCAGCTCGAAGCGCGACTGGCGCTCGCCGCCGTCGAAGACCAGCTCGGCGTCCGCACCGGCCATGAGCCGCACCCACAGCGGCCGCCCGGCGGGAATGACGGTGTCGGGCACGTCCAGCGTCAGGTCCAGGCGGCGGATGCCCGTCCAGTCGCCGGCGGTGCGCACCTCGAAGTCGGCGATCTGCCGTGTGGGGATCAATGGGTCCGCGACGTAGGCCCACAGCACCGTGCCCGCGGGCAGGTCGCGGAAGTACAGCACGACGCGCAGCCCCCCCAGCGCCCGGTCCTGGTCGGCGGCGGGCAGCATGAAGTGCCGGAACTGCAGGGCCGGCAGCATGAAGCTGCGCGCGTCCGGCGCGGGCTGCGCCGAGCAATTCAGCGCCACGCGGTCATACGTCTCGTACTTGCTGAGCATGATGCCGCCGATCTCCGACGACCAGTCGCTCCACGGCTCGGCGCCGATCGGCCATGCCTCGGCGCGGCCGGGCAGGTCGCCGGCGTCCGCGCGGCCGGTCTCGTAGAAGCCGATCTCCCGGATCAGCGAGCGCGGCGCCTCCTCGCCGCCTTCCTCCGCGGGCGGCCGCGGTGCGTCGAAGAAGGTCATCTCAGTCTCGGTCATCGCCCCCTCGAAGCCGCGCGCGAACAGCGGCCCGTCGGACTCGATCGGCATCCACGCCTCGCCCTGCGGCTCGAAGATCTGCTCGCCGTGGTAGAGCTGCCCGCGCACCGGCCCGCAGATGCGCAGGTAGTCCCAGCGCGCATCCCGGTCGAGGCGCAGGATCAGCCCACCCTCGTCCTGGAACGAGTAGCCATGGTAGGTGAGCGGCCAGCGCGTCTCGCGGTCGCCATCGCTGACCTTCCAGGCCTGGGCGTAGATCGCACGCGCGTCCTCGAGGCCCGCCCGGCGCACCAGGAGCGTCTCATCGCCGGATGCAGGCTCGATGGTGAGCATCCCCGGGCATGTGGCCCACCCCAGGAACTCCGCGCGGTGGGCCGCGATCTCGGGCGTGAACTGCGTCGGCAGCGCGGGCAGCTCGCCGGCGCCCTGGTAGACCGCGCGCACCTCCTCGTCAGTGAGCGCGCGCGAGAAGATGCGCAGCTCGTCGAAGTCGAAGGGCCGCTCGGTGCCGCCCCAGTGGTTCCAGCTCCCGATCATGATCCGGTCGGGCTCGAGGTGCTCGGTTTGCCAGGAGAGCGGCTCCTGCGTACGGGTGCGTTCGCCGTCACGATAGAGCCGGAAGCCCCGCGTCTCGTCCCAGGTGATGGCGAGGTGATACCACCTGTCGGCCTCCCACGCCCCCGCCTCCCAGTCATAGCTCGTGCCGAAGGGCCCGCCGATGAGCACGTCGCCGTAGCGTCCGCGCACTCCCAGGAGCAGCCCCGCACGCCCGGTCGGGACGATCGAGAACAGGGAGTGATGGACCTCACCCGGCGGCATCGCCAGGCGCAGCCAGAAGGCGACCGTGCCGCGGCGCATGTTGATGTTGCCGTCGGCGCGGTAGCGGTGCGATTGCCCGGCGTCCAGGTGCAGCGCCTGACCGACTACGCCCTCGGTGCTCGTCCCGCGGTAGCCCGCAACGTCCTTGGTGATGCCGCGATCGTACACCAGCGGGGAGAACGCCGCCGACCCGCGCGCCAGCTCGGCCTCCATGCCCGACGCGTAGTCCTCGCTCCAGCCGTCGTCGAAGCTCGCGTGCAGGATCTCCGCGGCGTCGGCAGGCGGCTCGATCACCAGCGGGTGGAAGTCCTGAGCCGCGGCGGGCAGGGACGCTGTCAGTGCGATGAGCATCAGCTGACTGCGCATGGCGATTGCCTCCTTCGTGTCGAGACTACGCTGCGTGCGGCGGCCGGGGACCTACGCCGACCGGAGCCGGTCAAGCAGGTAGCGGAAGTGGTCGTAGGGCACATCCTGCGGCACCGAGTGGTCCACGGCCGGGAAGTAGCGCCCCGCGCCCACCAGCCGCCGCACCTTCGCCACCTCCGCGTCGATGGCATCCCGCCCGGCGATCAGCGCCCGCTTGTCGATGTTGCCCGCCAGCACCACGCGCTCGCCGTACTCGCGCCTGAGCGCCTCCGCGTCCACACCCGCCGCCACCTCCAGCGGCGAGAAGCCGTTGATCCCGACCTCCAGCCACAGCGGGATCAGCTCGGAGATGTCGCCATCGCTGTCCACGAAGATCGTCTCGATCCCGTGTGAGCGCATCGCCTCGCACAACCGCACGTAGCGCGGCTGCAGGAACCGGCGGAACATCTCCGGCGACAGGAAGGCCCGGCCCTTGTAGGCGATGTCCTCGCCGAAGGAAGCGTAGTCGAAGGTGAACCCCTGCGCCAGATAGCGCATCGCCAGCTCGAGGAAGAACCACTCCAGGTACTCGAGCATCTCCTCGACCAGCGCCGGGTTGTCGTAGAACATGAGGCACAGGCCCTCGGTCCCGACCCAGCGCTGCAGCGTGTGCCCGAAGAAGCTCCCGGGCGCCAGGCCCATGGGCACGTCCCGCGCCTCCCACGACCGCCGCGCCGCCGCCGGGTCGGCCGGGTAGCGTCCGGGCGTCTCCGGGTCCAGCCGCTCACGCAGCCGCAGCCAGTCCTCTCTGCTCTTGATCGGGTAATCCAGCCACTGCGGCATCTTGGACCTGGTCTCGCGCTTGAACACCCGCTGGACGACCCCGAAGCCGTCGCGGAAGGTGCGCGTCTCCTCGTCTTCGGTCAGCGTCTCCTCCGGGAAGGGGGGCAGCAGCGAGTACGGGGCGCCGCCGGTCATGGCCACCGGCTGCAGACCGAAGACGGTGGCCAGGTCCGCGTCCGGCGGCAGGCCCTCGCCACGCCAGCGCTGCAGCGTCTCATCCATGAACCAGGCGTAGTTGAGATTGAGGGGCAGGAACATGTCGCCGCGCAGCTCGCCGCGAGCGATGGCGCGGAAGCGTTCGCGGTTCGTCACAGCGGGATCCCCTCCAGACGGAAGCGGCCGCTCGGGCCGCGTCACGCGGGCACGGGCGTCAGTTCTGGAAGCCGGGCCTCAACGCGTCCTGGTGGATGAAGCCGGTATCGGGATAGCTCTGCCACAGGGCCTTGCGCCTGCCGCCGGTGCGGTCGTAGTACTCCTCGGTCGTCTCCCCGATGCACACCTCGATCAGGCGCTGATTGGCGTCAGACCAGCATGAGCGTGCCCTTGCGGTAGTACTCGAAGTACCGGGCGCGCTCGACGTTGTCCACCTGGGTCTCGCGCACGCTGCCCGGGTTCTCGTGCGCGCCGCGGGCCTTGCCCAGCAGCGCGTGCACCTGGTCGGGGCTCATGCCCGGCCGCAGTTGGTTGATCTGAGCGGCGCCGATGTCCGGCGTCTGTGTGGTGTGCTGCATGACGTGGCGGAAGCCCCAGTAGGCGGCGCCGCCGAAGATGCCGATGATGAGCGTCCTGATGAAGGACCAGATGCCCGCCAGGGCGTCGCTGCGCGCGCGCACCCGCGGGACACTGCGCCTGTGCCGACCGGCCGATGACGAGGGCGCTCTCGAGCCGCCGGGCCTGCGCGTCATCGCGATCTCCTCCTTCCCCCGCGCCCGAATGGAACCCCGGGGGCCCGTTGCCGCGATGTGGCGATCCATCACAGCCCCCGCCGCACGGAGTATACGCCTTCTGCGGCCGGCACTCCACTGCGGGTCAGGAGAGGGCAACCGGAGCGCCGCCGGCCTCGCGGCAGCAGTCCACCACGAATCGCATCTGCTCGACCGTCCGGTGCGGGTAGCCGGCCACGCTGAGGATGAAGTGATCCCACGGTCGGGCCTCGTCGATCATCCGCTTGATGCTCGCACGCACCGCCGCCGGGTCATCGATGGGACCGGCAAGCTGCTGCACCCCGGCCACGATGGTGATTCGATCTCCCAGCACCCGCCGACCCTCGCCCACGGTCACATCGCCGACGGGCGGGATCGTGAAGGCGTGGACGCCATCCATGCACGTCCGCCGATACAGCGGCAGCAGATCGCGGATCAGCCCGCAGGAGTGATGGAAGTAGAACTTGCCCGCGTCGTGGGCCGCACGGGCGCGCTCATTGGTGAGGTCGATGTTGCACGCCTCGAACATCGCCGGCGAGATGGCGGTGGTCGAGGTGTCATCGACGCTGACCACCACATCGATCCCGGACTGCGCGCCGATGGCCAGGCGCTGCCGGTAGTTGCGCTCCATGACCGCGAACAGATCGCGCAGCGCGTCCCGGGCGTCCGCCCACAGATAGGCCAGCGTCGCGACACCGGAGTAAACCCGGAACATCATCCCCAGCGGCGTGCCCGGCATCGATCCCAGCAGCAGGCCGTCATCCCCGATCAGCTCGCATCGCCGTTGCGTGCGCTCGACGCCCTCCGGGTCCGGCTCTATGACCTCATCCTCGAAGATCGCGGCCAGGATCGGCAGGTCGTCCGCGCTCTTGATCGGGTGCTCGGTCCAGTTGCTGGAGACCGCCCCGGAGGCGTCGCGGCAGACCCGGATGGTCTCGTGCAGCTCGCCTGCGGGAGTGCGCCACACGCGCGTGCGCTCCACGCCCTCCACGCGCTCCTCGACCGTCACCTCGCGCCGGGTGACGCGCACCGGCATCCCGTGCCAGTCCATGATGTCGAGGCCGAGGTAACGGGACAGCGTCACCGTTGCCTCGCCACCCCAGCGCACCTCGCCGAGCGCCTCCGCCAGCTCCGGGTCCATCCCCTCGCGGCTCGGCTGGTTGTACGGGTCGCAGTGGCCTGTGAGCGGCAGCCACTCGGGTATCTCATGGCGCAGAACCCGCAGCAGATTCTCGCGTGGTGTCGTCATCGCTCTCGTTGCGTCGAGTGCCTCGTGACCCCGCGACAGCCGTCGGATGGCGCACCGGGGCGTGCATCGCCCCGCACGCTGTCGTCAGCGCACCCGCGACACCAGCCACACGCGCTTCCAGATGCCCCCGCCGCCACTGCGGTCCTCCACTCGGACCGTGAAGCGCTGCTTGTCCATGTCCGGATCGAGGAAGGGATCGATGCGGATCTCGAAGGGCGTCGCCCAGTCGTCGGGCTCCTCGAACAGGTGCTCCCCGGCGAGCTGCCCGTTCACGTACACCCGGCACGACTCATCCACGGCGCCGAAGTACAGGTAGATCTCCCGGCCCTCGAACTCCGTCGGCATCGACTGCGCGGTCGCGTACCAACCGATGCCATCGTAGTCCTTGAGCTGCGCGCGCAGCTCGTCCGAGGGGTAGGTCTCCCCGTCGTACGGGTTCTCCCAGTGGAAGTCGGTGCGCATCAGCTCCCAGTCGGTCATCTGCTCAAGGGTCAGCTCCTGCCATCTCTGCTCCAGACCCACTTCATCGGGGTCGAGCTTGAAGCGCCACGCCAGCGCCGTCGGCACCCACGGGAGCGGGTAGTCCTTGAGCCGCTCGGCGGTCTTCAGGCCGGTGATGTCCCCGAAGCGCGTCTCGTTGGCGAACAGGCCCAGCCAGGAGAACGGCAGGTCGTCGCGATATTCGGTGCGGAACTCAAGCAGCGCCCGGGAGTGCTCGAACTTCGCGATGCCCCCGGTGGCGATGGCCGCGAAGGTCAGGCGGGCGTGCCGGTTGGCCAGGATGAGCTGGTCGAGCTGCGCGCGCTGGCTCGGCTGCAGCTCGTGGGCGGCGGCCTCCTGCAGGATCGCGTCGGTGCGGTCGAAGTCCTCCGCGCGGTAGTAGTCGCCCAGCGACCACATCAGCCCGCGCGCGAAGTTGTGGTACTTGCCTCGGGTGACGATCTCATCCAGGTCCGGGAGCAGCCGCCCCTCCCACAGCTCCTCGCGCCAGTAGCGGAAGTAGCGCTTCACGTCCTCCGCCGCCGCGCCGAACCCCGCGCAGTAGTGGTCCTCCCAGTACTCGAACGGCTTCTCCGGGTCGGACATGGCCCTGGCGAGGATATAGTCGGCCATGCCGCACACCGGCCACATGCCGGTCAGCGAGTCGTAGTCGGCGACCACGGCCCCGTGGCGTATGGCCAGTTGCAGCACCTCGAACATCTGCCGCTCCGCGCCGATGGGGATGGCGGTGGAGTGGTAGTACAGCGGCAGGTTGGGCCGGTGGAAGAGCTTCGTCGCCCCCGCCGCGGACCAGCCGCCGTAGAGCTGCTCCAGCTCCTCCAGGTCCACGGTCGTGGGCACGATCCCGACGACCACGTTCGGCTCGACCCGCTCGCGGCGCGGCGGCTGCTCCGCCGCGTTGTAGGCGTACATGACCGCCCCGGCCTCGGGGTCGTGCTCCCGCGCCAGGCGCGCCACCGCGTTGGTCAGATGCACGTAGCGGTCGCTGAGGTGATCGCCGAACTCCTCTCCTGCGCGGGGCACGTCGAGCGCCATGCACTGCTCGCAGCGGCAGAAGCCCCAGTCGAGATCGTTCTCGCAGACGTTGATCCACGGGCTGCGCATGCCGCCCTCGACCCAGTCGGCCACGATCTGCTCGGCCACCGCCGGGTTGCTCACGCACAGCTTGACCGTCTGCCGCTCCTGGTCGGTGAAGGCCGGCGTGGCGCTCTCCGGCCGGGCCAGCGGCTCCGGACCGCGATAGCCCCATACGTTGAGCGCGAAATACTCAGGATGGGTCTCACCGTACCTGTCCCACCAGTCGGTGAAGGCATGGCCGTAGCTGATCGACGAGTGGCCGCCCATGCGCATCCGCCGGCGCCAGTCGAGCACATCATTGGCGTACTGATCGTGCTCCTCAGGGGTGCGGGCGAAGCTCCAGAACTCGTCGATGTACTCCTTGCGCTGGGGGTACCGGCCCACGCGCGCCCCCACCCGGATGCCCCGCTGCTCCAGCACCGGCGCCCAACTGAAGGCGCCCGGCGTGAGGGTGAGCGGGCTCTGCTGCTCGTACGTGATGCCTCGATCGCCCGGCATGAGCCAGCGCACGCCGAGCTGATCCTCGAGGAAGGCATACACCGCGAACTGCGAGCCCAGGTGGCGCTCGTCATCGCCGAAGAGCCAGGTGGCCTCGGGCGTGATGGCCCAGCGCGCCTCCTCCGGCGCCGGCGGGCGGCTGTCACCCGGGGCCGGAGTGCCGATGTAGAAGCGGTAGCCGCCGGCCTCGTCGGCGGCGATGATCGGCACCTCCACCCCGGCTATGAGCGCGAGGTGCTTCTGCAGCTCCTCGGCGGCAACGGTGTGGACTCGCTCGGGGGCCTCCGGCAGCACGATGGCGCACTCCTGCGGATCGACCGTGATCTGCGGCTGCGCCACGGCCAACCCGGAAGCGCAGGCCAGTGCAGCCGCCACTGCGACAGTGACGAGTCGAGCTGCGCATGGTGCGCGAGCGTTCCTGATGCTCATCTTCCGCTCCCTGCCCTGGCTCTTTCGTAGTGGCGACGCGGCCTCGTGGCACTCAACCGGCAAACGTGCCCAGACCCAGTCCCCGCAGGTCGGCCAGTTGCCCATTCTCCTCGGCCTCGTAGAGCTTCCAGATGACCTGCAGCCCCTCCAGCGAGCCGACCGCGTCGGTCAGCGGCTTGCGGCCGGTGCGGATACACTCGATGAAGTGCGCCATCTCGACCTCAGTCGGCTTGGCCTGCTGCACCTCCATCAGCGTGTCCACGGCCTGCACCGGGGGCCGGCCGGGCTCGTGTGCCTCCTGGCGATGGTGCACGATAAGCTTGCCCTCGCTGATCGCGGCCTCGATCATCCCGCCCGTGCAGTGGGCGTGGAAGGAGTACTTAAGCCGGCTGCCGCGCGCACCCCACGTGCCCATATGGTAACCCAGGACTCCGCCCTCGAACTCGATGGTGACATTGCTGGTGCCCTCGCGCTCCATCCACGGGGTGCCGGTGTTGGTGCCGAAATGCGTCCCGCACACCGGCCGGCCCAGCATCCACAGCAGCAGGTCGATGTAGTGGCAGCCGTGGCTGAAGAGCTGGCCGCCACCGAGCGTCGCCGCGCTGCTCCCCCAGTGGTCGGGCGGGTACTGCGTGAGCTGCTCGGTCCACATGGAGAGCTGGAAGACGTCGCCGTAGGTCCGGTCGTCGATCAGCTCCTTCATCTTCACCACCAGCGGGTGGAAGCGCATGCAGTAGGCCACCATGAGCACGCGGTCGGCCTCCCGCGCCGCGCGGATCATGTCGAGGCACTCCTGCTCGCTGTTGGCCATGGGCTTCTCCACCAGCACGTGCTTGCCCGCGGCCAGGCAGTCGAGCGTCGCGGAGTGGTGCAGATGATGCGGCAGCACCAGCAGCGCCGCGTCGATCTCATCCAGCACGTCGTGGTAGTCGGTGGCCACGATCGGCTCGCCGGGCAGCAGGTCCGCGACCGCCTGCGCGCGCTCCTCGAGGACATCCACCACGGCTCGCACCTCGACCTGATCGAGGATCATATCGAAACGACCGGCATGGCTCCGCGCCATGCCCCCGCAGCCGACGATGGCGATGCGTACCTTGTCCATGGCCCTACTCCCGCGAGTTAGTTGTGCTGCTGCTGTCGGCGCCGGCCGTCGCGATCCGCCCCACAGTCCGCGGACCGGCGACCACATACGAGGCCAATTCGCCGGATTCCGGGCCATACCTGCGACGTGCGGCGCCGCGAGCGGGAAGGAAGGTCGCCTCGCCCGCGGCGAATACACTGAGCGTGCGACGGCCGGACGCCGCGATCTCGATGCGGCGCCGCCCAACCATACGGGCCGCGAGGGACGGCGCGCCATGATCCGGACAACTCCGGTGATCACCATGCTGCTGCTGACGGCAATCGCGACCGCCGCCGGGGAACCGCCCGCGACCTACACCAATCCCGTGTGGGCCGGGGACTTCCCCGACCCGTTCATCATCCGCCACGGCGGCATGTTCTACGCCTATGCCACCCAGAACTCGCCCGACGGCTTCCAGGTGATGCAGTCGCCGGACCTGGTGCACTGGACCCATCGTGGGGTGTGCTACCGGCCGCCGTGGTCGGACGGGCACTACTGGGCGCCGGAGGTCATCGAGCATGATGGTCTGTTCCACATGACCTACTCGGCCACAAACCCCGACACCGATCGCCACGACATCGGGGTGGCGATCGCCGCCGACCCGCTTGGGCCCTTCGAGCATCGCGCCATCCTCGTTCGGGGAGACGACAGCAACGGCGGTGTCATCGACTCCACGGTCTTCTTCGACGCCGACGGCACGCCCTACCTGCTCTACTCCGAGGAGTCGCCGCGCTGCATCGTCCTGCGGCCCATGGCCGCCGACCTGCTCGGAGTCGGCGACGAGCGCGTCGAACTCATCCGTCCGGACCGCCCGTGGGAGCGCGGGGTGACCGAGGCGCCGACCGTGCTCCTGCGCAACGGCATCTACCACCTCTTCTTCTCGGTGGGCTGGTACCAGTCGGACAAGCTCGATGCCTGCTACGCGGTCTGCCATGCCACTGCGCCCTCGATCCGCGGGCCGTGGACGAAGTCGCCCGGCGCGCTGCTCGAGACGCGGGTGGGGCGGGTCTACGGCCCAGGGCACCAGTGCGTCATCGCCCTGCCCGGTGGCGAGGTGTGGATGGCCTACCATGGCTGGGACGATCAGGACGAGCCGCGCTACGGCTCGAATCCGCTGGGGCGCACCATGCGCATCGACCGGCTGCGCTGGGAGGGCGACACGCCGATCGTCGAAGGACCGACCACCACGCCCCGGCCGGCTCCGGTGTCGGCCGCGGGCCCGTCGGCGGACGCGACTGCAGCGGACGGCGGCGATGCCATCACGCTGACCGGCTGGGGCATCGACACCAGGGACCTGGACGCCTTCATGGCGCAGGCCGCGGCGGTCGGCTTCGATGCGCTCATCTCGTGGTCAACCGATCCCGAGGTCCTCGTGGGGCTGGTCGAGGCGGGGGCCCGGCACCACATCGGCATCTTCTCCTGCATCTCGCCCATGGGGGGCCTGGCGAAGCTGTGGGCAGAGCGCTATCCCGATCGTCCCGTCCCGTGGCAGGTCATGACCCCCGACGAGGAGGCCGCCCTGAGCTTCATCACGGCCGGGCGCAACCGCTACATCATCCCCTACCAGTTCGGAGGGGAGCCGGTGATGACCAACGAGGTCCTCACCACCCGCATCATCTGCTTCAGCAACGAGGAGGCGCGGGAGTTGCTCGAGTCGCAGATCGATGCCATCGCGGCAGTGCCGGGCCTCGAGGGCCTGGCCTTCGACGGCTTCGGCTACCAGAACTACCAATGCTGCCACTGCGATCGCTGCCGGGCCATGCTGGCCGAGTACACACAGGCGCATCCCGACCTGCCGGAGGACGAGGCCAACGTCGTCTGCTTCCGCGATGCCCTGGTCGGCTACATCAACTCCCTGGCCGACTATGCGCGCTCCCGGCGCCCGGACATCAGAACCGCCATCCACATCTGGCCGGTGTTCGCCCCCGACCCGCTCTACGGCAACCGGCTGGACGTGGACTACTGCGGTCAGACCGCGGCCTGGTATATGCCCTGGCCCGAGGAGAAGATCGCCGAGTACAGCCGGATCATCTCGGATGGCGCGCGCGACTACTTCCCACGCCAGCAGGGCGTGGGCATGATCGGCTACTACGACCGCCCCGGGCAGTTCCCGGTCAAGGACGCGGCGCGCGTGGACATGGAACTCAGGACGATGATCGACAACGGCGTGCGCCACATCCAGGTCTGCAGCGCCGTCGATGTGGTCAGGAACCCGGAGATCGCCGAGGTCTTCACCAGCCGCTGCGAACGGTGAGCGCGGGGTCGTATCGCGACGTCTCAGAGCCGCCCGCCAGGACGCCCCGCCCGACAGGGAGACCGCCATGCCCGACGCACGTGACCTGGACGTGCTGCGCGAACTGGCCACACGAGCCGCCGGGATAGCCGCCCTGCCCGTGCAGGAGGAGAAGCGCCGGCTGTGGCGCGCGCTGAACCGTCTCGAGCCGGTGCGCCCCATGGTCATGATCGACCAGGTGTGCTGGAACGAGATGGATGTCAACGGTGAGCTGGCCCTGCGATGCGAGGACCCTGAGTGCCGGGGCTACGAGACCGTGCTGCGGCGCATGCTCTACCAGTGGGACCATTTCCCGGTGGATATGGTGGTCGAGCCCTTCCTGCGCGTGCCCATGGCGATCCGCAACACCGGCTTCGGCGTGACCTGCCGGGAGGAGGTCGCGATCACCGACCCCACCAACCTGGTGGTCGGCCACCACTACATCAACCAGTTCCAGACCGAGGCGGACCTCGAGAAGATCCAGATCCCGCGGATCAGCCACGACGAGGCCGAGACCGAGCGTCGCCTCGCCTTCGCCCACGAGGTCTTCGACGGGATCATCGAGGTGCGGGCGTGGGGCCTGAGCCCGGCGATGTCGATGTGGGACCCCATCAGCACGTGGATGGGTGTCGAGGGCGTGCTGTGGGCGCTGGCCGACCGGCCGGAGTACATGCACCGGCTGATCGGCAGGATGGCCGAGGGCTATCACCGCATGCTCGACCAGCTCGAGGAGCAGGGCCTGCTGTGCGGCCCCCAGAGCGTGATCCACTGTACGGGCGCGTGGGTGGACGAGCTGCCCGCGCCCGGCTACGACCCGCAACGACCACGCTGCCGGGACATCTGGACCATGGGGCTGGCCCAGATGTTCTCGACCGTATCGCCGCGCATGTTCCGGGAGTTCGAGGTGGACTACCTCGCGCCCCTCTGCGAGCGCTTTGGCCTGGTCTACTACGGCTGCTGTGATCCGCTTGATCGGAAGATGGACGAGGTGCGCATGATCCCCAACGTGCGCAAGGTCTCCATGAGCGCGTGGACCGACCAGGAGCTGGGCGCGAGCGAGATCGGCGGGGACTTCGTGTTCTCGCGTAAGCCCAACCCGGCGTCGCTGGTAACCGATGTCTTCCACGCCGAGGCCGTGCGCGAAGACCTGCAGACCACCAGGGAGATCTGCGCGCGCCACGGCTGCCCGCTGGAGCTGATCCTCAAGGACATCAGCACCGTGCGCTACGAGCCCGAGCGGCTGACCCGCTGGGGCGAGGTCGCCATGGAGGTCGCCGCAGGATAGCGACCCTTCGAGCCCGGGGCGGGTACCGCCCGGCTCGGGAGAGGCCCCCGGCCTCCTCCGCTCAGTTCGCTGCCCCGTCTGGTTGCCGACTCAGAGCACCGTGCCACTCAATGCTCCAGGCCCAGGGCCAGGATGCGCTCGATGATCTCCCGGCGCACCAGCTCGAGGTCGCCCTCCGGGTCGATGGCGCCGACCCACTCCTCCGCGCGCCGCGCCTCCGCCGCGCGGTCGCCGCCGGCCGACTTGGCGGTCTCGATGGCCTCCAGCAGCGTGGTCAGGTAGCGGACGTCGTCCACCGCCTCCCGGAAGCCCTCCCACTGCACCGTGCCGACCACGCCGTTGACCGTCGGGTAGGCCATGGTGTGGTCGCGGTAGCTGGCGTTGTCGAAGTCGTTCCATATGTGCGTGAACGAGTGCTGGTAGGCGTAGTCCATCGCGCCGTCGTAGCCGGCGTGCCACAGCAGCAGCCCGAAGTTGCGGCGGTAGGTCTCCGGCTCCTCGACCCCGCACTGCGGATGGCCGTAGTTGAGGATGCGGTGGCCGACGCTGTGCGCCTTGACCGCCTCCTCCGGATCGGGCGCGCCCGCCCACACCGGCACGTCCAGCAGGTCGCCGACCACGTCGAAGTAGTCGCGGTAGCAGGCCACGAACACCTTCGCGCCGACATCGTGCACCGCCTGGAAGGCCATGCGCTCGGCGCGCAGCCGCTCGCCGCTGGCCTCATCGATGCCGTAGACGCACAGCTCGTCATAGCCGCGCCCCCGGATGAAGTCCAGCCACGTCTGCACGCCCTCGCGCAGCGCCGCCAGCGCCTCCTCGGTCTGCGGCGCGCCGGTGCTGATGCCCAGCGTGTAGACGCGCGGGCTGCGCATCCCGGCCGCCTCACGCAGGTCGAAGACCTGGCCGAGCAGGCGCTCGTCGAAGCTCTGGTAGATGGTCGGGTTCGTGACGCCGTGCGCCACCAGGTCCCGCATCTCGGCGGCGAACTGCTCCGGTGACTTGGCCTCCGAGGTGATGCTCCCCTGACCATCCGTGGTGAGGCGGCCCCGGTAGTAGATCGAGTACTCGAGCGCCGGCTCGGCGAGCGTGAAGGGCAGCACGCGCACGCGCACCGGCAGGTCGGTCGAGGGCCCTCCGGCGGCGGAGATGCCGATCGTCCCCTCGTAGCTGCCGGGCGCCGCGTCCGCCGGGATGTGCGCGGTCAGCCAGAACTGCTGGAGCGAACGGGCCGGGATGTCCACCGGCTGCAGCTCGTCGGCATCGCGCGGCTGCAGCTCTGCGAGGGCCGAGCTGTCCGGGCCGGAGACATCGAGGTAGACGTCGGACCCCGGCGCGGAGCGCACGAAGTTGCGCCGCTCCTCGTGGTCAACCCGCACCAGCGTGTCGTCCTTGAGCAGCAGCTCGGGCGTCGGCAGCCGCTCCCCCAGGTCGCCGATGCCGCGACCGGCCTGGTACCAGCACTTCACCACGTAGGGGTCGATGCACGATGCGTCGAGGCTCTGCTCCCCCGAGCGCAGGTCGCCGATACTCAGCTCGACGCCGCTCAGGTCGCGGATGGCGTAGACCGAGAAGGTGGCGGATTCGTACTCCCCCGGACAGGCCGTGATCTCGATGCGGTCGTGGGAGGTGACGCCCTGCGGCCAGCGATTGCTCAGCAGGCGCCGGTTGGTCATGGCGTCGGTGACGAAGATCACCCAGGGCCGCACGCCGCCGTCGGTGGCGGCGAGCATCGCGGCTTCGTCCCGCGCGTCCTCGACATCAGCCTCGAGCCGATCCAGGCGCCCGCCCAGGGCCGGCCAGTCCTCCCGGAAGTTCCCGGGCCCCAGCCGCGCCAGGCCGAAGTACATGTTGCGCAGACGCCCCGTCAGGCGCCCGGCCTTGCGCAGGGCATCAGCGCGCACAGGCTCGGGCAGGTCGGCGGCGTCGGCCCGCAGCTCCTCAAGCGCGTCCTCGAGCCGCTGCATCTGCGGGCGGAGCACGCCGTCGCGCAGGGCGGCGAACTCCAGCTCATCGATGTGCCGCGCGGTCGCGGCGGCGTCGCGCGTGAAGACGATCTGGCCGAAGTTGGCGCGGTCGTGGAAGGTGCGCTGCAGCGGCGCCCAGGTGGAGTACTCCTTGTCGATCCACCGCGCGCGCGAGATGTTCCCCCGCCAGACATCCCCGTCACTCACGCTGACGCCGAAATCCGCGAAGGGCACCGCCACTTCAAGGTACCACGCGTCCTCGCCCTGGGTCGCGGCGGCCTGCCACTGCCCGTCAAAGGTGCCCGGCGACTGCAGCCCGATCTCGTCGTAACGCGTGCCGATGCTGTTCACGATCAGGTGGAAGTAGCGCACGCGCTCCTCGAACTGTGCGAGGACCGGCGAATCGGGCGGCACCAGGAAGATCTCGATGCAGTCGTCACCGTAGACCGGCCCGTCGCGTTGCGTCACCTCCGCGTGGATGTGCTCGATCTCCGGCTCATCGCACCTGACGCCGATGTAGAGGTTGGCGGCGTCGTAGAGCAGATACCCGACCGACTGGTAGTCCGCCGGCGTCCCCAGCGTGAGCTTCTGGAAGGGCTCCAGCGGCATGGCCTGGGCCCAGCAGTCGTCTCCGAGGTCGCCGTCGACCACGGGAGCTACGGACGTGCGCACCGCGGCGCCGACCACGAACGGCAGCCCCTGCGCGTCGGCGCCCGTCACCACGCAGGTGAGTGTCGCCACCAGCATCATCGCGAAGAGCATGGCTCGTGCAGACACGCGTACTCTCTCCCTCCATCGCCGCCTGTGGCTGTGCGTGTGGAGCCTTCCCCGCGGGGCGCCGGGGTCCTTCACCACACCACGCGGCCGAGTGCCGGACACGGTCGCGCCTTCCCGCGAGTGCTCACGGGTGCAGGAGGAGAACTCGCTTCCCTCGGCGCACATCATGCCTGTCGCCGGGGGCCGGTCACGCGCAACACCCGGCTCGAGGAGGTCATGTCATGCGCTTGCCGCAGGCGGGTGTCGTCTGGACGTCTCCGAACAGGTGCGGTCCGCTCGACGACGTGGAGATCGTCTTTGTCTGGGACGGGCTGGACGGCCAGCCGGTGACCTTCCAGCTCACCGACGCCGCGCACCAGACGTACTTCGAGCGCACCGTCACCGCGCAGAAGGGCCAGGCCGAGCTGGTGGTCAAGCCCGGCGGCAGGCCCGGCGTGCACCTCATCACCGTGCGCACACCGCGGCCGGGCGAGGCCCCCTACACGCGCTACGGCAGCTTCCGCGTTCACGCACACACCACGGTCACGACGGACACGGGCGAGATCGATGAGCTGCTGGCGCTGCTCGAGGAAGGGCTGCGTCAGTGCATCGACGTCACCCAGGTCAACGGCAAGCTCCGCACCTACTACAAGGCCGCCGACAACAGCCGCCAGAATCTGGCCTATCCGGCGTTCGCCATCGACGGCCTGCGCTACTTCCTCCAGGACGTCAAGTCCATGTTCGAGGCCATCTACGACAACCAGTGGCCCGATGGCCGCCTGCCCGACCATGTCTACGGCGACAACTACCCCTGCGCCCGGACGCCGCGCAAGCTGCGCACCTGCATGGCCGACCTTGAGATCGGCATGGCGTCCACGCTGTGCAAGGGGTGGCAGGCGCATGGCGACGACGAGTGGCTGCGGCGGATGCTCCCCGCCGTCGAGGCCGGCCTGGAGTTCGCCCTGACCGACCCGATGATGTACGATGAGACCCACGGCGCCCTCAAGCGCCCCCACACCCTCGACGAGTGGGACATCGGCTTCACCGAGAGCGGCGAGAACGCCTACACCGACGAGACCTGCAAGTTCGTGCTCATGCAGGGCGACACGTCGCAGCTCTATCTGGCGTGCACGCTGCTGGCGCAGGCCTTCGAGGCGATCGGGGATCCGGTGCGCGCCGCGCACTACCGCCTGCTGCAGACGCACTACTTCCACCACGGCAACGAGCTGTTCTGGGACGGCGTGAAGTACCGCCACCACATCCATCTCGACCCCTTCGACCACGGCGACTTCGACGAGGACGAGCAACTGACCATGAGCAACGCGGCGGCCATCACGCGCGGCTTTGCGGACCACGCCCGGGCCGTCTCGATCATCGATGAGTACGTCCGCCGTTGGGAGGAGACCGGCGACGCCTTCCCGTGGTGGAGCCTGCAGCCGGGCTACCCGGACCGGCTGGGCTACTTCCGGCGCAACTCGGGCGCGTGGACGCGCGGCGAGGGTGAGTACGCCAATGGCGGCCTCTTCCCCTGGGTCGGCGGCGAGCTGTGTCGCGGGGCGCTGCAGCACGGCCGGGAGGAGCTGGCGTACCGCCTGCTGCGCGATGTTCACGCCGTGCTCAGGCGCGATCATGGCGCGCTGTTCACCTGGTACAACCTCGACGGCAGCGCGGCCATCAATGCCCCGCACCATCAGACCAACTACGACCCGTGGGGCTTCGGCCCGTGGGCCGCGGCGGTCGTCGAGGAGCTGGCCGGGATCAAGTCGCAGGGCAAGCTGTTCGAGCGCGTCCTGTGCGCGCCTCGCTGGCCGGCGGCGGGCGTGCGCACCGCCGCCGCTACCGCGCACTTCCCGTCCTCGGACGCCTACTTCTCCTACCGCTACCGGCGTTCGGACGACCGCATCGGGCTGCATTTCACCGGCACCGGCCGGCACGTGTGCTTCCGCATCCTCCTGCCCGGATGGCGGGAATGCAGCGGCGTAACGCTCAACGGCGAAGACGCGCAGTTCGCGCTCGAGAGCGTCGAGGAGTCGGTCTACGTGGTGGTCGAGTCGGAGATCGGCGGCGTCGGCGAGCTGGCGGTCGTGCGCTGAGGGTGCGCCCGCTCGACCTGGAAGCCGGCCCGGGCGAGGAATCCGGGGAGATTGCGCACCATCATCCGGTCCTTCTCGCGCCCCTCCTCGGACAGCTCATCCCAGCCCACCAGATCGGGATGAGTCTTGCGCCGGTCGTCGCGCACCTCGCCCCAGCGGTAGCCCTGCCCCCGGCGCTCGGCGCACCAGCGCTCGTGCTCCATGCGCGCCATGCCCTCGATCTCGTCGGCGCTGAACTCGAAGCGCTCCGCCTCCCAGTCGGTCAGCGGCGCGATGCGGTAGCCGAAGGCCGCCAGCCGCTCGGCCAGGCAGTCGGCCTGCGCCCGGTTGGCCTCGCGGTAGTGCTCGTCCAGGTCCTCCCACCGGTGCAGCGCCCCGCGCGAACCCAGCTCCGCTCCCCTGGCCAGCTCGTGGCGCAGGTAGTCCTCGTGCATCGCCTGCGCCAGGGTCTCGTTCACCCCGCGCAGCAGCAGCTCCGGACGGCAGGTCTCGTCCAGCAGTGGGAAGGCCACAATGCCCTCACACTCGGACAGCAGTGTCTGCAGGCCGCCGCGTTCGGCCACGCGCGCCACGATGGTCGCGTCGGCGCTCCCCCCCAGCCGCCGACCCAGTGACAGCGCCGACGTGATGCTCAGCGCGTCCGCCGACAGGCAGACGAACGCCGCCGTCACCGCGCATCGCCCGTCGCCGTCCACCAGGAAGTCGGCGGTCTCGAACTCAGCCGAACGCACGTCCATCTCGTGGGCCACCAGGTCGCAGATGTCGGCGAGGTGCGGGTAGCGCGCGAGCAGCGAGCGCACCCGCGCCTGCGCCATCCGGTCCACGACGCCGATGCGCAGGCGACCCCCCGCGCCCGCCTCACGCCACTCGCGCGCGGCCTGCAGCACCAGCGCCTCGCCCAGGTCGCCCATGCCCACGATCAGCACGTGGGCGGGCCGGTCATCGGGCGCCGCGACGGGGTGCGCGGCCAGCAGCGCGCGGGCGCCGCTCTCATACACGTTGAAAAACTCCAGGCGGAAGGCCTCGGCGTGCGGCCCGGCCAGGTGCTGCTCGCGCAGCAGCCGGCACAGGGCGAGTTCGACGATGTGCGCGTAGCAGCCCAGCACGCCCGACCGGCGCCTGACCGCCGCCGCCCGCGCGCGCACGGCGATCTCGGCGTTCACGCCATCATCGCCACATACCGCGAACAGGTAGGAGGCCGAGGCGACGTTCGCGCCATTCAGCGCTTCCGGCATCGAGGCGTCGCCCGTCAGCACCGTGACGCCCTGCTCGCGGCAGGCCGCCACGTTCGGGTTGGCCGGGTCGCTCTCGATGGCGAGCACCCGGTGGCCCTGCGCGCGGAAGCCCAGCGCCAGCCGCAAGCCCTTGTCCCCGAGCCCGCAGATGACCACATGGCCGCGGGCGAAGCGGGCGGTGAGCCGCGCGAGCTGCTCGGAGAACAGGAGCGCCAGGCCCTGCAGGGCCGTGTAGCCGGTGACCACGGGAGCGAGGAAGCGCGCCAGCTCGAACTCCCAGATCGTCCCGGGCGACGGCTGCCCGCCCTCGAGCACGAAGAGCTGCAGCGCGCGGTAGAGCACATCCCAGCCCGACCGCGGCTCGCCCAGAGCGGCGAAGTGCCGGGCGTAGCCGACAAAGCCGATGACCAGCGCCATCAGCCACGCCGCGCCGATGATCGGCCACTGATGCTCGCGCAGCCAGCGCCGGGCCCGCACGTGCCAGCGACTCGTGCCGGACCCCGGGGCGGTACTCCGCGTCGTCTCAGCCCCCGTGGCTGCCATCCCAGGCCCTCTCCTCTGACCCGCCATCTCGCGTGGCTGCAGGCTTCTCCCCGGCCGACCGTGCACCTCCAACGCCCGTCGTGCGCGGGGCACGATCCGCGCGCCGAGGCGTCCCTGCTCGAAGGCCCCGTCGGCCATCGCGTGGAAAGGGCCCGCCACTGCGTGCAGGCCGACTGAGGAGGTCGGGGCGATGGCCGACACCGGGCACAGGATGGTCGTGGTGACGGGCGACGTCACGATGGACTGGAATCTGGCGCGACTGGCCAGCGATGACGACACCCGCTTCCGCTGGGACCCGAACGATGTCGCACGCGTCTCCCTGTCGCGGGGCGGCGCCGCCATGCTCGCCGATGTCATCGCGGCCCTGTGCTCCCTGCCCGGTGACGAGAGCGCGCTGGCCTGCTCGGCCACGGCGATCGGACCGCAGACCGACCGGCCGCTGCCCGGCGGTGAGGCCTACGAGCGCTACCACCACTCCTACGCCCTGTGGACGCCCCACCGCAGGCGCGCCGGTGACCGGGGCGGGCCATGGGTGTGGCGGGTCAGGCAGTACCTCGGCCTCGACCGGGCGCGCGCGGGCGCGGCGCCGCCCGGGCTCGAGGCCGAGCCCGGGCCGGGCGCGGCCGACCTCATCGTGCTCGACGACGCGAACCTGGGTTTCCGCGACGACCCGGCCGTGTGGCCCCCATCGATCACCGACGGCACCCACGCCGGCTGGACGGTCATCAAGATGGCCGAGCCGGTGGCGCACGGCGGCCTGTGGGAGCGGCTCGTCGGGAGCTGCGCCGAGCGCCTCGTGGCCGTGACCACCGTCGGCGACCTGCGCCGCCAGGCGGTGCACATCAGCCGCGGACTGTCGTGGGAGCGCACCGCCCAGGACCTGTTCTGGGAGCTGACCAACAACCCCGATGTCAACTCGCTGTCGGCATGCGCCCACACCGTGGTCTCGCTCGGGCCGGCGGGTGCGCTGGTGCTTTCGCGCGCCGGGGGCTCGCCCGCCGACGGCGACCAGGGCTGGCGTTGCCGGCTCATCTTCGATCGCATGGTGACCGAGGGTGGCTGGGAGGGCGACTACCCGGGAGGCATGATCGGTTACACGGTGTCGCTGACCGCCGGGATCGTGGCCCAGATCCTGCGCGACCCGTCCGACCTGGAGGCCGGCGTCCGCTCGGGCATCGCGGCCATGCGCGCCCTGCACGTGGCAGGCCTGGGGGAGCAGGAGCTGGGGGGCGGCGACGGCGAGCAGCCGGAGCTGTCCCCGCTCGCCTTCCCGACCGAGATGATCGCGCGCACCGCGGTCGCGCCCTGTGAGTACCTCGACGCGACCGACGTGCAGAACCCGGCGCGTTACCTGACCTCGTCCGCGCCCGAGGCCGCGGGACGTCGCCGGGCCGCCTTCTGGACGATCCTCGACGGCGTCTGCGAGGGCGACGAGCGCCGGGCCGCCGAGACGCTGCCGGGCGAGTTCGACAGTCCGCTGGCTGTGAAGGCGGCGGAGGTGGCGCGCTGGGGCGTCGCCAGTCGGCTGGCCGGCGTACCGATTTGCCGTATCGGCGCCCTGACCACGGTGGACCGCCGCGAGACCGAGGGCTACCGCCGGGTGCAGAACCTGATCGAGCAATACTGGCGCGGGTCCGACAGCAAGCCGCTGGCCATCGCGGTCTTCGGCCCGCCCGGGGCGGGGAAGTCCTTCGGGGTCAAGCAGGTGGTCAAGTCGGTCCGCAGGCTGATGGGTGACGAGGATGACGAGGGCGAGCTGGAGTTCAACCTGTCGCAGTTCGCCGACCCGCACGATCTGGTCGCGGCGCTGCATCGCGTGCGCGACATCGGCCTCAGCGGCGCCATGCCGCTGGTCTTCTGGGATGAGTTCGACAGCGAGGGCCTGAGGTGGCTGCAGCACTTCCTGGCGCCCATCCAGGACGGCGCCTTCCGCGACGCCGCCAGCGAACACCACGTGGGGCGCGCCATCTTCGTGTTCGCCGGCGGCACCGCCTCGAGCATGGCCGAGTTCGACCGCAGTCAGGCGTCCGACGAGGCGGTGCACGCGCATTTCATCAGCATGAAAGGCCCCGACTTCGTCAGCCGCCTCAAGGGCTACGTGGACATCATGGGCCCGAACCGCCACGGCGAGGACGACCGGCACTTCCTGCTGCGCCGCGCGATCCTGCTGCGCTCGCTGCTCGAGCGCAACGCCGGCACGCTGATTCGCGCCGACGGCGACGGCGACACGCTGCACATCGACGAGGGCGTGCTGCGCGCCTTCCTGCACGTCTCTGCGTACAAGCATGGCGTGCGCTCGATGGAGGCCATCATCGCCATGAGCAGCCTGGCGGGCAAGGACCACTTCGAGCGCTCCTGCCTGCCCGACGTCAGCCAGCTCGACCTGCACGTGGACGGCGATGAGTTCATGGCGCTCGTCCAGCTCCTCGACTTCGACCTGGCGGGCTCGGACCCGGATGCCCCGCGCCGGGCGCTCCTGGAGCGACTGGCCGCGGCCGTGCACGACAACTACCGGGGCGCCATGGCCGACTACAGTGACCGACCGGAGTGGGCCCAGGCCGGCTACCAGGCGCTGCCCGAGGAGGCGAAGGAGCAGAACCGCGACTTCGTGCGCCACATCGCCCCCAAGCTGGCCAGCATCGGCTACCAGATGGTGCCCGCGCGCAGCGACGATCCCCCCTTCGGCTTCCCGGGGCAGCACCTGGACTTCCTCGCTGAGGTCGAGCATGAGCGCTGGCTCGCCCTCAAGCTCGAACAGGGCTACCGCTACGGCCCGGAGCGGGATGAGGCGCAGCGCATCAACCCGAACATGATCCCATGGCACGCGCTGTCGGACGAGGAGAAACGGCGGCGCTACGGCGACAGGGCCGACCGGGTCGGCCCCGGGCCGATGACCGAGGAGCAGAAGGACTGGGATCGTGACCTGATCCGAGCCATCCCCAACGTGCTCGCCACCGCGGGCTACACGCTGGTGCACGTGCGCCACATCAGTCCCGAAGAGGAGCGCCGGGCCGGCGTGACGCCGCACGTCCGCGTCGGCGTGACCGGCCACCGCTTCCTGGCCGAGGTGCCCAGGCTCCGGGCCGCGATCGAGCGCGCGCTGGACATCGTGCGCGCGCTGCATCCTGATCGCGAGCTGGCGGTGATCTCGCCACTGGCGGAGGGCGCCGACCGGCTGGTGGCCCAGGCGGCGCTGGCGGGCGGCGCCCGGCTGATCGCGCCGCTGCCCCTGCCGGAGGAGGACTACCTCACCGACTTCGCGACCGACCGGTCGAAGCAGGAGTTCCGCGCGCTGCTCGAACAGGCGACGTCGGTCCCCGTGCTGCCTCAGACCGCGAGCCGCGATGAGGCCTACGAGCAGGCCGGGCAATACGTGCTCGACGAGTCCGACGTGCTGATCGCGATCTGGGACGGCGCGCCCTCCCGGGGGCAGGGCGGCACCGCCGAGATCGTCGAGCGGGCGCTGAGCCGCGGCATGCCGGTGCTGCACATCAAGGCCGGCAACCGCGAGCCCGGAGCGACCACGCCCACCTCCCTCGGGGCGCAGCAGGGCAAGCTGGTGGCCCACAACCTGTGACCGGAGGCGCGAGCGCAGCACACACCCCGGGCGCCCGGCGATTGGAGTGAGCGGCATGCGCACCGTTGCGCTGCTGGCGGCGCTGGCGGCGACGTCGGTGGCGCAGGCGGAGACCATCGCGCAGTACCTGGCCACACCGGCAACCGCGCCGGAGCGCGTGGAGGACCTGGGAGCGGGCGACCCCTGGGTGATTGAGGGCGGCATGCACGACGGCCATGCTTCGCTGCGCTGGCCCGCGCTGGCGCTCCCCGATACCGACCCACAGTACACCCTCACCTACCACGTCTGCGTCGAGCGCGCGGCCCATCCCGACATGCTCGAGGTGTGGCCGCGCGAGGGCGGCCTGGGAGTCGGGATGATCGCCCCCACCGGCTGCAACTTCTACGCCGGCGGCTTCATCGACCTGCTCATCGACGGCGCCTCCATCGGCGGCAACCAGGCGACCATCGAGCGGCTCACCTGGCCCGCCGCGACCGGCTACCGGCTCACCTGGCAGATCCCCGGCGCAACCGTTGCCCTGACCTTCGTCGGCGCCGATGGCGACGACCACCTGACGCTACACGGCGCCGTGCAGTCCGAGGAGATCATCAACACGGTCGAGGTGCGGCTCCGCTGCTTCCCGTCGAGCTTCACCGAGCCGCGTGAACGCTTCGTCGCCACCGCCGGCCGGGAGCTTGAGGCCGGTGCGCGCGTCGTCCTGCCCCCGGATGAGTGCTGGGCGCTGTTCGCGGATCGGCACTTCGACGAGGCGACGCTGCCCGCGCAGTCGCGCGGCCCGTGCGCGCTGCTGTTCGAGCCGATGCAGATGTCGCGGGCGATGCTGGATGTCGGCGCCTGCCAGATCGAGGCGCAGTTCGAGCTGATGCCCGGTCAGACGAGCTTCGACCTGGCGCTGTGGGAGTTCCCCGACCTGGCGAACGCCGCGGCGCTCGCGGCCATGCGGCAGGTGACCGCCGACCTCGAGCCCGCCGGCGCGCAGCAGCAGATGGTCGCTGCGCCGCCGCGCGTGCTGGTGAGCGACGGGCGGCCCGCCGCCCGTGCCCGTCGGCGAGAAGCTGCGCGACCTGCCGCTGCAGTGGCGCTTCGCGCTCGACCCCGACGACGTGGGGCTGGCCGAGGGATGGTTCGCGACCGACTTCGATGACGCCCGGTGGGCGACCATCGAGGTCGGCCGGCACTGGGAGCGCCAGGGCTACGAGGGCTTCGACGGCATCGCCTGGTACCGGCTCGCGGTCGAGATTACGGCAGAGGACGTCGCCGCGCCGCTGCTGCTGGCCTTCGGCGGCGTAGACTCCGATGCCCGGGTGTTCCTGAACGGGCGCGAGGTGGGGCGGCACGAGGGCTGGGACGAGCCGTTCGCGATCGAGCTGCCGCGGGGCCAGGTGCGCGTGGGCGAGCCCAACCTGATCGCGGTGCGCGTGCGCGACACCGGCGCCGACGGCGGCATCTACGGCACCGTCAGCCTCGGCCGGCCCAGGTAGTCGCGCCCCCGGGGCGCGACCATTCATTACCCACATCTCGTGCGCGGTCGCTACATCTGGGCCGTACGTCGTTGTCGTGCGCAGGGTGAGGCGCGTCGGCGCCTCAGCTTCTATGCCGGCCCGATCGTTGCGTCGTGGGCCGCTGGCGCTGCCGTCGTGCGCGGGCGGCGATGGAGTTCGCGCAGCGGACTCCCATGAGAAGCCCAGGGGGCTTCTGCATGGAACCTGACGCCTGCGGAACACAGCCGCGCAGACGTCCCTCCTCCGTACGACAAAGCGGCGTATCGCCCGGCCGTCGCGTGGCCTCGCCGCAGGCGTCCCGACTTGTGGATGATGCATGGGGAGCGCGCGGGGAGGCAGGATCGAGATGCGCGCAGTGCGCCTGCCGGTTGGGCAATCACGAATGCCAGGGGAGCCCGCGATGCGGCGCGCGGCGACGGCGACGTGCATCCGCCTGGCGCTCTACCCGCAGGCGCCGGAGCGCATCGAGCTGGCTGCGGACGCCGAGGCGCACCGGCCGGGACAGGGCCGTGTATCGGTGACCGTTTCGGCCGCTGCAAGTTCGCGATCGGCTTCGGGCGCAACGATGCGCCCGGCCCCCGGCGCATCGATGTCCGCGAGAACACCACCGGCCCGGCCGCCCCGGGCGACATCACGGTACGCCGGCGACGCCCTGCCGACGCGCCGACAGAAGAGGAGCTGGCTGGATGAGGATCACCGGTGCAATCACTCTCGTGCTGATGCTGCTGCCGGGGACGGCGGTCCTCGGTGACGTCACGCATAGCCCCGACGCCAACACCCTCTGGGTCGAGGACTTCGACCCGTTCGAGGCCGCGCCCGACTCGCGCGCCGGGTGGTTCGCCTTCGAGCCCGCGGAGGTCAGCGCCGAGCAGGTCGGCGGCCTCGTGCGCTTCCGCGAGGTATCGGAGTTCGCCGGGGGGTCCATCCAGCGCATCCTGCCCCTCGGCGGCGCCGACTACCGCTACCTGCAGATTCGCATCGCCGCGGTCGAGAACCCCGAGCACTACTTCAAGGCCTGGCTGCGCCTGCCCGCCGAGGGCAACCCCCAACTCGGGCGCATGGGCCCGGGCATCAGCACTGTCGATCTCGGCCGGTTCCCCTTCCTGGCGGCGATGAACGAGGTGCCGCTCGACCTCGCGGTCATCGGCCCCCGCGGGCGACTCCCCAGCGGCGCCGTGGACGTGGACTGGGTGCGCCTCGTCAAGTCACCGGTCGGCGGCCTCACCGTCGAGCTGATCGACGAGGGCGAGGCCGACGGCATCGCGCAGATCGGCGACACGCTCGCCTTCACCTACACCGCGGACCGGCCCGTCGATGGCCCGATCGCCGTCACCTGCCACCTCGCGGCGGATCGCACTACGATCAGCCTGACCGCCAGGGAGCAGGTGCTGCTCACCGATGATGGGCAGGGGGGCGACGCCGCCGCCGGCGATGGCATCTTCACCCGGCGCGTGACCATCTCACCGCAGGCCACCGAGCTGACCGCGCGGGCCGCCGACGTCATCGCCACTGCGGGCGTAGCCGGTGAGTCGCGCAACGCTCCCGCGCTCTTCGCCTTCAGCATTCTCCCGGCCCCATGGCGCGCGGCGCGCGCGGCTGAAAGCGTCGGCGTCGGCGAGGAGATCTTCAGCGAGGACTTCGCAACCTCCGACGCGCACAACTGGCGCGCGTGGAGTGGCGGCTGGGAGGTCGTGCGCCCGGAGGAGGGCGCCGAAGGAACCATCGGCCTGGGCAACCGCACGTACGACCGCCCCCGGCCCGAGGGCCACTGGATCGAGTTGCCCACCGCGCCGGTGGATGACGCAGCCCTGAGCGCGGCGCTCCGCCCCCAGGGCGGGGCCGGCCCGATCATGCTCGCGCTGCGCTTCCAGGACCCGTGGAACCACTACCGCCTGCGCATCGCCGGCTCGACGCAGGTCGCGATCGAGCGCGTCTGCGCGGGCTGGCAGGAGGTCCTGGCTGAGACCACGCTGGCGGAGGGGATCCGCCGACCCGCGGGCGAGCCGGCGCCGCTCGTGACCTTCACCGCGGCCGGCTCAACGCTCATCGCCAGCGTCGAGGGCGCGCCCGTCCTGCATGCGTACGACAACACCTTCACCACCGGGCGCGCGGCGCTGGGCCTGAACCGCCTGAACGGCCGGTTCGACAGCGTCGCGCTCCATGCGGCCTCAGCGCATGAGCCCCCCGCCGACTTCCCCTGGGCGGGCCTGCGGCTTCGCCTCGGCCTGCGCGAGCGCGACCGCGCCTTCGGGCGCGATGCCGGCACGATCGGCGTGCCCGCGAGCATCGAGAACTGGACCGCCGGTCCCGTCGGCCCGCTGCGCGTCGTCGCCACGCTCATCCGGCAGAGCCTGTACGCCGACCCGGTCGCGGAGGTAGCGGTGAATCCGCTCGCGGCCGGCGAGTCAACGAACCTCCGCGTTCCGCTCGACCCCGCCCGCTACCGCTCCGGGCGCTACGCGCTCGTGCTGAGGCTGCGTGCGGGTGAGGAGACAGTGGCCACCGACGCGGTTGCGCTCGAGATCGGCCCGCCGGTCCCGGCTGAACGCATGGACGTGCTGTGGTGGGGCGGTGCCAACGTCGCCGAGCAGGTCGAGGCCGTGGCCGCGGCGGGCGTGACTGTGATGCACGAGTTCGGTCAGCGCTCGCCCGACCTGCTGGCTCTGGGCACTCGGTTGGGTCTGACTTACTACTCCTATCCGCCGCGTATCGACACCGCGCCCGCTGAGATCAAGGCGAACTTCGAGAACCCGCACGCCTCGCCCCACGCGCCGATGGTCGATGAACTCGACCCGGAGGCCCGCGAGTGGGCGTTGCAGGTCGCGCGCGACCACGCCCGCTCATGGCGCTCCAACCGCCGCCTGCGCTACATCCTGCTCAACACCGAGTACGAGGGCCACTCCTACCCGAACCTGTCGGCGGAGGCCGAGGCCCGCTACCGCGAGCGCCTGGGCTTCCCGCGGCCGGCGGAGGCGGTCGCCCCCTACATCGCGCCGGCGACCAGCCTGGAGCTGTTCCCCGACCGCATCATCCCCGACGACGCCCCGCTCTACCGCTGGTTCCGCTTCTTCTACGCCGAGGGCGGGGGCGCGCTCAACGGCATCACCTGCGACCAGGCCCGCGCGATCGAGGAGATCTTCCCGCAGGTGACCACCTTCCATGATCCGGTCTTGCGCGGGCCGCAGTTCGCGGGCCGCTGGGACGGCATGGAGCTGCTCAACCACTGGACCTACGTCGAGCGCAACCCCCTGGACGTCGCCGCCTTCGCCGACGAGCTGGCCTGCCTGGGGCGGCGCAGCGGCTGGCGGCAGCAGATCTCGCAGATGATCCAGGTCATCGCCTACGCCGACAGCGCCATGCCCGGCCTCCGGCCGGACGCGCCCGAGTACCTCCGCGATGCGCCCTTCGTCGCCATCCCGCCCGACATCCTCACCGAGGCGGTCTGGCTGGTGATGAGTCGGCCGGTGGACATGATCGCCTTCCACGGCCTGCAGACCGCCATCGAGACGCAGGAGCAGGAGACCTACCGCTACACCAACCCGAACACCCTCAGCGCGCTCGGTCGCGTGACCGAGGCGCTCATCGAGCCCTACGGCCCGGCGCTGCGGCGCATCAAGGACCGCCCGGGGCCGCGCGTGGCGCTGCTGCTCTCGGCCGCAAACACAGTCTTCGGGCGCATCGCTGAGGGCGGCGGCACGCGCTCGCTGCACAATCCGCTCACCGCCGCGCGCTTGGGCGTTGACGTGCTCTACGACGCGGACGTGCAGGAGGGCGCGCTCGCGAAGTACTCGGTGCTCGCCATCCCACAGTGCCGCTTCCTGCTCGCCAGCGTGCGCGAGCGCATCGACGAGTTCCAGCGCGCGGGCGGCACCGTGCTGCTCGACGGCGACGCCATGCTGGAGATCCCCGGCGCCATCACGCTCCCCGAGGTCGCCGCCGATCACCAGGGCGCGACGCTGGAGCTGGTGCCCGGCGAGGTCATCGAGGTCGGCGACTCGCCGCGCGCCCGCCTCGACGCCGACCTGCGCCTGGCCGCCGCCGCCCTGCGCGAGCGGCTCCTCCCGCGCCTGGGCGAGCCGCCGTTCGTGGACTCGCCGCACCCGTACGTGGTGCTGGACGCGCGCCGATCGGGCGAGCTGAGCTACATCTTCGCCATCAACGACCGCCGGATCGCCGGACCCTACCTGGGCCGGTTCGGCGCCGTGCTCGAGCGCGGCGTGCCCATCACCGCGACGGTCGAGCTGTGCGAGGCGCCGGGCGCGCTCTATGATGCGCTGCAGCGCCGGCAACTGGGCCTCTCTGCGACCGAGAGCGGTGGCAGCGCCGTTGACGTGCAGCTCGAGCCGGGCTGGGGCGCGCTGCTGGTTGCGTGCGTCGAACCACTCGGGCCGGCGGAGCTGACGGTGTCGGACCGCACCGAGGGCAGCGGGCCGGTCACCGTCCGCGTGCAGGCGCGCTATGCCTCGGGCCGTGACGTGGCCGGCGTGGTGCCGCTGCGCGTCGATGTCTTCTCGCCCGATGGCGCGCTCAACGATTACTCGCGCTTCACCGCCACCGAGGCCGACGGCTCGTTGGCGATGAGCGTCCCCATCGCCGACAACGAGCCCGCGGGCCTGTGGGCCGTGCGTGTCACCGAGCTGGTCGGCGGCCACGTCACCGTCGCCGGCTTCCAGGTCGTCCAGCCGCCCGCGCGCGAGCGCATCGTCGAGGTCGCCCCCGGCCTGCGGACGCTCGCACTGTGGCGCTTCGACGCCGATGCGCCGGCGCAGGAGGCCTTCGGCAGGGAGTACCAGATGACGCTGCGCGGCCGCTCGCGCTTTGCCGACGACGGCAGATCCGGCGGCTGCCTGGAGTGCTTCGCCTCGATCGGCGACGACCCGGAGGGCGTGGCGATCGCACAGACCCCGGCGCTGTCTCCGACCGGCCGGTTCGCGGCCGAGCTGTGGCTGCGGCCGAAGCCGGAGATGGCCGACGCCGAGTTTACCATGCTGCTGGACTGCAACTACTACCTGAACACCCGCGAGCTGCCGGGCGCCAACACGGGCTACGCCTTCTTCCTCAGGCGCGACCCGGAGGGCGTGCGGCCCACCCTCGTCCTGGGCTTCGGCGACCGGACCGTCACCATCAAGGCGCAGCCCGTGGCCCTGGAGGCGGGGGCCTGGCGCCGGCTGGGCTTCGCGTACGACGGCGCGGGCGGCGTGAGCATCTCGCTTGATGGCCGGGAGGTGGGGAGGGGCAGGATCGAGGATGCCGGCGACATCGCGCCGGCGCGCCTTCCCCTGATCATCGGCGGGCGCGTGGGCAGCACGCACTACGGCTGCGCCGGCGCCATCGATGACGTGCGCCTGTCGGGCGAGTGAAGGCGCGAGGGCCGGGTGGTGTGCCACGTGACCGCGAGCAGGGCCCCGACGTAGCAGGCGCCCTCGGCCGGGCCCGAGATGTGCGCGCCGGCGAAGAGCGTTGCCACGACGCCGAGGCGGGTGCCCGGCCCGAACGTCACGCGGTTGGCCCCGCGGACGGTCAGCCGGCCGGTCGATGGCCACTTCGGCGGACGCGCTCTGGCCCGGGACGCACTCGACGGCCGTGACGCGCCACCTGCCTGCGGGGGCGTTGAGCGCCGGGACGAAGGTCCACGCGTCCTCGCCGCGCGGGAGGTAGACGATCTCCGCGAGATACTCCGGCGCCGAGCCATCCGGGGGCGTCATCTGCACGTGAACCGTCTGCGGGGCTGGCCGCACGGCGCCGGCGCCGACCGACAGGCGGACCTGCGCCTCATCCCGCCGCGCAACGGCCGGCCGGGGCTTGCAGCGACAGCCTCTCGACGCGGTAGGGCATCCGCCGCGCGAACCGGGTGAGCAGGTGCGGTCGGTGATGAAGGCGGCCTATCGGCTCGACCCGGAGCAGGGCATGGCCAGGCTCAAGCAGCAGGCGCGCTGGCTGGAGAGCGAGTACCGCTCGGCCGCGGCCGGCCTGCTGGAGGGTTTGGCCGAGTCCTTCACCGTCAATCGGCTGGGCCTGCCCGCCGACCTTGCGGCGCCGCCCGGGGCCCACCAACATGGTGGAGAGCCCCACTGCGGGTGTGCGCCTGGGCACGCGGCGGGTGACTAACTGCCGGGACGGGGCGACGGTACTGCGGTGGGCGGCCGCTGCCTACCTGGATACGGAGAAGAGCTTCCGCCGCATCATGGGCTACCGCGACCTGTGGCTCCTGCACGCCGCTCTCAACGACGCCACGCAATCTGAGGAGGTGAGGGTGGCCTGAACGCCGCATTCTGAGAGAGCCGCCTCACTTCACACCGAAAACGGGACATATCCGAAGTCGTGCTTGCACCGGCATCTCCGGCGGAGACCAAGTCCGTGCCGCCGCCTCGAATCGACCTTCTCTCCGCCCTCAACCTGCCTGGAGCAGGGGCGACCGATGCGAGCTGGCAACGGTTGCCCGTAGCGTCTCTCACGAGCGCGTCAGACGGCGACGGTGCCCCGCTTCCGTCGGCAATCGCCAGTCCCCGCGTGCTGACGAACGCGATGACGCCCCACAGGGCGATGGTCAGCGCTCGGTCCGTCGGCAGTCCTGACGGGGAAGTCGAACTCCTCTATCGGTTTCTCGCCCCTGGATCCTCCGCGGTCATAATCCAGGACACTCTCACGCCTCTGCATATCGCTCCGGAGATGTTGATCGATACGGTGCTGCCGCCGATGACCACGGAGAGCCTCGCCATGGACTTGCAGTTGCTGCTTCTCGCGTACGGCTGTGACGTGAGCAGCGCAGGACTCGAGGACGGGAATCTGACGTCAATGCCCCTCGCTCTTGAGCTTCGGGGCGCCGCGCGCCAGACCGAGTTCGCAGGAGCCGACAGCGTGAATGTCTTCGCGTCATTGAGCAACTTCGCCGATCGGTTCCTGACACCCACCATCGAGGTTGAGGTCGCCGATGGTGGTGGCCGTGTTGTCTACTCAGAAATGCGCACAATCAGGCTGGGGGCCCGGAGTTACTCGTCGTTTGCCGCGCACCCCGACATTCCGGGGCCGGGGAACTACGTGATGACCACACGCGCGGTCGTGGATGATCGGAGTCTCGCTACCTCGCTCTTCTCGTTCCGCGTGGTCGAGGCCGACCGAGACCTGCCCGACTGGCGATTGCGGGAGTTCTTCGTCGCGGTCCGCGGAGCTGCCGGGCGGACGGTGTTCCCGGAGGTGGACGATGTCAGCATCTTCATCTCAGCCATCAGCAACACCGACGCCCAGATCGCGCCTGACGCAGAGATGACGGTGGTAGATGCTGACGGCGACCGCGTCGCACATGAGACTTGGCGGATACGGATCGCCCCCCGGCGCGCGGCGCATTCTCCCTTCAACCCGACGGTCCGAGGACGAGGCCCTTACCGGTTCGAGGTGCAGTCCCACGTAGGAGAGCGGGACCCTGGGTCAGGTCAGTTCCAGTTCCGTATAGGACCCGATTGAGCCCGGTGCGCCATCCGAGGCCACCCTCACACAACCGTCGCAGCGCCGACCTCGACGAGGCCCCACACTGCGAGTGACCTGCCCCCATGAGTGCTACCCGTTACTATGTGGTACTGGGCAGCGGGTCACGCAGCCCGGGGCTGGCGCGCCTCCGGAGCGGGGGGCGATAGCCCGGTGAGCTGTGCCGCCTCACTGAGAAGCCCCAGGCTTCTCCGTTGCAGTGTCACCTCCAGCGCGCCACCAGCACTTGCGCTGAGGGCGACAACCTACGGCTCTCGCCACGACAGCCCTGCCTTACCGGCATCGGTCTTCGTGTCTTGACAATGGGGTCCACCTCACATGCCGGACGAGCGCCTGGGCGTCGCCATCGTCACCAACCATCCTGGGACGCACCTGCGCGAGGCGCTGCCCTGGTGGGGCTTCGACCGGCCTGCCGGGGACCTCGCCGCGACGCTCGAGCACCGGCACCATGACATCTTCCGCCTCACCGTGGAGCCGCCGCCGTGAGAGGGCTTCGTGTACTTCGAGCGGACAGCCCAGGGCGCCATCAAGGGTCTCGACGCCGAGGACCTCGGAACACTGACGCGTGCCGCGTAGGAGGGATAGTCGGCGATGGCGAAGTTGGCGAGGGCCCCGGGGCGGGGCCACTCTCGGCCTGATCGCGCGCCGGCGGGGCGAGGGCGCTCAGGTCTGGCTCGATAACGCCGGTTCGGGGAGCTGTATGCGCTGGAGGGCGGGTGAGACGCCGTGCAGCGGCAATCGATGGACATCGGCTCTCGACGCGAGCTGTTCGTTGACCGGCGTCTCGTGGACCGGCTGGAGGGCGACATCTGCCTGCATCTGCACCGGCCCGCGGGCAGGGAGGTCGTGCTTGTCGGTGATGAGCCGTGGGAAGACCACCACCTGGCCTACATCGCCGTCATGCACGACGATGACCTGTACCGTATGTACTATCGCCCCTTCCACCACGGCTCAGGGCCCGAGGCGCGCGGCGAGGCGATGTGCTACGCCGAGAGCACGGATGGCATCCACTGGGTCAAGCCTCGCCTTGGCCTCTTCAGCTTCCAGGGCTCGGCGGAGAACAACATCGTCCTGGGCGGCGACGGCCGTAAGCTGCCGGCTACGGGGAAGTGGCGCGGATACCTGGGCCTTGAGACCGGCCTGGGCTGGCGCGGCGACATGGTGCCGTTCCGGGACGCAAACCCCGACGCGCCGCCGGACGCCGCGTACAGGGCCCTCATCCGTGGCTGTCGCGGCACATGTCAGATCGACGAGGGGCGCAGCGACTACGGCATGTACCCATTCGCGTCACCGGACGGCCTCCACTGGAGCCTGATGAGCGATCAGCCGGTGATCACGCGCGGCAAGTTCGACTCGCAGAACCTCGCGTTCTGGGACGCCCACCGCGGACGCTACGTCGCCTTCGTCCGCGACATGCGCTGGGGCACCGCCGACCGGCCGCTGTGGAACGCCCCGGCGCCGGAGCAGTTCGAGCAGTGGCGAGCATCCCTGCCTCCCAGGGAGCGCGACGCCGAGCCAACGGCCCTCCGCGCCCACGGCGCAGTGCGCGACATCCGCATGTGCACCTCCGAGGACTTCCTGAACTGGACTGAGCCCGAGTTCCTGGCCTACGAGCAGGACCCGGGCGATATCGACCACGACCTGTACACGAACGCCATCGTCCCCTACGACCGTGCCCCGCACATCCTCCTCGGCTTCCCGACGGAGATCGTCGGCCTGTTCTCGCGGGAGGGCGCCGAGACCAATCCGCTGTTCATGGCCAGCCGCGATGGCGGACGGTCGTTCCGGCTGTGGCCGGAGCCCATCATCCCGCGCGAGGCGCCGCGGGAGCGCGACGGCAACCGCAGCAACTACATGGCCCGGGGGCTGGTGCGGGGCAACGAGCGCGAGTACTTCGTCTACGCGGATGAGGGCTACAGCCACGAGGGCGGACTGAGGCGCCTGCGGCGCTTCGTCTACCGTGTGGATGGTTTCGTGTCGGCGCGTGCCGGGCTGGGAGGGGGGGAGCTGGTCACGCCGCCCCTCGTCTTCAGCGGCAGCCGACTGGTGGTCAACTACGTCGCCTGGCCGCACCGTGGCAGCGTGCGAGTTGAGCTGCAGGACCCGAGCGGCCGTCCGCTCGACGGGCTGGCGCTCGCGGACGCCACCGTGCTGCGCGGGGACGAGATCGAGCAGACCGTGACCTGGCAGTCCGGGGCGAGTCCGGGCCTGTACTCAGGCCGGGCGGTGCGCCTGCGCTTCGCCCTGCGCCACGCCGACCTGTTCAGCTTCCAGTTCACGGCGCCGCAGGGCGCTCCAGTGCGTAGTGCTCAATGATCGCGTCGTTGAGGCGCGTGAGCGTCTCGGGGCGGAGATAGCCGGGCGCATACAGCGCGAGCCCCGCCATCTCCCTGAGCACCGGGTCGGTGGCGCAGACCTCCACCTGGCGGGCCAGGAACTCGCCGTAGTCCACGGCCTCGACGTCGTCGTAGGCCCAGTCGGCGTTCTGCACCGTCCCCAGGCCCATCAGGATCTTCGGCGTGATGCCGGGCGCCGCGGCCTCCCACTCCTCGACCTTCTCGCGGAAGACCGGGAAGGGGTCGTCGCGCCGGTCGAAGTCCGGGACCACGCTCTCGCGGTAGTAGATCTCAGGCATCACGAAGTCGGCGTGATCACGCAACGCCACCAGCAGCGGCTGGTGGGCATCGCCGAACATGCTCACGCGCCCCAGCCCGCTGTCCGTCCAGAAGGCGAGCACCGCCTGCGGGTGGCGCCGGCGGATCTCTGCCAGCGCCGCGATCCACACGGCCATGCGCTCGGGCGTGGCGTCCCTGCCGATGAGTTCGTCGCAGGCCATGCCGTCGATGCCCTCGGCGCTCAGCGCCTCGTCCCACTGGGCGACCAACTCCTCGGCGGTGGTCCCCTCCCCACCGGCGCGCGTGCGCGCCAGTATACGGCGGTCAGGCGTGCGCCAGTGCTCGCGGAACTCCGCGACCGGGATGTGATCGACCATGTTGGCCGTTGACAGGCGGACGCGCTCAAAGTCCATGAACCACGGGTCGGTCCACCCCTCATTCGGGTTCCGGTCGCTGCCCCACGGGTAGTTGTAGGAGAAGATCACCGGCCGGCGCAGGGGCTGATCAGGCTCCGGCGTCTGACACGCGGCGATGGAGCAGACGACGAACACGAGCATCGGCGCGATCCGGTACGCGGTCATGTCATCACCTCGGTGCGGGCGCGAGCACATCGTCCTTCTTCCGCGTCGCCACGCTTCACCGTCGCGGCCCCAGCCACCTGCCGGGCCGGGGCAGGGAGGTGCGCGGGCCGGGCAGCGCGAAGCCGCGGGTGACGCCGGGGCGCGGGTGGTGCCGCGCAGGGCCGGTGGCATCGATCGCACGGGAGGCGGGGCGATGAGTCAGTCAGTGAAGCCATGTCCACGGTGTTCCCGGCCGCTGACCAGGGCGGCGGGGTCCGACATGATCCTGGATATATGCCTGGACTGTGGCGGGGTGCACTTCGACCACGGCGAGCTGGCCAGAATGGCGCGCAACCGACGGGACGAACTCGACGACGTTGAGCGCCTGGTGGAGCGCCACGAGTGCCTGGCGGACCTCGTGACCTCGCGGGAGCTTCTCTGCCCGAGCTGTGGGACGCCCATGGAGACCTACGAGTACGCCTTCACCTCCGGCGTCATGCTCGACCGCTGCCCCAAGTGCTTCTCGGTGTGGGCCGATGACGGCGAGCTGCAGGCCATCCAGGATCATCTCGAGGGCCGAGCCGAGCGGCGTGCGCACGGCGAGGATGCCCTGGACCCGGCCGTTCGGGCCCGGATGCTGCTCAACGACATGCACGCCGGCTCCGGCACGGCGACGGGTCGGCTCGCGGCGCTCAGCAGCCTGTGTGACGCGCTCACTCGTCGCCCCCTGACCCTGTAGCGGCGACGCCGGGGCCGGCGTGCGCCGACCTCTCCGCCACGGGCTGAGCGATCGCCGAGCACCACCTGCTCCAGCACGACCTGCAGCAGGAGCAGGCCCGGTGGCAGGGCGATCGGCACCGGCACCTGCGCCACCATCTCCGTGTTCGTCGGCCACACCGGCAGGCGGCGCAGCAAGTCGCGCACCGCGTTCAGGTGCAGCACGTCGTCCGCCGACTCGCCGATCTCTCCTCCCCGCGGCAGCCGCGCCAGGCTATCGACCGCTTCATCGAGGCTGCAACCAAGACACCGCAGCCCTCGAGTGGAACAAGCGGACTGTCACACCGGAAACGCTCAACTCAAAGCACGCCGACCTAGGCAGGTAAGCAATAGTACTCACTCGCGTAAGTCCGTGTGCGAACGCATCGAGCGCGACCCGCGCGACCCTGCGCGCCTCCTGACCGTCAGGGGCTTCGGCTACCTGACGCGCCTGAGCAGCGGCCGGCTGGCGCTGGTGTGGAACCGCCTGCATCCGGAGGGCCACGCCGACTCCCCCCGGCGAGGAGGCGACGGCAACCTCTGTGACGCGCCGGCCAGTTGGCATCGGGAGGAGCTGTCCCTCGCCTTCTCGGAGGATGACGGCGACACATGGACGCCGCCGGCCGCAATCGCGCACGATCCCGGCGGGCTGTCCTATCCCTACGCCTTCGAGCGCTACCCGGGGGAACTCTGGGTGACGACCAGGTTCCAGGGCCGGCTGGCCGTCTCTCTGCAGGAGGACGACTTCGTCGGCTGAGTCAGCCGCGACGCTCACCCACTGACTGTGAAGCCGGCCTTCGCCTGCGCGCCGATCTGCGGGACGCTCACCGTGATCGTGTACTCACCCGCCGGCGCGTTGACCGGCACAGCAACTGCGCGCGTCATCTCGCCGCCCACGGTCGCGGTCGAGCCGCCGAGGCGCGTGACCTCGCGGCCGTCGGGCCCGATGACGGTGATCTCCAGCAGGTGCTGCCCCGCGGCAGGCCGGGCTGCCGCCCCGAGAACCCGTACGCGGTAGCTCAGTTCCCCGCCCGGTTGCAGCTCCGGCGTGGCCACGTCCACCTCCACCCCCTCCGGCCGCTCGGGCAGCAGCGCCACCATCTGCGAGTTGCGCCCCGGCAGGCGCACATCGAAGCTGCATGATCCCGGGGCGTCGCCGGGGGTCAGGTCAGTCGGCCGCATCGTCACCATGTCCACCGCCCAGCGCGCCTGGAAGGGCAGCGCCTGCAGCCGGACCGTGGCGGAGTTCTCTTCCGGGGCGTGGTTGACCACGATCACCAGCGCCGCGTCCTCACCCAGCCGCAGACCGGCCTCCATCTGCCCGCGCGCGTCGTCGGCGTGGCACAGCGCGGTCGCGTCGGCAAGCAGCAGCCCCATCCCCCGCCGCAGCGCCGCGGCGCGCTCGAACATGTCCTGCTCGATGGCCTCGGCGTATGCCTGCTCGAAGTCGAAGTCCAGCATCACCACGCGCCCACGGCCATCGGGAAGCGTGCGCCGCGTCAGCTCCGGCAGGTCGGGCAGCGGCTGCGCCTCGATCCCGTCGAAGCTCCACGGAAGATCAAGCGGCTCGCCTGTTGTATCGAGCGCGGGCATGCGGTCGATGACCAGCGTGCCGCCGTTGCGCACGAACGCCACCAGCCCCGCGGCCACGTCACGCTCGAGAATTTCGCACCCCGGCAGCACGAAGGCGTCGCGCTCGAGCTGCGCCGCCTCCTGCGCCGGCAGCTCCAGCTCTGAACTGACCGCGTCACTCATGCCGAAGCCCTGGCGCATCGCGGCGAAGGTGTACTGCGCCGGGCGATGCCCGTCGGTGACCATCGCCTGGCCCATCGGGTAGATCATCGCCACGCGGGCGGGTGGGCGCTGCAGGCGCGTGAGCAGCGGCCCCACGCGGCGGATGGCGCGGAAGGCCTTCCCGGCCTCCTCCCAGCGCTCCGGCCGGGAGCTCACGCCCGTCCCGAAGCCGCGGTGGATGAAGGTGTTCAGGTAGTCGGCGCCCTGCGCGATGGCCGTGAAGGCGCACTCGGCGGACGCCTCCTTCGGATTCTGCTGATAGGGCCAGTTGCGGTCGTCGAGTTCGACGTAGAAGCCCCATGGGGTGCCCATGTCCCGCGCGAAGGCGCGCATCATGCTCAGCCCGAAGTCCGCCTGCACCATGCGCAGCTTCTGCGAGGCCGGGTAGAAGTAGGGGTAGATGTCGAAGTCGTTCATCCCGGCGTGCTGGCCCCACGAGCGGATGTCCTGCCGCGAAGTGTACCCTCTGCCGTAGCCCAGCCCCGGGGAGTTGAAGGTCAGCAGCAGGTCCCAGTCGCCGGAGTGCTCATCGCGGATCTCCTCCGTCATCGCGTACGCGCGGTCCACGTAGTAGCCGAGGAAGTCGCTGAGGCGCCAGCGCGCCGCGATGTCCTCGCCGACCTCATCGACGGGCACGTACCCGGCTCCGTAGCGCTCCCGGAAGGCCTCCCGACAGCGCTCGCCGCAGTTGAGGTGCTCCGCGCGGATGTGCGGCTCGTCGATGATCTTGATTGACAGGCAGCGGGCGGTGCGGTCGCACACGTCGAACTGGGGCTCGATGTACTCCCGCAGCGCCTCGCGGTGCGCGGGGTCGAACACCGAAGGCTCGGTCGGCCCGTCGCGGTTGACCAGCGTCAGCCGGTGGTACTCGTAGAACGCGGCCATCCCGAGACGCTGGGCGTAGCTCTGCGCGAGGACCTGCAATGCGCGCACGTGCGAGCACTCGGGCCGCGCGAGGTTGCGGGCGTTCGGCCCGGCGGCTGCGTTCATCCCGTGTGCCCACATGTCGTCGAGGCGCGCGCGGATCATGTCGCGATCCATCAGGTGCGCGCCGCTGCCGATGCCCATCACGGACATGATCGGGAAGAAGTCCTCGCGGCGCAGCGGATCGACCACATGGCACTCACGCGAGGTGCTCACCAGCGGCTCGCCGTCGGCCCCGACGGTCACCGCCAGCTCGTACTCCCCGCTGCGCAGGTCCGGCAGCGTCGCGTCGAACTCGGCGCTGGCCGCGCCGGCGACGGCAGGGAAGGTCAGCACGGTCCGTCCCGCGTCATCGATGAGCGTGCAGGCCACGGAGAGCGCCTCCGGCTGCGGAGACGGTGCGGGCTTGCCCGGGCCTGAGATCACGATGGGGATGTCGTAGGTGTCTCCCGCCTGCGCCATCGCGGCCTCGAAGGGCGCCTCGATCTCCAGCCGGAACTGCGGCATGTCGTAGCGCCGCAGGTCCTGCATCCACACGTGCAGCCCCTCGTCGGGGACCTGGATGCGCAGCGGGCCCCCGGCGGTCTCGACGGTCAGGTCCAGCCCGTGGCCGTCGAACAGCCTGCCCTCGGCCTCGGCGGGCAGCGTGTCCTCGCTCGCCCCCTCACGCTGGCGAGCGGTGAAGGGCAGACCGGCGTAGACCGCGGCCGGGAGCGTGAGCAGCGTGGAAATGCGGTGGACCTGCACGTCCTGCAGGAACTCGTAGTGGTAGTCCAGGCGCACGCTCCCGTCCGGCTGGACGCGCGCGGTGCGCGTAACGCGCTGGATGCGCGGATCGTCGCCGAAGCTCATGCTCTCACGGTCGGCGCGCGTGACGCCCGTGGTGACGATGACCGGCAGCAGGCCGTCACGCGTCTCCACGCTCTCGACGTCCGCCGGACCGGACTGATCGTGCAGGACGTCCTCGCCGCCGGGCGGCACCACCCACACATCGCCCAGCCCCGCGGCGGTCAGCGGCAACGCGCCCCCGGCGAAGGCCGCGTGAACGCTCGAGCCGCTCGCCTGCAGAGAGGGCAGGCCGCGCGGGTTCAGCGTCACCTCGAACTGCATCTGCGCCCCCGGCTCGAAGGTGTACTGATGCGCGGCCCAGGTCACGTCGATGCCCAGCGGGCTGAGCGCCTCGATGGCGAAGTCGCGACGATCGGCCACCTCGCCCCCGGCGTCCAGCGCCTCGAGCGCGCAGGGGATGGTTCGCTCGCTGTCCATGGTGCGGCCGATGGTGACGTCGAAGCTCGCCGGCCCCGCTCCCTCGGCTGTCCGCGGCGGCTCATCGCCCACGCGCAGGCGGATGGCGCTCGCGGGGCCGGCGGCCTGCGCCCTCACGGTGAGGGTCCGCGGCGCGACGACGCTCTCGGGCGGCAGCTCGACCGAGACGAGCCGCACCTCAGGCACGCGATCCGCCGCCCAGCGCAGCAACGAGCGCATGAGGTCGTCGGCGAGATCGGTGCCGAAGAAGCGCCCCTCCCGCGCCCCGCCCAGCTCTGTCCAGGCGTTGACCAGAGCCACGCGGCCGCTGCCGAACTCCGCGCACACCACCAGCGGCCGGCCGCCGACCGTCAGGGGCACCTCGGCTCCGGCACGCGGCGCCACGTCGTGCACGCGCGCGATCTGTCCCAGACGCTGCGCGGGAAGGCCGGCCGTGATCGCGTGGTCGGTCGCGGTGGGAGTGCCCCCGGCGCTCAGGTCCGGCGCCCCGGACTCGAAGGTCACCGGCAGCGCCTCGCGCAGCGGCAGGCGGAATTGCTGCGCGTGCGTCAGCGTCTCCGGGCCGCCGAAGAAGACCATCCCCGCGCCCGAGTGCACCAGGTCCGCGAGCCATCTCGCCTGATCCGCGCTCAGCACCCACGGATCGACGTCCACCATCACGATCAGGTCGTAGCCGAGCAGCTCGTCAAGGCTCTCGGGCAGGCCCCACAGCGGGAAGTGCAGGCCGCGGAAAAGGTAGCGATCGACGCGGGCGTCGGGGTCGATCGCGCGCGCCGCCTCCTCGAGGTCGTAGAAGCCGGCGGTGGAGTGCGTCAGCAGCAGCACGTCGAGGCGGTGATCGCGTCGCAGTTGCCGGTCCGCCGGCCGGTAGCTCTCCTCCGGCGCCTCCTCGACGGTCAGCGTGATCTCGTCCACCAGCAGCAGGAACTCGGCGTTGTGGTCGTCAATGTCATCGAGTCGGAGCGTGACCTGCTGGATCTCACCGAAGATGGTGCGGTAGACGTTGCGCAGGGGCATGTTCGCGCGCACGTCCACCGCGGCGTCCTGCCACTCGTCGAGCACCACGCCGCTCTCCGGCAGAAGCTCGTAGTCCGTGAACGCGTCGGGCGCGGTGCGCAGGCGCAGCCGCAGGCTGTCGATCGGCGGCACGTCCGTCCCGGTGATGCGGTAGCGCACATGCGCGGCCAGCACGTGACGCACGGGGATCGGCTCCTCGAGGAAGCGCGTGATCCACCGCGGCTCGCTCGCCCGGTCATCAACGAACGCGATCCGCGCCTGCAGCACGCGCCCGTGATCCGGATCGTCCACGATCTGCAGGCCCTCGCGGCCTTCCCCGCCCTGGTAGTACTCCGGTGACTGGCTGCTCTGCCAGCTCCCCAGGGTATCCGTCTCGAAGTCGTCGATCGTCACCTGGTACTGCGGCTGAGCGTCCACGGCCAGCGGCAGAGCCACCAGCAACGCGATGCAGGCGATGCGCATTCCCGGCACCTCCGGCGTCCGTCTCGACGGCGTTGACAGACCGGGATCGGTCGCCCCATGGTTCACCCGCGCCGCGCCCATCCCCTCCCGGTGTTCCGACGACCTGGGGATGGCAAGCGCCATCGCGGTGGCAGGGATGGTTGCATCTGCAAGTAATCTGTGGTAAGGTATTTCGGCATGTCGAATATCTGCTTGATGAACAAAATCGGGAGGCCGATGATGGACGAGTCGCGCGAGGAGTTGATGGTCGCGATCGACGACCTGGTCCGGCAGACCTTCGGCCCACACCTGCGCCCGCGGCACAGGCCGGCGATGCTCGACCTCACGGTGGGGCAGATGGAGGTGCTGCACACCATCGGCCACCTCGGCGCCCCGTCGATGTCGGACCTGTCGCGCGAGCTGGGCCTGCACCCGAGCAGCCTGACGGGCATCGTGGACAAGCTGGTGCGGGCGGGCAAGGTCCGGCGTGAGAGCGACCCGGAAGACCGGCGGGTGGTGCGCGTGGTGCTGACCGAGGAGGGCCTGGCGGAGCGCGACCTGGACCGCGCGCACCGGCGCGAGCGCCTGCGCGGGTTGCTGGGGGCGCTCGACGACGATGGCCTGCGGGCGCTGCACGATGCGCTGACCGCGCTGCACGACGCGCTCGCCGTGCGGGACGCGGGCGAGGTGCAGGGCGGGTGAAGTCGCTGCGACGGCTGATCAGGTTCATGGCGCCTTACCGCGCGTGGGCGCTGGTGGCACCGGCGCTGATGGCGCTCGAGGTCGCGATGGACCTCGCGCAGCCGCGGCTGCTGCAGGTGATCGTGGATGTGGGCATCGCCAACCAGGACATGGCGCTGGTGCTGCACACGCTGGCGATCATGATCGGCGTGGCGATGGTGGGCGCGGCCGGGGGGATCGGCTGCACGATCTACGCGACCCGGGCGGCGCTGGCCTTCGGCGCCGATGTGCGCGGGGCCCTCTTCCGCAAGGTGCAGCGGCTGAGCTTCCCGGACCTCGACCGCCTGCAGACCGGGCGGCTGGTGACGCGGCTGACCAACGACGTGGACCAGGTGCAGGAGGCGGCGGCGATGGTGCTGCGCATCCTGGTGCGCGCGCCACTGCTGGTGGCGGGCAGCCTGATCATGGCGGTGATCACCTCGCCACGCCTGTCGCTGCTGCTGGTGGCGCTGGCGCCGCTGCTGGTCATCACCTTCGTCGTCATCACCGGACGCGCGCAGCGCCTTTTCAGCGTGGTGCAGGACCGGCTCGACCGCGTCAACATCACCATGCTCGAGAACCTCGCGGGCGTGCGCGTCGTGAAGGCCTTCGTGCGCTCGGCCCACGAGATGGCGCGCTTCCGCGAGGCCAACGATGAGTTCATGCGCGCCACCGTGCGCGCCTCGGTGCTGGTCGCCACGGTCATGCCCATCATGATGCTGCTCGTGAACCTGGGCGTCGTGGGCGTCATCTGGTTCGGCGGCCTGCAGGTGCAGGCGGGCAACGTGCATGTGGGGCAGATACTCGCCTTCGTCAACTACCTTATGCAGATGCTGGCCTCGATGATGATGGTGGGCATGCTGCTGATCCGCTTCAGCCGCGCCGACGCCTCCGCCCAGCGCATCCTCGAGGTCCTCGGCGCCGAGCCCACCGTGCAGGACCGTGAGCACGCCGACCAGGTCGAACGTCTCGCGGGCGCGGTCGAGTTCGACCACGTGACCTTCAGCTACGACGGCGACGGCGGCGAGCCCGTGCTCAGGGACGTCTGCTTCGTGGCCGAGCCGGGGCAGACCGTGGCGGTGATCGGAGCCACGGGCTCGGGCAAGTCCACGCTGGTGCACCTGATCCCGCGCCTCTACGACGTCAGCGCCGGGCGCGTGCTGGTCGATGGCCGCGACGTGCGCGAGCTGCGCCAGGACGACCTGCGCCGGTCGATCGCCATCGTGCTGCAGGAGTCGGTGCTGTTCACGGGCACCATCAGCGACAACATCCGCTACGCGCGACCGGACGCGAGCGATGACGAGGTGCGAGAGGCGGCGCGCCTGGCGCAGGCGGAGGAGTTCATCGCCACCATGCCGGAGGGCTATGACACCGTGGTGGGCCAGCGCGGCGTGAACCTGTCGGGGGGGCAGAAGCAGCGGCTGGCGATCGCCCGCGCCCTGATCTGCCGGCCCGCCATCCTCATCATGGACGACTGCACGAGCGCGGTGGACGCCACCACCGAGGTCGGGATCGTCGAGGCGCTCAACTCCCTGGCGGGCGCGTGCACGCGCTTCGTGGTGACCCACCGCGTGGGCAGCGTGCTCGGGGCCGACCGCATCGTGGTGCTCGACGCCGGTGAGGTGGCCGCGACCGGGACGCACGAGGAGCTGCTGGCCGCCAGCCCCATCTACCGTGAGATCGTGGCATCGCAGCTCGACGATCGGGAGGTCGCGAATGTCTGAGAGGCCGCAGCAGGCGAGCGAGAGGCAGGAGCAGGTGCCGGACCGGATGCGCTTCTTCGGGCATCGGCATCGCGGGCCGGGACATGGTATCGCGGTCGAGGTGGAGCCGGTTGAGGACGTGCTGGGCGTGCTGCGCCGCATCTGGGGGTATCTGGCCCACTACCGCGCCCGGCTCGTCGGCGTGGCGCTGCTGGTCGCGGCGAGCACGGCGCTGAGTCTGCTCACCCCCTGGCTCACCGGCGTGGCCATCGACCAGGGCATCATCCCCGGCGACATGGGACTGCTGGCGCGGGTCGCGGGCATCATGCTGGCCGCGTACGTGCTGGCCGCGGTCTTCAACTGGCTGCAGACGGTCGTGATGATCCACGTCGCGCAGCGGAGCGTGCGCGACCTGCGCCGCGACCTGTTCGACAAGCTGCAGACCCTGTCACTGCGCTTCTTCGACCTGCGGCCGCATGGCGAGCTGATGAGCCGACTCACCAACGACACCGACACGCTCAGCGCCGTCCTGGGAAACAGCGTGACGCGGCTGATGTCGAGCACGCTGTCGGTGACCGGATCGCTCGTGGCGATGTTCCTGCTGAGCTGGAAGCTGGCGCTGGTGGTGCTGGCGACGCTGCCGCTGACCTTCGCGATCACGCGCTTCGTGGCGCGCGCCGCCCGGCGCAGCTACCGCGACCGCCAGCGCGATCTGGGGCGGCTCAACGGGCTGATCGAGGAGACCGTCAGCGGCCAGCGCGTGGTCATCGTCTGCCGCCGCCAGGGCGCCGTCATCGAGGAGTTCGACCAGGCGAACGCGGCCCTGCGCACCTCGGGCACGCTCGCGGGCATCTACGGCGGGGTCATGGGCCCGTCGATGGGGCTGGTGCGCAATGCCACCTTCGCGCTGATCGCGGGGATCGGGGGCTGGATGGTGCTGCGCGGCTGGACGAGCATCGGCGTGATCGCCGCCTTCATCAACTACGCGCGCAACTTCTCCCGTCCGCTCCACGAGATCGCCATGCTCTACGCCACCGTGCAGTCGGCCATCGCCGGCGCCGAGCGCGTCTTCGCCATCATGGACGAGGTGCCGGAGGTGCAGGATGCGCCCGACGCCGTGCCGCTGACCGAGGTGCACGGGCACGTGGTCTTCGATGACGTCAGCTTCGGCTACGACGAGGGCGTGCCGGTGCTGCGACACGTGGACTTCGAGGCGTCGCCGGGACAGACCATCGCCCTGGTCGGGCCCACCGGCGCGGGCAAGACCACGATCGTCAACCTGCTCACGCGCTTCTACGACATCGACAGCGGGCGCATCAGCATCGACGGCCACGACATCACCACCGTGCGTGGCGACGACCTGCGCCGCGCCCTGGGCATCGTGCTGCAGGACACCTTCCTGTTCGCCGACACCGTGCGCGAGAACATCCGCTACGGGCGCCTCGACGCCACCGACGAGGAGGTCGAGCAGGCCGCGAAGCTGGCCAACGCCGACTCGTTCATCACCCGTCTGCCGCAGGGCTACGACACGCCGCTCTCGGAGGCCGGCGGCACCCTCAGCGAGGGCCAGCGCCAGCTCCTTGCCATCGCGCGTGCGATCCTTGCCGACCCCGCCATCCTCATCCTCGACGAGGCCACCAGCAGCGTCGACTCGCGCACCGAGGCGCACATCCAGCAGGCCATGCACCGGCTCATGGAGGGGCGTACCAGCTTCGTGATCGCGCACCGGCTGAGCACCATCCGCCGCGCCGACTGCATCCTCGTCATCCAGGACGGACAGATCATCGAGCGCGGCACCCATGAGGAGCTGCTGGCCGCCCGCGGCGCCTACCACGCCCTGTACACCAGTCAATTCGGCGGAGAAGTCGCGGCCTGAGGGCCTGATCGACGTGATCTCCACGACCGTCGGCCGGCCGCTACGGGTGAAGCGCGCCTGCGGGCAGGAGCCGACGGCCCGGCCGGAGAAGCCACCGCCACCAGGGTTGACGGCGCATCGCTCAGAGCAGCTCTCGAGAGGTGACCCATGCGAGACCGGCGACCAGGCAGCCCGCGTACAGGGCGTTGGCTTGTGACATTCGTGACCATGCTGATCCTGCCCGGCGCGCCGGGCGCGGCCTTCGCTCAGGAGGTCCCGATGACCCCGCAGACTACCGCAGATGACCTCACGATCGTGCGTCACGCGACCGCCCGGGCGATGAAGGCCTGGGCGGACCCGCAGGCCGGAGCGCTGGTGGAGACGCTGGGCTTCTTCACTGCGGGTGACGGGGGCGGCGCTCTCTACCGCGTCCGGGAACCCGGTGACGAGCTGCAGCCCAATGAGGCCGACGTCATCGCGCTGCAGAACGGCCTGGTCGCCGTCCTGCTGGAGAGCGAAGCCGTGAACTACCGCATGTTCGGCGCGGTCGGCGATGGCGACAACGATGACGGGGTGCAGATCAGGCTTGCCCACGAGTACGCCAACCGCCACGGCGTCCCGGTCATCAACCCGACCGGTGAGTTCTGGATCAAGCAGAGCAACGGGATCACGATCCGGACGAACGTCAGTTGGGGGAGCACCATCTTCCACATCGATGAGCGCTACAATGCCCCCAGGATCCCACGGTTTGTGGTCGTCGGCGATGAGCCCACGGAGACGCTCGAGCTGGATGAGGAGATGAAGGCGGCCCTGCTCGAGAGGATCCGGCCCGGCGTGCAGATCATCCCCGAGCTGGCGCCCTGGGCGGGCCACCTCATCACAGTCCAGGACGCCGAGGATCGCATCGGTATCCGGGCGGGCTACGAGGGCAACCGGGGATGGGCCCGGGAGGAGCTGTTCTACGTCGAGGAGGAGGGGCGCATCATCGGCGACATCGCCTGGCGGTTCCAGAACTTCACGTCGGTTAAAGCCACCCCCTGCAGCGACTCCTACCTCATCATCGAGGGCGGCGGCTTCCACGTCTCGGGGGAGTCGCCCGAGACCGGCTCCACAGGCTACCACTACAACGGCTTCTCCATCCGGCGCAGTCGCACCATCATTCGCGAGCAGTGGGTGGGGCTCGAGCCGGGCGCGCGCGACGTCTCACTGGCGGCCCGCCACGGCTTCTACTCCCTCAGCGGCGTCTATGATGTCACGCTGGAGAACATCCGGCTGATGCCCTGGGAGAAGAGCCGCCGCGAACCGGAGGTCGCGGTCCCGCACGGCACCTACGGCATCGGCGGCGCGCGCATGCTCAACTGCACCTTCCGCAATCTGACGGCTGAGGCCGGATGGGTGTCCTGGGGCGTCTTCGGCACCAATCTGAACAAGAACTTCCGCGTCGAGAACTGTCGCCTGAACCGCATCGACGTGCACTTCCACTGCTGGAACCTGTACATCAGGGACTGCGAGATCGGCTTCAAGGGCATCTCGGTCACGGGGGGCGGCGACCTGTTCGTCGAGGACACCACTCGTCATGGTAACAGCTTCATCAGCTTCCGCCGCGACTACGGCTCTACCTGGAACGGCCGCATCCGCCTGCGCGGCTGCACGCTGAGGCCGACCGGCGAGGGCACGGTTTCGGTGCTGAGCTACAGCCCCGCGGACTTCGACTACCAGTACCAGATCGGCTTCGGTCGCAGCATCGCTATCGAGGACCTGGTCATCGATTACCGCGCCGCGCCCGGGTCGCAGGCCCCGTGCTGGCTGATGGCCATCCCGCCCTTCTCCCGAAACCAGGCGGGCACACGCCTGTTCTTCCCGAACTTCGTGCGGTTCCGGGACGTCCGGGTGGTGGGCCGCGACCAGGGGGTCCGCCTGGTCCGTATCCCCGCGCCACAGCATTACGACCTGCGCCGGGCAGGCGGCTACGACGGCAGTCAACTGGCCCCCAACTGCACGATCGAGGTCGATGACGTGCAGCTCGAGCGCCTGACTCCCGAGCGCCCGGGCGATACCGCCAACGTGCACCTGCTTCTCGGCAGTGGCGAGGCCGCCGACTACACCGACGAGATGGCGCTCTACCCGCAGGTACGCTTCAGCGACTGCCGTGGCGTCAGCGCGCACCTGGGGGACTCCATCGCCAGCGCCTTCTTCGAGCGCTGCTCGATCAATACGCTGGCCGCAGCCGGCCTGCGGGGCGACCTGTCCTTCACCGACTGCCGGTTCCAGCCCGACCTGCAGGAGGTCGACGGTGACATCTACAGCGTTGACAGCACGCTCGGGACGCGCTTCACCAACTGCACCGTGCACGCGCCCGTCGTCGGCGGCCAGGCGAGGCCGGAGCTGCTCGACCGCACGGGCTTCCTGGCCATCAACGGGGCCGTGCGGCACTACCACATCAACACCGCGCTGGGGAACGCGGTGCTCGACTACTGCCGCGACGCGGGCATTGCGCTCGCCCCCGACTTCATTGCCCGGCTGAAGCTGCACCATGCGCTGGAGGAGCAGGCCGCCGACGGCGGGGAGGACTGACGGCGGCGGCCGCTCCTGATTACGGCCCAGCGATGGTTACCGGTCGCGCAACAGCTTGACCACGAACGCGTCGCCGGATGCGCCGCCGAAGATGGTGTGCAGGCGTCCTCCGTCACCGGCGGGTCATGCGCGGAGCTGCTGCCCACGCCCCGGATGTTCCCGTCCGCGTCGGGCGTGCGCATGAGCAGATTGGCCCCGCTGGATCCGCCCGACTCCGTCGCGAAGTCGAAGCGCGCCGCGTCCGCCGCCGGCTTCACCTCCGCTGTCTTGCCCTCACCGGTCTGCAGCGGGCCGCGCAGCCACATGAAGCCCGCCTGCGCCCGTCCGTTGGCCACCACCTGGTCCCTCTCGATGGCGTGGTCGGTCAGGATCATCTTCGGCTGCAGCACGTCCCTCGGTCCCAGCTCGGTCAGAGCGCGCTGCGCGTACGGGCCGACGGAGTTGAGCGACGAGCCCGGGCAGGAGATGGTCTCCGCCCGGCGCAGGCCGAAGCGCACCGCGTCGAGGTAGATCACCGGCAACTCCAGCGCGTCCAGGCGGCGCTCACACAGGGCGCGCAACTGCTCGGCGCTGGCGGCCGCGAACTCGCGTCTCACCGCCGACTTGCTCACCTCGCAGCGCTCCGCCAGGTCGGGCACCACGCGCTCGGAGTGGCGCGTGCTCACCCCGCCCATCAGGATGGTGCACAACTGCTCGCCCGGCGAGCCATCGCGGTGCATCGCCTCATAGGCGGGCACCGCCACTTCGGCACCCGCACCACCGCGCTCATGATCCACCTGTGCGAGCGCAGCCGTCACCGCGGGCAGAGCAGCCACGCATGTAACCATGCGTTGATCGCCGACAGTGTCTTCGGCCAACACCGGGCGGCATCGCCCCGAAGCCCGTTGCCGAGCATGCCCTCCCTACCGCAAGAAGAGCAGGCCACCGAAGCGGTCCGGGTTGGCGTACGGTCCCAGTGTGCAGGACCATGCCGTTGACTCGCCGCTGCTCTGGTCATTGCGGCAGGCGTTGAAGCCCCACACATTCCCCACCGCGGGCGTCGCGCCGACTATGGCGAACGGTATCCGCACCTCGAGCGCCCAGCGGTCGTCCGCAACCTTGGTCGCCACCTCCCAACCGCCGTCCGCGGATGACTTCGCGGCGCCCAGGCTGTTGAGCGCCAGGCGGAAGTAGCCGGCCCCACCTGTGCGCGGATCGACGTAGATCTCCACGCTGTCATCGCCGGGCACCTCCGGATTCAGGCCGCGCTCGTCCGGCAGGGCGTCCGCGCGCAGATGTGTGAGGTCGTCGTCGAAGCACTCGAAGCCGACGTAGAGGTTCGCCTCGTCGGCCAGCACGCGACACACGGTCCGATCGCGCGCCGGTTCGCCGGTCTGATGGTGCACGAAGCCGGTCAGCTCCGTCGCGCCGGCCCAGCAGGCGTCGTCGAGCCTGCCGTCGATCACAGGCGCGCGGGCGGTGAACGAGCAGACCGCCTGGGGCAGCAGCGCGATCTCCTGCGCACGCACGACGCTGCGCGCCTCCCCCGCCACCTCGAAGTCGACCTCGAGCGTGAGCGTCACCCGGTCGGCGCTGGCGGGCGCAACTGCGGCCGGCACGTTCAGCGCCACCGCGTTATCGCCGCCGCCGGGTAGCACCGTGCCTACCTCCGCCGCCGCGATGCGCTCTCCGGTCAGCGTGAGGCGCACCGGCAGTGCCTCCGGCAGGTTGTTGCGCAGCGTTGCGGCAAAGCTCAGCCCGCCGTCCGACGTCGGCACCTGGCGCAGGCCCTGCACCTCCACCGGCGCTCCCACGCCGAGGGTCGCGAAGGCGCGCAGAGTCATCGGCCCCCCGGCGCCGTCCAGGGCGGCCGTCGCCTCCAGCTCAAGCCGGCTGTCGCCATCGAGCTCCGCCGGCACCTCGACGACGAAGCGCACCCGTGAAGCCTCGGCCTCCACCGGTGTCACCGGCAGCGCCCGCCCGCCGACGGTCGCGCTCAGGCCGAACTGCGCGCCCGCGACCGCGCGCAGTCGCGGGCCGCTGAGCCGAAGCGTCACCTGCGCGGGCACACCCGCGACCATCCGCGCGGGGGCGTCCATGTCCAGGCTGACGCCCGCGACGACCTGTGCCGCGAGCGACGCGTACTGCTCGTACCAGCGCCGCCGTCGCTGCAGGAAGCCGTCGTGTTGCCATGAGGAGGCGGCCGAGACATCGTAGGCCACGAAGTCCATCGGCATCTCGGCGTCGGGCTCCAGCGCCTGGGTCTTGGGCTGGGCGAACAGGTGCAACTGACTGCCCGAGTAGCCCATGTTCGGGAAGCCCGCCAGCACCACGCCCCCGCCGCCGCCCTCCGACGCGTGCAGGTACTCCCAGCCGGTCGCGCCGGGCGGCTCGCGATCGCTCGGCTCGCGCACCGTCGTCCCGTCGGGGAAGCTGTGCCAGCCGCCACTGATGTTCCAGAACCAGTAGGCGTCCAGCGTTTCGTCGGTATGGTTGCGCAACGCGGTCTCCATCCGCACCCCCGGCACGCCGCGCTCGATGGTGGCATGCACCCGCACATCCAGCTCGTCCACGTCCCGCCCGCTCTCGCTGCCGAACAGCTTGAGCGTGAAGGCCACGCGTTTGCGCTCCGGGCCGTCCTCGACCAGCTCGACCTCGCTCAACCTGCGCGCATGATACCAGCCGTCGCCGTCCGCCAGCGCGTTCTTCGTGGTCCAGAGCTGCATGTTCGCGCGCCCGAGACGCAGTGACGCCTCGCCCCGGGGCCCGGCGCTCTCGAACGAGAACTGCGCACCACCCGAGCGCACCACGACGCCGTTCTCGGTCAGCTCGACCTCGAACGGCTGCTCATCCTCCGAGCGCAGCAGGTCCGGCAGCTCCGCCGCGGTCACGCCGCCGGCCAGCAGCCGCTCCTCGGCTGTGCTGCCGCTGTCTGCCGCGGCGAGTGCGGCGAGCGGCGCCAATGCATTCGTCAGCGCCGCGATGCGCTCACGCGCCGTTTGGTCGCGCGGAACACCGTCGCGCTGCGCCCTCTGCAGGCACCCCTCGGCCTGCGCCAGCGCGTCGTCGAACACGCGCCGCACCGCCGCTGCGCCGGACGCCTGCGCGCCGCCCTCTGCGGCCAGTTGGCCCGCGCGCAGCGAGCAGCTCCGCGCCATGCTCGCCGCCTCGGCCAGGCAGTTGGCCAGGTACGCGGCCTGCGTCACGTACACGCGGCCCGAGTCCGGCGGCAGCTCGACCCGGATGCGGCCATCGCGCGCTACCAGCAGTTGCCCCGAGTACAGATCGGCCACGCGCGGATCATTCAACTCCCACGGCAGCTCGGCACGGACCGTCTCGGCGGCGGAGTTGCCCGCCACGACGGCGCGCTCATAGCGGCGGAAGTACACCGGCCCGTCGCTCTCCAGGGGCCCGACCGGCATGCCGGTGTCCGTGCGATAGAGCTGGCGCAGGATGTCCTGGCGTTCCTCGGCGGTGCCGGTCCACTGCTGGAAGCCGCACAGCTTGGCACAGGCCCAGGCGAGGAAGGCGTGCTCGTGCTCCAGCTCGGGCGCCGGCAGGTAGGTGAGCGGGGCGATGGAGCCGCCGGCGTCGGTGAAGTCGCGCCACTGCTCATATGCCCGCAGTACTGCGGCCCAGTCGTGCGTCCGGCACATGCGCGCGGGGTCGCGGCGCATCTCCTCGGTGGGCCAGCGGAAGACGAACGACTCCCACATCAGCGTGTCGCCGTAGCCGACGTAATCATGCCTGGGGCCGCCGGAGTTGAGCATCACCGCAAACCGGGCGCCGTGCGCCTTCACCGCGCGGTAGACGTCCATGAGCGCGCGCCGGTACATCTCGGTGTTGTCGAGGTCGGGGAAGAGATGCCGGTGGATGCCCAGCTCAGGTCCGTAGCACTTCGGGTACGGGTGCACATTGTCCACGAAGACGCCATCGGCGCCGGTCGCCAGCACGTTCTCGACGCCGCGCACGTAGGCCTCGGCGATCCCCGGCTGGTTGCAGCACGACTGGTAGATGCCCGCAGGGTAGTCGGGGTCATCGAAGGGCAGGCGGCGCTCGCCATCCTCCCGGATCAGCACCCAGTCGGGGTGTTCGACCAGGTCGATCTCGCGCCAGAATGGTTGGGTCCTGAAACCGGGCGATTCGCTACTGTCCACGACTTTGTAGAGCGACACGTAGGGCATGATACGCAGGCCCCAGCGGTGCGCCTCGGCGGCGGTCTCCGCCGTCGCCGGCACGTGGCTGATGTAGGTCACGCCCGCGTCGGCCAGCTCCTGGAAGGTCATGTCCGAGGTGTAGCAGCTATATACCTCGCGCGTGAACGACCACTCCGCCCAGGCCGCGGAGCACACGGCCGCGAGCGCGCACGCCAGCAGTGCACGAGACATGGCTATCACTTCCCGGCAGGGATGCGCTTGTGCTGGCTGGTTCGCCCGACCGCTACCCCGGCCCTCTGACGGCGATGAAGCCGGCCCAGTAGAACGGGTGCGCCTTGTCGCCCGATTGCGGCAGCGCGTTCTGACCCGCCTGCAGCGCCTCCTCATCAACGCCCTCGCACTCTCGTCCGAGACCGGCCAGAGCGAGCACACCACGTCCTGCGCGCCGGCGTAGATGAATGCCCGCGACAGCCCCAGGATGCCCTCGCCCTCGACGTCACGGCCCAGCGCCGTCTGGCAGGCCGACAGCGTCACCAGCCGCGCATTCAGCGGCCAGGTGTAGACCTCCAGCGCCGTGAGCACATCGTACGCCGCCTCGCTGCCCGCCGGCGGCGCCAGCAGCAGCCCCGAGAACTCGGGCACATCCGGGTCGGCATAGCCGTGCGTCGCGATGTGCAGCACGCCGCAGTCGCTCCCCGCCGCCACCAGCGCCGACTTGGTCGCCTCCGCGCCGGCCAGCAGCTGCGCGCCCTCATACTGCGCGGCGATCGCCTCGCCCTCCGCCCGCGCCGCCGGCAGCGGCACCATGGCCATGCCCGTCAGCGCTGACGACACCTCCCCCTCGCCGCGGATCGGCGTGTAGGCGCCCCGCACCGGCATGTACATCCCGCGCACCGGCATGTACAGCCCCCGGTCATCGTCCTCGCCGGCCTCGGCCTCGGGCGCTCCCGTGTCCGGCGCGGCCACCACCACCGCCGAGCGCGACGGCGCCGGGCGCTCCCCGCGCGACGACAGCGCCAGCGTCAGCGATGGCGCATACGCCAGCGCGCAGCGCGAGCCCAGGTACTGCCGCCGCCCGTCGATCAGCGCCGCGAAGGGCACCAGCTGCACCGCGCCATCGGCCACGATCCACACCCGCTCCGCCCCCGCCAGCGCGCCCTCCACCGGCTTCACCAGCACCGAATACAGCGCCTGCGCCTGCGCGTAGGCGTCATCGCTGCGCTCCCAGATCGCCTGGCGGAAGCGCGCGATCTGCCGGTAGAGCCCCTCGCGGTCGGGGTCGGTGATGAACGCCACCTCAGGCTCCCGCCCCTGCGCCAGCGCGACCACCACCAGGCCCTCGTCGGCGAAGGTGTAGTGCAGCACCGCCACCTCCGGCCGCCCGCGCATCTGCGCCACCAGCTCCGAGCCCGACGGGATGCTCAGGCTCGACGCCGCCCGGTACGCCGGCACCGACTCGCGGATCGCGCTCTCCAGCGCCGCCTCCTCCGCCGCCAGCCGATCCAGCAGCCCGGTCAGGTACTGCACCTCGTCCCTCGTGGTCGCGTCGGCCACGCCCAGCGCCCCGCGGATGGGCATGTACAACCCGCGCACCGGCATGTACATGCCGCGCACCGCCGAGGCCTCGGCGCCCCCGCCCATCGCCCGGTCGAGCAGCGCGTAGGCCTCGGCGCGCATCGAGCGCAGTTCGGCGAAGCGCTGGCGGTCCGCGGGGGAGAGCTGCACCGCCATGTCCACGCGCTTCCACGCCAGCTGGTCGATGAGCGCGCGACCGCGCATGCGCTCGCCGCAGGCCAGGGCCAGCTCGGCGTCGTCCCGGCGAGCGGCCACGCGCATGAGCTGGCGGTACGGGGTGATGTTGTCGGCGAACCAGCGCTGGCGCAGCAGCGGGTCGAAGGCCAACTCCTCCCGCTGCGCCTCGATACGGTCGATGACGTCGATCAGCGCCTCCTGCGCGGCGGGCAGGTCCCCCGAGCGCAACGCCAGCGCCGCGAACTCCTGATCGACGCTGTTGGCGATGCGGTCGAGCCCCGCGCCCTCGAGCGCCCCGCGCGCCTGCTGCAGCAGCTTGCGGCGCCACTCGTCGTCCTCGGTCATGCGCGACAGGCCCACGTAGTAGTTGGCCTGCTCGCCCGCGCTCAAACCGACCGAGCCCACCAGCTCGACCGCGCGCTGGAACAGCCGGTTGGCCTCCTCGACCGTGCCCAGGTTCAGGTCGGCGTGCACCATCAGCAGGCAGGCGTGCAGGAACTCGGTGGTCGAGGGCTGGTCGGCGAAGCCAGAGCTGAGCAGGTCGATGACGTCGCGCCAGCGGCCCTCGGACGCGGCCCACTGGGCGCGCGAGAGCGCCAGCCGGTGCAGCGCCTCGGGGTTGGCCGCCGCCACCGCCTGGGCCAGCGCCATGGTCTCGGCGACCAGATCGGGCCGGTCGGTCAGCTCGAAGAACTTCGCCGCCTCCTCCAGCACCGCGATGCAGTCCTCGGGCTTCTCCATGCGCTCCGCCAGCGTCACCAGATCAAAGCCCGTCTCAATCGCCCAGCTCGGGTCCGTTGACCACGCGCGGGGGGAGTCGGCGTACCGGGAGCGGAATATGGCGCAAGTTCCGGTCAAGTGTGGGAGCCACCGTTGGTTGATGAGGGCGCCAGCCTCACCTCGACCGACTGCGGCACCGTTGCCGAGTTCGTAGTCCTCGCACATGAGGCGCAAGGTCTCGCGGCGGATGTATGCAGGGACGCCCGGCCAGAGCATCATTGGAGCCCACCGCGCCACGAAACGCGCGCGGGGGGGGGGCCTCCAACAGGAGGCGAAGAGAAAACTCGGCCATGGCGACGGCCTCGGTCTCACGCCCGAACTGCGCCAGTTTGGGGGCAGAGTGGCAGAACTCAAAGGAGACCCACTCTGCGCGCTTGTAGTGGCGTCGCGGCCAGTAGCCGGTCTCCCGGTAGATGTCATCGCGACCGAACCACAGGTTCCAGCACGCCCCCCCCAAGCTGGTTGACACCATGGCCCAGGTGCCCTGAGCCGCCGAGTCACCACGCTCATCCACCACCTGTCGCAGCACCGGGATCATGGCCTCGGTCCCTGGAACGGCCAGCATCCAAGCGGCATAGCTACCGCAGGATGCATACGACTCCTCGCTTTGCTCAGTTCGCAGGCGCTCGACCAACTCGCCATGAATGGCGACCGCTTCAGAATCGCTGAGTACGAACGCTGCCCGCATCATCGCGTCAACGATGGAGCCCAGCTCACCCAGCTCACCCAGCTTGGTGACCCGCCCCTCCCAGTCCCTCTGCAGCGCCTCCTCGGTGCTGCCCCGGCCCTCCAACCAGGCGCGCAGTGCCACCAACATTGGTGCTGACTGCGCCCCCGCCCTGGCGAAAGCCTCGTCGGCTGCCCTCATGTAGCTGTAGACTCGTGGGAGTCCCGGGAACGGGTAAATCGTCCCCCACGTGGCTGCGATGGTGCCCTGCATCGTTCTGGCCTCGCCCAACAGCTCCCAGCGGCCTGCCCCCTCCGCCGCCGCAGCAGCAGCGGCGGCCATTGTGTCGAGCGGCCGGCAGTACAGGGTCGTCTCGATGCGGAGCTTGCCATCAGTGTCGAGCCGCGCGAGAAGCGACATGGGCACGCGCAGCACGGCCATCATGCCGTCGACGTCGCCGCGCTTCGCGGCCTGGTCGAAGAGCACGATTGCGCGCTCGTAGCCGACGCTGGCGTTCTGGTCGAAGCAGGCCAGCAACTCGTCCTCAACGGTGGGCTGCGCGAAGGCCGGCCGGGCGCCTCCGAGCAGGACAGCGAGCGCGAGACAGGTCATCGTCGTGAAGGCGCGGCGAGTCATCTCTGTCCTCCGTTTCCTCCGGTGAGCCTGCGGCGCACGTCTCGGCAGGCACATGGCCGAACGTGAAGTCCCGGCAGCACCTGGAATGCTTCTCCGCCGAAGGTGAACATCCTGCATCGGAGGCGTTGGCAGAGCGTGGCGTCTCCACGGGAAACAAGGCAGGAAGGACTCGCCCCCGCGCCCCACGAACTCTCACGTGCCCCGCGACGAGCCGTATCACTTCCGCTCACCCACTCCGCCTCGTTGGGGGGGATGCACTTGAGCAACCAGGGCCCC